>NZ_JBHXMF010000019.1:83116-137275 GCF_042721055.1 Streptomyces sp. NPDC058470
GCGTCCGTGCGTGAACGAGCGCGTCCGTGCGTGAACGAGCGCGTCCGTGCGTGAACGAGCGCGTCCGTGCGTGAAAACGCGGCCGCGCGGGGCGGTGGGACCGTGTCGTCGTCCGGACGTACGGTCCCATCACCCCGCGCGATCCAGCGGCTCCCGGACCGGTTCCTGGGGACTGCGGTGCGGCGCTGGTAGTGCGGTCGTACGGGTTCTGCGGTCCTGCGGTTCTGCGGTTGTGCCGTGGTACTGCGGCTCAGTGGGCCACGGCGCGCGCCATGGAACTGTGGCGCGGTTGCATCGGAACACCGCGGGCGGGTTCGACTGCGGACCTGACTCCGGCGCTGGCCGGACGGCCTGCCGGTGCCGGGCTCCGGCGTGGCTGTGCGGCCACACCGTTCTGGACGTCCATGACCGCGTGTGCCACGAGGCCGCCCATGGGGTCGTGCCTGATCAGATCCCGTAGCCGGGAGCGGGACGAGCGTCCCTCATTACCCGGATACAGGTGCTTGCCGAGGCCGACCGCGTGGGCCAGTGCGGCGAGCGCCGCGGTCCGTGGGTCCGGCGGAACGCCGGTGCGGATCGCGCTGTCCAGCCGGGCCTTGATCTCCCGGCTGATCGCCGTGTCCGTCGCTTGGTAGCGAGTCGTCGGCAGCACCCCGCACATCTGGCCGGCCACGGCATGAACCATGCCGCACCTCTCCAGATGCGAGAGATAGGTCTGGCGCAGCCCCAGGCGGGGTCCGCCAATCCAGTTCACTGCGCGTACGGGTGCTCCGCGTCGGCGAAGCAGTTCCAACGCACAGTCCAGTGTTGGATCTCCAGTCGGCCGTGGTACTACCACGGCGATACGATCCCCGTCCGGGGCTATCCGTCCGGCCAACGCCAGCTCCACTAGCTGTGCTCCGGCCAGACCGAGGTCGAGCGACTGCGGCTGTGCGGTGGTACCCGTGGTCGGGTCCAGCGCCAGCAGTAGAAGCTCTTCCGGAATTGATCTGCGGCTCTTGCCCATCCATGCCTCCCCGCGTGGATGAATGACAGGGTGACCCCTCTCACATTCATCTGTCGAGAGGGCGTGACCGGTTTGTAGTGGAACCGGTAGGTATGTCGTTCTCGTCTACCGCGGGGGACATCCCCCCACACAGGACACTGGTACATGGTTCGGACAACGGTGTCCGGGCGGCGGGTCAAGGGTTTTCACGAGTTTTCACGGGTTTTCACGGTTCGGATGGGCGCACTGCGGGTGTGCGCCGCAGGAGGAGGCATCGGTGGCGGGCGAGTCCCCCGACAGGTCGAAGCAGCACGAGTCGTCGGCGACGGCGTCGTCGGGAGAACCGACGTCGGGGACGGCAGCCGCGGTTCCGGGGCCGACGCGGGGGGCGGGGCCGGTCTCGGCTTCGGCCCCGGCCGACCCGCGCATGGCGGTGGCCCGCGAGAGGGCGGCCACGGTGCGGGTCGATCAGGCCACGGCGGTGTTCTCGACGCGGGCGCTGACGGACGGGGCGGATGGGGTGGCCCTCGCCGGCGGCGGGTCGGCCGGGCCCGGTGCGGGCTCCGACGGTTCGTCGGGTTCGCGCCGGGCCGGTGAGGTCGGGCCCGGGCCGGAGGGGGCCGAGGGCGGTGTCCCCGGGGACGGGCGTCTTCGGGCGGCCGTTGCCGCCTGGGTGGCAACCGCCGATGAGGACGCGGAGCCGTCTGAGCGGTCTGAGGCGTCTGAGGCTTCTGGGCCGTCTTCGGAGGATGCGGGTGCGGGTGCGGTGAGCGCCGTGTCCGGCAAGGTGTCCCTGCAGGGTGCGGACACTGCCGACGCGGAGCCGGAGGGCGGGGGCGATGGCGCCCCGGCCGGTGGTGGCTCCTCCGCGAGTGACCCCTTCGCGAGTGACGACGCCTCTGCGAGTGACCCCTCCGTGCCTGGCGGTACGACGGACGATGACGGGGAGCGGGAGGGCGGAGCCCTGCCCGCGGCGGGGGCCCAGGCGGAAGGCGCCGACGGGGCCGCAAGTGCGGCGGGTATGGCGAGTGCGCCGGGTGTGGCGACGGACGGTGCTACCGAGCCGGAGTCCGGTTCCGGTTCCGGTTCCGGTTCCGGTTCCGCGAGTGCGGCCGGCGTCGTGACGGAGGCCGCTCCCGCTTCCGGGTCTGCCGATGGCCCGCAGGCTGCCGACGGCGCCGATAGACCGCCCTCCGGCGCGTCTGCGGGCGACGGGGCTGCCGACGTGGGGCTCGCCGCCGACGCCGGCGACAGCACCGGTGCCGGGCCTGAGGAGGCCGCTGAGCGGCCCGCTGCGGCTGCGGCGGTGGCTTCCGCTACCGGGAGCGCGTCCGCGCGCGGGGCGGTCGCCGACGCAGAGCCAGGCGCCGGTGCCGAGCCTGCTGACGCCAAGCCCGAGGCGGACGCCTCGCCGCTCGCTGCGGCTCCCGGGGCGGAGGGCGCCTTTGGGCGTGACGTGAGCGCGGGGTCCGCCGCCGAGGCCGGTGCCGAGCCTGCTGACGCCGAGGCTGCTGACGCCGAGCCCGAGGCGGACGCTTCGCCGCTCGCTGCGGCTCCCGGGGCGGAGGGCGCCTTTGGGCGTGACGTGAGCGCGGGGTCCGCCGCCGAGGCCGGTGCCGAGCCTGCTGACGCCAAGCCCGAGGCGGACGCCGACGCCTCCGACGCAGCCCCGGACGACGACGCGGTACCCAGCCCGAACGGCTCCCCGAAGTCCCCCTCCGGTGAGCCCCGGGTCGACCAGCCCACCGCCGTCTTCAAGGCTCCTCGCCGCCCGGCCGTGGACCAGCCCACCACCATGCTCAAGCTGGGCGACGCCAAGCCGCCCACGGAGAAGGCCAAGCCCGAGCCCACCGACAGGCCCCACCCTGCCGACAAGCCCAGGCCCGAGGCTCCCGCCGAACGCACGAGCAAGTTCGTCGCCCTCAAGCCCCTCGACGAGCCCGCCCCGGTGAGGCCGAAGGCCGTTCCAGGTGCTCCAGGTGCTCCGGGTACTCCGGTCGCTCCGGGCGCTCCCGGTGGCACCGCCGCCCTCCCTCAGGTCGGCCCCGAGCGTCCTCAGGTCGCTCCCGAGCGTCCTCCGCTAGGCCCCGATCGCACCACCCAGCAGCCCCTGCCGCCCAAGCCGCCGCTGGACCTGCTGGCCGAGCTGACGAACACGCCGCCGCCCCCGCAGACCCCGGTGCGGACGATCGTGCGGCGGGTCAAGATCTGGACCCCGCTGGTCGTCCTGCTCGCGGTGATCTTTGCAGTCGTACAGGCTGTGCGACCGCTCCCGGCGGCGGGCCTCACGCTCACCGCCGACGCGACCTACACGTTCGAGGGCGGCACCCTCGACCTGCCCTGGCCGGGTCAGGGCCAGTCGGCGATCGAGGTCGAGGGTGTCGGCAGTCTCGGTACCGACGGCAAGCAGACGTCCGCGCCCATCGCGAGCGTGGCGAAGATCATGACGGCGTACGTGATCCTGCAGGACCACCCGCTGAAGGGGAACGAGGGCGGCGAGAAGATCACCGTCGACCAGCAGGCCGAGGACGAGTCGAAGAACGAGGACGAGTCGACGGCGGCCATGACGAAGGGGCAGCAGTTCACGGAGCGGCAGATGCTCCAGATGCTGATGATCCCTTCGGGGAACAACGCGGCGCGGCTGCTGGCCCGTTGGGACTCCGACAGCAAGACCTTCGTCGGCAAGATGAACGACGCCGCCAAGAAGCTCGGCATGACGAACTCGACGTACACGGACCCGAGCGGTCTGGAGAAGACGACGGTGAGCACTGCCACCGACCAGCTCAAGCTGGCCAAGGAGGTCATGCAGAACCCGGTGTTCGCCGGCATCGTCGGGATGGCCAGCGCGAAGATCCCCGGGCTCGACGGCACCATCTACAACAACAACGACCTGCTGGTGAAGCAGGTCGGCGTGACCGGTCTCAAGACGGGTTCCTCGACGCCGGCGGGCGGCAACCTGGTGTGGGCCGCGACCAAGACCGTGAACGGCAAGACGCAGACGGTCTACGGCGCGGTCCTCGGCCAGAACGCGGGCACGGGCAAGGTCTGGGACAGCCTCCAGCTGGCCCTCACCAACAGCCAGAAGCTGATCGACAAGGTCCAGCAGAGCCTGACGTCGGCGACGGTGGTGAAGAAGGGTGACGTCGTCGGCTACGTGGACGACCAGCTCGGCGGCCAGACCCCCGTGGTCGCCACCAAGGACATGACGGCGGTCGGCTGGCCCGGTCTGAAGACGAAGCTCGCGGTCGGCACCGCCGGTGGCGATACGGTTCCGCACTCCGGCAAGGCGGGCACGGTCGTCGGTGAGCTGACGGTCGGCGACGGTTCCGACCACGCCGTGACGATTCCCGTCGCGCTCCAGTCGGACCTCGCGGAACCGGGCTTCGGCGCCAAGCTGACCCGCGTCGGCTGACCTGCGCAGAGCCCACCCGGTTCAGCTGACCTGCGCAGAGCCGACGCGCGTCAGCTGAACCGGCGTACGCCGGAGGGCGTGGCGAACACCCCGTGAACGCCCTCCGAACGCCCCGCACCTCGCCGATGACGCCCCGTCCGGGGCGCTCACCGGCGAGGTGCGTGCTAGCGTCGCTAAGCGGCCTGGTCGCGGGCCGCGGGTCCCGGCCGAGAACGGAAAACGGGACACGGGAGTGCCTTGCAGTGGCGACAGCGGAGCCGACACACGCCGATGACGCCGATCCGGGCAGCCCAGGATCAGGCCCGCGAATACCGCTGAACGCCGATCCGCGAAACGGCGAATCCCGTCCGCACGACGACGAGTTCCGCCCCCAGAACGGCGTGTCCCGCACGCAGAACGGCGAACGCTGCCCGCAGGGCACCGAGCCTCGTCCGCAGGACGACGAGCCTCGTCCGCAGGACGACGAGCCCCGTCCGCAGGACGACGAGCCCCGTCCGCAGGACGACGAGCCTCGTCCGCAGGACGACGAGCCCCCTGCCCGCGACGAGACGTCTGCGTCCCGAGTCCCCCTGCTGACCCGTCTCCTCCGCCACCCCATCATCGTCGCCACCGTCGTCGCCGGCGTCCTCCACGTCGTCTGGTTCTTCACGTTCGCGAACAGTGGCGGGGACCTGGCGGCGCAGGACGCGTGGGCGGAGTTCGTGGGGCAGCATCCGGACTCGGCGTACAACCTCGCCTGGTACGGCGGGATGCACCCGGTGTCGTACAGCGTGGTGTCGCCGTATCTGATGTCGGTGCTCGGCGTCCGTACGACGATGATGATCGCGGGGACGCTCTCGGCGAGCCTGCTGACGCTGATCCTGATCCGCAGCCGGGCGGTACGGCAGCCGCTGTGGCCGGCCCTCGCGGGCGTGTTCGCGCTGCTCTGCAACGCCGCCTCGGGCCGGGTGACGTACGGCCTGGGCATGCTGTTCGGGCTCGCCGCGGTCGCCGTCGTCTTCTGCTGGCCGTACCGCTGGCGCTACAAACGCTGGGCGAAGGCACTGAGCGCGGCGCCACTCGCCGCGCTGGCCACCGCCTCGTCGCCGGTGGCCGGCCTGTTCGTCGGCCTGGTCGCGGTGGCACTGTTCCTTCAGAAACGCCGCCCGGGCGCGTACGCACTCGGTATCGCGCCGGCCGCCGTGGTGGCCCTCTCGGCCTGGCTGTTCCCCTTCTCCGGCACCCAGCCGATGGCCTTCGGCTCGGCGACACTGCCGTTCCTGTCCGCCGTGGTCGTCTATTTCCTCGTCCCCGAGGAGTGGAAGACGGTACGGATCACGGCGGCGGTGTACGGCCTCTCCGTACTCCTCGTCTGGCTGATCAGCTCCCAGATCGGCTCCAACATCACACGCCTGTCGATGCTGTTCGCGGGCGTCGTGCTGCTGGCGGCCCTGCCGTTCACGATGCCGCGCTCGCGCAAGTGGTACGCCATCATCCTGGCCTTCGTCGGTTTCACCGGGTGGATCGGCTTCAAGTCGGTCGACGACGTCGTGCATACGACACCGGAGGCGTCCTGGGCACGCGAGCTCGCCCCGCTGGTCAACGAGCTCCAGGTCGTCGGCGCCGACAAGGGCCGGGTGGAGGTCGTCCCCTCCCGCTCCCACCGAGAGGCCTCCGCCCTCGCCCCGTACGTCAACCTCGCCCGCGGCTGGAGCCGCCAGGCCGACATGGAGCGCAACCCGCTCTTCTACGACGACACCCTCAACTCCGCGAACTACCACGAGTGGCTGCAGCGCTGGGCCGTCCACTACGTGGTGCTGCCGAAGGGGGAGCTGGACGGCGACGGCGCTGAGCGTGAACGCGAGCTCGTCCAGCGCGGGATGCCGTACCTCAAGCAGGTCTGGGGCGACGCCAACTGGCAGCTCTTCACCGTCACCGACCCCACGCCGCTCGCCGAGCCCAACGCCGTCGTCGACCGCGCCGAACAGGGAGAGATGATCCTGGAGGTGAAGAAGGCGGGCCGCGTCCTCATCCGCATCCCGTACTCCCCGTGGCTGAGCATCGTCGACGCCGACGGCAAGAGCCTCAAGGCTCCGCAGGAGACCGAGGCATCCAAGAACCGCGAGGACGACGACACCCCGAAGACCTACGACAACCTCAACGGCTGCCTCACCCCGGCCACGGAGAACGCAACCGGCGACAAGTGGACGGAACTCCTGGCCCCGAAACCGGGAACCTACCGCCTGGCGGCGCCGTACCAACTCCCACGGGGGACACCGTGCCCGGAGGAGCTGCGGTAGGGCGACGGTGATGGGTTTTCGCCCCCGTCGCCCCGTCGCCCCCGCCGAGAGGTGGGCCGCTCGATCAGCTGTGGAGCAGCGCGGGCAGCAGCGACTGGTCGACACATCTGCTCAGGTAGTCGGTGTCGGCGGGTATGCCTTCGAGCATCGGACGGGTGAGCATCAAGCTGAGCAGGATCTGCGGCAGGAAGTCGGTGGCGGACGGCCGGTGGGACAGCTCGCCACGCTCAACTGCTCGGTCGACAACCTCAATGAGATCCGCGAACCAAGGCCGCACCAGCGTTTCGCGCATCGCCTCGCCGAGAGTCTCGTCGGTCAGTACGGCGTGTCCGAGCGCGGCGAACAGCGGCATGTCGTTCTCCCCGAGGGGACCCAACACCTGTGCCATGGCCAGCAGATCGCCGCGAAGCGTACCGGTGTCGATCTCCTCCGGCTTCATCGGCCGCGTGGCGTACAGCGCAGCCGCCACGATCTGCGGCTTCCCCGGCCACAGACGGTAGAGCGTGGCCTTACTGCAGCGTGCCCGGGCCGCGACCATGTCCATCGACAACTCGTCATAGCTGACCTCGCGCAGCACGTCGATGGTCGCGACCAGCAACTCGGCCTCCCGGTCGGGGGTCATCCGAGGGCGACGGATCGCCTCATCGCCGTTGGCGCGTGACATCAGCACTCCATTTGATACAGAACAGTTTCGTACCAGAATTGTAGGTGGCTCGGGAGGACTCCGCCGACGGTGCGGTCCTTGGAGGCGACGGGCGCTCGCAAGGGCCACACCCGGATCCGGCCCTATCCGACCAGGGCGGCGAGCTTGCCCAGCGACTCGGTGAGCGCGGTGGTGGTGGCCTCCTTCACCCGGGCTGCCATCATGTTCACGGCCGCGCCCTTGAACTCGTTCTCCACCGTGACCAGAGTGCCCTCACCCTCGTCGGCGAGCACGTAGTGCTGGCCCACCGCGACCCCCATCGGTCCCTTGCCCTGCAGTCGGTAGGCCCGTCCGGCCTCGACCTCGGTGACGGTCCAGGCCACCTCGGCGGGCATGCCGATCAGGGTCATCTTCTCGCGGTACTCGGCGCCCACGGCGAGTTCGACCGGGCCGCCGTCGGGGAACTCGGTGTGGATGGTGTTCCACTCACCGAAGCGGTCGAAGTCGGTGATGATCGCCCACACCTTGTCGGCGGGGGCGGCCACGGATGTGCTGACGGATACCTGGGGCATGACTGCTCCTCTTCTGATGGGCCCTGCGGGCCGTGTTTTGACATGTCGCCCACGGTGCGGGCGGAGTTCGTGGAGTGGGGACCACACTTCGGTCAGGCCTTCCCGTGCTGGATCAGGTTGCGGACCAGTGCGTCCGCGGCGTGCGGGGTGCGTACGCCGCCGAACAGCTGGAAGTCCGGCCGGACGAGGACGACCGATGCGTTGAGCCGCTCGAACCACGCCGCGTACTTGCCCTCGGGGTCGGTGAGGCCGCCGGGTCCGAAGTGGGCGCTGCGGCCGCCGAGTTGCTCCCAGGCGGTGCGCTGGACCGGGGAGAGCAGTCCGGCCGGGTCACGATCGCGGCCCAGCATGAGGAAGCCGGGCGCGACTATTTCGTCCAGGAGAGCCGTACGGGTCCCGGTGCCCACCTGGGCCTGGACGCCCAGCGTGCCGCCGATCCCGTCGTCCTGCAGCGTCCCGCCCTGCAAGTTCCAGTTCTTGGACGCCTCCTGGATGTCCAGGGTGCCCATGGACCGGATCATGGCGTCCCGCTCGGCGCACTCCTTCGGGTCGGTCGCGCAGAACATCCGGCCGATGAAGACGGTCTGCTCGATGATCTGCGCGACCTGCCCGGAGCGTTCGGTGCTGTAGTCGTCCAGCAGCGAGTCCTTGCCTCCGCCCCCGACCAGCAGGGCCAGGCGCCAGGCGAGACTGGCCGCGTCGCGGAGGCCGGAGTTGATGCCCTGCCCCATGAACGGCGGCATCAGATGGGCCGCGTCACCGGCCAGCAGCACGCGGCCCTTGCGCCACTGGTTGGCCCAGCGGCCCCGGAAGGCGTACCGGGCGTGCCGGACCAGGTCGGCGTTGCCGGGGTGGATGTCCCAGGCCTTCAACAGCCGCCAGGCGTTCTCGTCGGTGTCGACGCTGTCCTGGTCGTCGTCCGGCATGATCATGAACTCCCAGCGCCGCCGGCCGGGCCCGGACGGCACCAGGGTCGTCGACCGGGCAGGATCCAGGTGCTGGCACGCGTACGGCAGCCAGGCCGGCGGAGTGTGCGGGAGGACGTCGACCACGAGCCAGTCATGGCTGAAGTCGAGGTCGGTCATCTCCGTCCCGAGCAGCGTGCGGACGGTGCTGTTGGCCCCGTCGCAGCCGACGACGTAACCCGCCCGTACGGTCTCCGGTTCGCCACCGGGGGTCGTTTCGAGGCCGTTGTGGGGGCGGACGGTGACCGCGACCCCGGACGGCCCGTCGTCGGACAGCGCCTCCAGTGAGAAGCCCCGGCGCTGGTCGATCAACGGGTGTTCTCGTACCCGCTGTTCGAGCAGACCCTCCAGGTCCGGTTGCGAGAAACCCGTCATGTGGGCGAAGCCGGAATCGGAGTCCAGGCCGAACCGCGATTCGGCCAGGGTCTCCCCCGAGGCGTCCGTGAGCTTGAACGTGTGCCCGTCCTGCCCCCAGGGCTCCAGCAGCGGGGCCAACTCCTCGCGCAGACCGAGCTGGTAGAGGATCCGCAGGGTGTCGTGGCTGAGAGCGACGGCGCGGGGCAGCGGATACGGCTGCTCCCAGCGCTCCACCACGATGACACGCACTCCCTGCTGGGCGAGCAGCAGCGCCAGTACCTGGCCGATCGGTCCCGCGCCCACGATGAGGACATCGCAGTCGTGCCGTTCGGTCTCTGGTCGTATGTTCTCGTTGTCGGTCATGGTTCAGCCCAGGGGTCCCAGGTAGGCCGTGCCCCCGTAGGTGTCGGAGACGGGCTCGAGCGTCTCCGGCCACGGGAGGACCATGTCGCGGCGCTCGCTCCGCGGCCGGGGCTTGCCGTCCCAGCCGATCTGCTCCATGTAGTAGTAGAGACAGACCAGGTGGCCGTCGGGGTCCTTCAGGTGGACGGCGTAGTCGATGCCGGCGTAGATCTCCTGCGGGAGTCCGTGTACGAGGGTGTAGCCGCGGTCCATCAAGTACTTGGCCGCGTCCCGCAGTTGGGTGTAGCTGCCGACCTGGAGGCCGATGCTCAGGCACGAGGTGTGCTCGCTCAGGCCGAGGATGCCACGCAGCGCCTTGTCGGCGAGGGCGAAGGTGTGATGCTCGGTGCCGGTGCGGAAGTACACGATCCGCCGGCCCTGCAGCTCTACCTCTTCGACCACCTCGAAGCCGAGCATGCCGGTGTAGAACGCGATCATCTCGTCCATGCGCTCGGTGAACAGCGAGACCGGGCCGATCCCGGTCACCTTGAAGGGCCGCGGGAGCAGGACGCCGCCGACGACGTACGTCTCGTCCAGGTGCTCCTCGGACGGGTGGTGGCCGGAGTCGATGTCGATGCCCTTGGCCAGCGCCTCGCGGACCTCGGCGGCCTCCGACATCTGCGGCAGCGACGGCATCACGTCCATGAGTCCGCGGTAGTGCATGCCGTACGGCTTCGACTTGCGCTGCCAGCCGATCTGCTCGATGCCGTAGTACAGCTCGATCATGTTGTCGTCGGGGTCGTAGGCGTAGATCTCCCAGTTGCTGCCGGGCATGTCACGGCCGTAGTGGCCGATCTCGACGCCCCGCTCCTTGAGGTACGCCTCGGCCTCCACGACCTCTTGCAGGCTGCCGACCTGGAAGGTGAGCTGGCTGAAGGTGATGTCCTTGACCTTGCGGTCATTGCCCCACAGGGTTCCGAAGGTCTTGTGCGCGAGCACCAGTGCGTGGTGGTCGCTGTTGTGGGTGGTGAAGGTCAGCCGCGGGTCGGTCAGGATGTCCTTCACGAACGGGCGCGCCTCTTCGGGCACCTGGCTCAGCACGTCGAGCTGGTCGGTGATGCGGAATCCGAGCGCGTCGCAGTAGAAGGTGATCGCTTCGTCCAGCCGCTCCATGTTCAGCCCGAGATGGCCGAGGCGGCGGATCTTGAACGGACGCGGCAGCATCAGGCGGCCGACGTCGTACTGCTGCGGGCTCCGCTCCGGGGCGGTGGTCATGACTGGGCTCCTGTCCGGCTGTCGTTGTTGTCGTCGGCGGGGTATCCGGAGGCCGCCGTCACGGGGTTGTGGAGTTCGCCGATGCCCTTGACCCAGCTGACGAGCCTGTCGCCCGGCTTGAGGAAGACCGGCGGGGTACGGAAGAGACCGACGCCCGCGCCCGTACCGGTGAAGATCAGGTCGCCGGGCAGCAGGGGGACGATGGAGGAGATGTACGCGATCAACTCGGCCACCGAGAAGATCATTTCGGAGGTGCGGGCCTTCTGCACGATCCGGTCGTTCAGCACGCAGCCCAGCTCCAGGTCGTCCGGGTCCTCGAACTCGTCGGGCGTGACCAGGACCGGACCCAGTGGCGCGAAGCCGGGGAAGGACTTGCCCATCGACAACTGCGGGGCGGGGCCTGCCAGTTGGATGACACGTTCGGAGATGTCCTGTCCGACGGTGAGGGCGGCGACGTGATCCCAGGCGTCCTTCTCCGCGACGCGCTGGCCGTACCGCCCGATCACTACGACGAGTTCGACCTCCCAGTCGACGTTCCCGCTGGGCACCGGGATCGGGTCCTGGGGACCGGACAGGCTGGTCCGGAACTTGGTGAAGATCATCGGGTCCTTGGGCAGCAGCGCCTTGACGTCCCCGGTGTGGCCGCGGGCGGCGGCTGCCTCCTGGACATGGTCGAGGTAGTTGGCGCCGATGCCGAAGACCTGGCGCGGTGCCGGGACCGGGTTCTGCAGGCCGTCCAACGGCAGCCGCTCCCCGTCGGGTTCGGCGGTGGCGGCCCACTCGACCAGCGGCTGCCAGCGGTCGAAGAGCTGTGCGGGATCGGCCGGGAAGCGGCCCTTACTGGCCCGTTCGACGTCGACGGCCGAATGCCCGGCGACAAGGACCAGCCGGTTGGCGATGACTCCGATGCGCATGACGGTGCCTCCTTGGGATGGATCGGTTACTTGACGGCGTCCGGGTACTGGACGCCGTTCGGCGCTGTCCGCGGGCTGTCGAGCGGTACGCCGAGGGAGTTGAGCGTTCCGGCGAGCAGGACGTAGTGGCCCACCAGCACGGGCAGTTCGATGAGCTGTTCGGTGGTCAGCAGCGCGCTCAGCGCACGCCAGGTGACCTCGCCGATCGTGTGGCCGGCGTGCAGTTGGTCGACCGCGGCTACCAGCAGACGTTCACGCGTCGACCAGACTGTTGAGCCTTCGCCGTTGAGCGCGGCGAGTTCGTGGTCGGTCAGCCCGACCTCGGAGCCGAGCCCGACGTGGTGGTGCAGTTCGTACGCGCAGCCGCAGAGCGACGCGGTTCTGATGATCACCAACTCCCGCTCCCGGGGCGGGAACGCGGACTCCGTCAGCAGATGCAGACAGAACGGCAGCCATTTCCGGTAGAGCGCCGGATGGCGCACCAAGGTGCTGAAGAGGTTGGGTGCGTCCTCACCCAGGACGCCGGTCAGCAGCTCGCGCTGCTCGTCCGTGCGCTGTGCTCTCCCGAGAGGGGTCAGGTGCCGCTGCGTCGGTGAATGCGACGGGGGCCCGACCGGCTGTGATTTGGGCATGGTTCTCCCTTCGAACGTGGTCGGAGATCAGCTATGTGGCCGATGTGCCGGAAGCACCGGAATCCGTGGCAGTCCCGGAAGTCCCGGATTTCTCGGACGTCTTGAAGGTGACGTCGTGGCCCGAGAGCGTGACGCCGATACCGGAGGAATCGGTGGAGATCGACCGCAGGGTCATCCCGTGCGGGAGGTTCTGCAGCGGGATCTTCTGCTCGAAGGTCCTGCTGACCGAGTCCAGGACGGACTGCGGCAGTTGGTCCGAGGAGATGCCCAGCACCTTGAAGGCGATGGTGGTGGGCCCGTCCTTGGTCACCTGGGCGTTCACCGCGATGTTCCCGGCTATCGGCACGCTCAGCGAGGCGGTGATCCGCCCCGGCGCCGACCCGGCCCTGACGTCCAGGCCCAGGGTTGTGGACAGGTCCTCGTACGAGACGAACGCGGTGGCTTCGGCGGAGCCCGCCTGGGCGCTGTCCGCGTCCGAGCTCCGCCTGAGGTGGGTCATATGGGCTTCCAGCCGGGAGATCGGGACCGGGCTGTCCGTCCCGGCCGGTATCTGTTCGGCGGAGACATCCACCTGGTCCAGGGTTCCCCGGGCCGCCTGGGTCAGGAACGGGAATCCCCGAATGTGCACCTTCGGTGCTGTCGCGGTCCCGGTGGCCTTCTGGAAGGCGTGCGCGGTCTGCGCTTCCGAGTAGGCGCGTACGCCGTAGTCGGTACCGAGGGCCGCCAAGGGGAGGGCTGCGACGACCCCGATGAGCACGCGGTACCGGCGGCGAATGCGCCCTGTGCCCCGTGGACGGCGGGCGGACTGCGCAGTCCCGTGCGGCATGCCGGCGGGAGGAGCGGACCGATCTGTTTTCTCGGGCATTGGGGGGACCCTTCGGTCTGTCAGGTTCGGTGCGTCCGGTGCGGGCGGCGGTGTCACATGTGGACGACCGGTGCGGCGTCGGCGTCCGGCTGAGGCACGCCACGGCGGTAGAGGAGCCCGCAGACGACCATGCCCGCGGCGAAGAAGCCGGCGGCCCACCAGTAGGCGGCGGCGTAGCTGTGCAGGGCGGCCTCGGCGAGAACCGCCGGGTCCTTGGGGTTTCGGCCCGTGAGGTAGTCGGTGGCGGCGGTGGCCGACAGCGTGGTGAGCAGCGCCGTACTGATGGAACCGCCCACCTGCTGCATGGTGTTGACGGCCGCGGAGGCGACACCGGCGTCCTCGGTCGCCACCCCGGAGGTGGCCACGCTCATCGCCGGAGCCATCACCAGCCCGATCCCGAGTCCGACCACGATCAGCGGCGGCATCACGTTCGCGGCGTAACCGCTGTTCAGGTCCAGGGTGGTGAGCCACGCCAGGCCGACGGCGGACACGCCCATGCCCACCGGCACGACCGGCTTGGGGCCGAAGCGCGGGATGAGGACGTTGGTGGCGAGCGGGGTGGTGACCATGAGTCCGACGACCATCGGCATGAAGGCAAGACCGGTCTTGACCGGGCTGTAACCCAGGCTCTCCTGCATGTAGTAGGTCAGGAAGAGGAAGACGCCGAACATGCCCGCGCCGCAGATCAGAACGGCGATGAAGGAGGCGCCGCGGTTGCGGTCCAGCAGGACCCGCAGGGGCAGCAGGGGGTTGGCGGCCCTGGTCTGCCACCCCGCGAACGCCGCCAGCAGGACGGTGCCGGCCAGCAGCAGACCCCAGGTGGCCGGCGAACTCCAGCCGTGTGTCTCGGCGTTGGAGAATCCGTAGACCACGCAGAACAGGCCGGACGACACGAGGATCGTGCCGGGCACGTCCAGAGTGGCGGTCCTGTCGCGGGCGGTACGGGTCAGCAGCAGGACCCCGCCGACGAAGGCGACGAGGGCGAAGCCCAGGTTGACGTACAGCGTCCAGCGCCAGTCGAGGTACTCGGTGAGGACGCCGCCCAGGAGCAGGCCGATGGCCGCACCGGCACCCGCGATGCCGCCGTAGACGCTGAACGCCTTCGAGCGTTCCCTGGAGTCCGTGAACGTCGTGGTCAGCAGCGACAGTGCGGCCGGTGCCAGGAGCGCACCGAACAGCCCCTGGCCGGCGCGGGCGCCGACCAGCATGCCGAAGCTGTCGGCCGCGCCGCCCAGCGCGGAAGCGCCCGAGAAGCCGACCAGGCCCACCAGGAAGGTGATCTTGCGGCCGAACAGGTCCGCGATACGGCCGCCGAGCAGCAGCAGGCTGCCGAAGGCCAGCGCGTAGGCGGTGATGACCCACTGTCGGTTGCCGTTGCTGAAGCCCAGGTCCTGCTGGGCCGACGGCAGGGCGATGTTCACGATCGATGCGTCGAGCACCACCATCAACTGGGCGATGCAGACGACGGCGAGGATCCACCACCGGCGGCGGACTCGGTCGGACGGAGGGGTTGCCGTGCCGACACCTTTTGTGTCGGCGGAACGGACGGACATGGTGGATCTCCAGAGAGGGATGTCGGAGGCGGCCGGGCACGAGGCCATGGCGAAGCCGGGGGAGGGGGCAGGGAGGACGGATCGGGACAGTAGGGGGAAGGCAGGAAAGGCGTGATCAGGGCTGCAGCGCCGTGGGTTCGAGCAGGGGCAGCAGCAGTTGGTCGACGCATCTGGTGAGGTAGTCGGTGTCGGCGAGGCCGCGCCCGAACAGCGGACGGGTGAGTGCCAGGCTGAGCAGCACTTCGGGCAGGAAGTGCGCGCCCGGCGGCCGGGTGGCCGGCTCGCGCCGCTCGACCGCCCGCTCGACGGACGCGATCGGATCAGCGAACCAGGGCTCCACCACCGATGTCCTTACCGCTCGGGCGAGTTCCTCGTCCCTGAGCACGGCGTGCCCCAGTGCGGCGGCCGGCGCCGTCATCGTCTCCCCGCCTGCCACCAGCAGCCCGACCATGGTCAACAGATCGCCGTGCAGCATGCCCGTGTCGACCTCCTCCGGCCTCATCGGGCGCGTGGCGTGGAGCGCGGCAACAACAAGCTGTGGCTTGGTCGGCCACAGCTCGTCGAGCGCGGCCTTGCTGCACCGCCCCTGCGCTGCGACCAGGTCCATCGACAGTTCCTCGTAGCTGACCTCGCCCAGCACCTCCGCCGCCGCATTGGGCAGCTCCATCTCCCGGGCCTGGGAAATGGGGGAGCGGCGGGTCGACGGCTCGTCTGTGACGTCGAGCATCAGGTCCTCCATTTAGTACAGAACTGTTCTGTACCATCAACGTAGACCGTGCTCGGGAAAAACACAACCGTACTACCCGCCGGCTGTGGGTGCCGGGGTTCGGAAACGCGTGGAACTGGTCGGCAGAGCGCTCCCGCTCACCTCCCGCCGCCCCCACCGTGCCGCGTAATGACTGGCCGGCGCACTGACCGCGGCGGCCCCGGGCCACGAGGTCCCAGCCGAAGTGACCATGCGGCTCCCCGCCCCCGCACTCCTCGCGCCCGACACCCTGCCCACCGCTGCCACGGGCAGAGCGGTACATGGACGCGGCCATGTCCTCCTGGCCGTGGAGATCACTGGCGCCGAAAGCACCGTGCGTGCCCGATCGGTTCACCAAGCCGCCTGCCCTGTATGCCGAGGCACACATACGGTCCCTGTGGCGCCTGGACCTGGAGCCCTGGTGATGTACGGCTCAGACCGGCGGCGGTGCTCAGAACCCTGGGCTGAGCCGGCGAAAGCCGCGTCGGCCGTCGAAGCGCCAGGCGAACGACTTCGCCGACGCCTTCCTGGCACCCGCCGCAAGCCTCGGCCTCGACCCGGACCGGCCCGCGGTGCGGGTGGTCCTGCGCTCCTGGATCGGCTCCGTCCTGGAGGCCGCGGCAGGCTGGCTCCAGGAAGGTCGTCCGATCCCCGCGGCCGACCTTGTCGAGGTGCTCGTCGCCACCCTCGCCGAACTGCTCCGTCAGGCCGCCCGCCTCGACCCCGAAATCGACGTTGCCGCGGCCCTTTCCCAGTGGGACCGGCCAACCTGACGGCTGAGGCCCAGTCAGGCGAGTCCAACTCGCTGGGCTGGGCCTGAGCTGCACTTCAAAGATAAAACGAGGGTCTGCCTCAGACCCGCGTCAGGAAGTCCCTTCAGTCCTTCGCGATGCCGCTGTACGCCGCGCTTCCGGTCTTCGACTCGGCGCAGGGCCGGATGTTCCTGGCGTTCTCCGAGGACGCACGGCGAACCCACGCCGCGAATCCGCGCCTTGGCGAACTCGAACCCGAGCTGCAACGCGCACGCGAGGAGAGGTTCGTCTCCCACGACGTGCCAACCGACGGCGGCACCACCACCATGGCCGTTCCCGTCCTCGTCGACGACACACGGGTCGGAGTGATCGCGACGCTCGCCTTCCAGACCACCCTGCGGGAACCGGATCTGATCCCGGTCAGGAAGGAACTGGACCGGGCCGCGGCCGAGTTGTCCGCACGCGTCCGGGCGGACATCGCCGTACGGGATGGGCAGTCGCGGTAGTTCCCGGTGGCACTGCAGCCAGCCCCTCCGGCGTTTGAGGAGCGGGGTCTGGGGCGGAGCCCCAGGAACAAGGGACGGGCAGGGGCGTGGGGGGCGAAAACCACGCCCCACGCCCCCCGCCCCGTCACCTCACCGGAAACGCCACATCACACACCGCGTCCTCCGGGCCCGCCGCATCCCAGTCCGCGAAGTACACCTCCCGACAGGGACCGTCGTACGACAGCCCCCGCGCGGCCATCCACCCCTCGACCGCCTCGAACGCGGCAAGGATCTGCGGATGGGCGACCTGCGCCTTGGTGATCCGGGTGTACGCGAGCCGCCGCGCGGGCTCGACCCGCACGCGGGTGTCGAAGGCGCGCCCCCGCGAAGACGCCCACGCCCGCGCCGCGTCCGCGTCGGCGACGGGCACACACGACTCGGCGGGCCCGTCGCTCTCCTGGGACACCTCCGAGTGGTAGACGACGAAGGGCGCCGCGGTCGCCCCACCGCAGACCCGCGCGCCCTCCTCAAGCCGCCCCAGCGACGCCGGGATCCACGTCGGCAACTCGTCGGCGAGCGTGTGCCGCGACTCCGTCAGCACCACCTGCTCGGGCACGTCCACCGTCTCGATCACGAACTTCTCGTACATCTCGGAACTCCTTCCCGAAAGCCGTCCACGGAGGTATTCGGCAAGGGTCCGCTGCGCAGCGAACCGCGCCTCCGCGTCCGCCCAGTACGCGTCGAGCAGCGCGGCAGCGGCCAAGGAGCCCTCCGCATCGCCGGCCTCGACAACCCCGGCGATCCGCGCGAGCGGCATGTCGAGCTGGCGCAGCAGCGCCACCAGGCGGGCGCGTTCGATCTGGTCGGCGCGGTAGTACCGGTAGCCGCTGACCTCGTCGACGTGCGCCGGGGCCAGCAGCCCGAGCCGGTCGTACAGCCGAAGTGCCTTGGGCGAGAGCCGCGACCGAGCGGCGAACGCGCCGATCGTGAGCAGTTCGCCCACATCGTGAGCGTGTTCGGAACGTTCCTGGTTCACGGGCCCATCCTCCGTCACCGGGCGCCTTCCGCCCGGTGACACAGGACGGTGGTCCCTGCCCCAGGGGCAAGGTCAACCCATACGAGGCTGGATCAGCAGGTGCGCCCCACGTAGTGCGCGCCGTCGATCTTGCTGGAGCGGCCGAGCCAGGAGTTGCCGGGGCCCACGCACTTCTCGTAGTTGGGCCCGAACACCTCCACCTCGATGATGACGCGCGAACCGTCGCTCGTGCAGTGGTTGTAGAACGCGTCGCTGCCGGTGGCGTAGAACCCGCAGGGGTTGGCGGCCGCTGTGGCCGGTACGCCGACGACGAGCGCCAGGGCACTGGCGGCGGGAACCACGGCGGCGATGACAGTGGGCAGGAAGCGGCGGACGCTCATGGACGATCTCCTTGGGAGGCGAAGTGCCAGGTCGAGAGCCGGAAGGCTCGGACACAGGCAGCTTCGATGATCACCAATCCATGGGCCCAGCGTTTTCCTCGGACGGAGTACGGGGTTCACGCTTCCGGGCGCCCCCGCTGCCGGATCATCGGATCAGAAGTCCGGCCGACGGACCAGCCGATGACCTCAGCCGATGACGTCAGCCGATGACCGCGGCGGATCCGCTCAACTCAGCCGATCGCCTTCTCCACCGCCGCCACGACCTCCGCCGACTCCGGCTCGACCTGCGGTGAGAAGCGTGCCACCACCGCACCGTCCCGCCCGATCAGGAACTTCTCGAAGTTCCAGCGGATGTCACCGCTGTGCCCCTCGGCGTCCGCGCTCTCCACCAGCCGCTCGTACAGCCCGTGCCGCCCGTCCCCGTTCACGTCGACCTTCTCGGTCAGCGGGAAGGTCACGCCGTACGTCGCCGAGCAGAACTCGGCGATCTCCTCGGAGGTCCCGGGCTCCTGCCCCATGAACTGGTTGCAGGGCACGCCGAGCACGGTGAACCCCTGCGCGGCGTACCGTTCCTGCAGCCGCTCGAGGCCCGCGTACTGCGGGGTCAGTCCGCACTTGGAGGCCACGTTCACGATGAGCACGGCCTTGTCCCGGTACTGGCCGAGGTCCGCGGAACCGCCTTGCAGGGAGTCGATCTCGACATCGAGGACAGAGTTGTCAGTAGTCATAAACGGATGCTAACTCCGTTTATCCCGCAGGTGTGGCGCGATCTCGGTGGCCAGCAGTTCCAGGTGGTCGAGGTCGGAGAGGTCGCGCAGGCGGACGTACACGCGGGATGCGCCGAGGTCGGCGTACTCGCCGAGCAGGTCGACGATCCTCGCGGGGGAGCCGTGCAGGGGCTCCTCCGGGGGAAGGCGGGACGGCTCGCGCAGCAGGGCGAGGCGGGCGGCGATCTCCGCCTCGGTGCGGCCGGAGGCGATGCCCAGGCATACCGAGAGGATCAGGGGAGGTCCGCCGACGGCGGTTCTGGCGGCGCGCGCCCCGGCGTACAGCTCGGCGCTCTGCGCGGGCGAGGTGAACGGCAGGTTGAACTCGTCGGCGTAGCGGGCGGCGAGGGCCGGTGTGCGGCGGGGGCCACGGCCGCCCACGATCAGCGGGATACGGGGCTGCTGTACCGGCTTCGGCAGGGCGGGCGAGTCGGTAAGACGGTAGTGGCGGCCCTCGTACGAGAACTGCTTGCCGGGCGGCGTGGCCCACAGGCCGGTGATCACCTGGAACTGTTCCTCCATCCGCTCGAAGCGCTCGGCGGCCGGCGGGAACGGAATGCCGTACGCGCTGTGGTCCGGCGTGAACCAGCCTGCTCCCAGGCCGAGTTCGACTCTGCCGTCGCTCATCGCGTCTACCTGGGCGGCGATGACCGCGAGCGCGCCGGGCTGTCGGAAGGTGGCCGAGGTCATCAGCGTGCCGAGGCGGATCGTCGAGGTCTCGCGGGCCAGTCCGGCCAGGGTGGTCCAGGCGTCGGTGGGGCCGGGCAGGGCGTCGGTGAAGTGCATGGGGTGGTAGTGGTCGGCGACGAAGAAGCCGTCGAAGCCGCAGTCCTCCGCGTGCCGGGCGGCGCGCAGCAGTTCGTCGTACGTGGCTCCGTGGTACGGCTCGGTGAAGACGCGCAGCTCCATCGCCCGCTCACACCCCTGTCCGGTGACTGGCCAGCAGCAGGTCGTGGAGTTCGGCGCGGCAGCGGGCGAGTTCGGTGGCGTGGGCGTCGTGGCCCAGGGACCGGGGCCGGGGGACCGGCACGTCCATGACGGTACGGACCTGGCCCGGGCGCGGGCTGAGCACCACGACCCGGTCGGCGAGCAGGACCGCTTCCTCGATGGAGTGGGTGACGAGGACGACCGTGGAGCCGTGCTCCATGTGCACGCCTTGCAGTACCTCGCACAACTCCTCGCGGGTCAGGGCGTCCAGGGCCGAGAAGGGCTCGTCCATCAGCATGACGCGGGGGTGCTGGATGAGGGACCGGCACAGTGCCACCCGCTGCTGCATACCGCCGGAGAGTTCGTGCGGCAGACGTTTGTGGAAGGGGGTGTCGAGGCCGACCGTTGCCAGCAACTGGGCTGCGGATTCCCGGTGTTCGGAGCGGGGACGGCCGTGCACCTCGATGGGCAGCAGCACGTTGTCGAGCACCGACCGCCAGGGCAGCAGGGCCGGACGCTGGAAGAGGATGGCGACGTCCCGGCGGGGCTCGCGCACCGGCTCACCGGCGATCCGTACCTCGCCGGAGGTGGCCGGGAGCAGCCCCGCGATCACCCTCAGCAGGGTGGACTTGCCGCAGCCGGAGCGTCCCAGAATAGCGACGAACTCCCCGTCATCGACGTCTAGTTGGATGTCGTGCAGGGCGTCCACGGTTCCCCTGCGGCCGTCGAAGCTCTTCGACACACCGCGTACTCGGATCACGGGAGCCCCCTCAACACCGGTTCACCTGTAGCGGTACGAGCAGCGGAAACAGCCGTAGGGCCGTACGGCCGAGAATAGGTCGGCGTACCCCGTGATCAACCGGTCGCTCAATGTTTGTTACATGTCAACCGGCTCGGTGGTCTCGACAACTTCCCCTCCAGCGACTCCACTTGATTTCCATGAGCCTTTGCATTTCGAAAAGGACATCACGACTGCTCGCCGCACTCCTGGCCGTCCTGATGACGGCGGCGCTCTCCACGGCCTGCGGTTCCGACGACGACAGTGAGAACGGCGGCGGCGCTTCCGGAGGCTCCGCTCCCGACAAGGTCACCTACATCACCGGGTTCGGCACCTTCGGCCGCGAGGCGTACGCCTATGTGGCCCAGGACAAGGGCTACTTCAGCGACGCGGGCGTGACCGTCACCATCCAGCCCGGCCAGGGCAGCGGCAACAGCCTGGCCGCGCTCGCCGGCGGCAGCGCGCAGTTCGCCCCCATCGACCTCAGCAGCACCATCATGCAGCTCGGCGACGGCAAGGTCTCCGGGGTCACGGCGGTCGCGGCCGTCCATCAGACCACGGACGCAGCCGTCATGGTGCTGGCCGACAGCGGCATCAGCGAGCCGGCCGACCTGGAGGGCAAGAAGATCGCGGACCCGGCCGGGTCGGTCATCGGCGCCCTCTTCCCGGCGTACGCCAAGCTCGCGGGTATCGACGCCGACAAGGTCGAATTCGTCGCCCTGGAAGCCCAGCAGCTCGGGGTCAACCTGGCGACCGGCTCGGTCGACGCCGTCGGTCAGTACCGGGTGGGCCGCCCCAACATCGAGAACGCGGTCAAGGGCAAGGAGGTCGTCGTACTGCCCTTCGGCGAGTACCTCACCGAGAGCTACGGCGCCGCGATCACGACCACCACGAAGATCGCCGAGGAGGATCCCGACCTGGTGAGGCGATTCACCACGGCGTTGTTCAAGGGCATGCGGTACGCGATCGACCATCCCGACGAAGCTGCGGCGCTGATGGCCGAGAAGTTCCCGACGCTGAACAAGGGGACCGCCGCCGCCGAGATCGAGCTCGTGGGGGCCGCCGTACAGCCGAAGGAGGACGGCGCACCGATCGGCACCATGGATCCCGAGCGGGTGGCCGGGGCGATCAAGGCGCTGGAGGATGCAGGAGCCGTGAAACCCGGGCTGACGCCCGAGGAGTTGGTGTCCTTCGACCTGGTGCCGAAGTCCTGACGTGCGCCGAGGTTCTGACGTGAGCCGCGGTCCTGGCGTGGCTCGAAGCCCTGACGTGCCCCAAGATCCCGACGTGCCTCGAAGTCCTGACGTGCGCCGAAGCCCACAAGTGCTCAGGCGGGCCGGGGAGTTCGGCTGGCCGGTGCTCGGGCTGGTGACGGTGGTCGGGGCCTGGGCGCTGGCGGCGGCCGTCCTCGACGTACCGGAGATCATCCTGCCGTCCCCCGCGGCCGTGCTCGACGCCTTCCTCCGCGTCCCCGGCTATCTGCTGGACGAGGCGATGGGCACGCTCCTGGTCATCATGCTGGGGTTCGCGCTGGCCGTGGGCGCGGGGCTGGTGATCGGAGTGGCGATCGCGGCGTCACGGATCGTGGAGCTGATGTTCGCGCCGCTCCTGGTGGCGTTCAACGCGGTGCCCAAGGTGGCGCTGGCCCCGCTCCTCGTGGTGTGGATGGGTTTCGGGTCGCAGCCGAAGGTGGTCATGGCGCTGCTCGTCTGCTTCTTCCCCGTAGTCCTGTCGGTCGCGAGCGGACTCACCTCGACACCGGTCGAACTCGTCGAGCTGGCACGCTCGTTGCGTGCCTCCCGCGTCCAGACTTTTCGGCGCTTCCGCTTTCCCAGTGCGCTGCCGCAGATCTTCGTCGGGCTGAAGGTGGCCATGCCGCTCGCGGCCGTCGGCGCGGTCATCGGAGAGTTCAGCGCCGGCGACGAGGGCCTCGGCTTCGTCATCCTGCAGTCCGGCGCGAACTCGGACACGGCACTGGCGTTCGCCGCGATCGCGCTGCTGGGCGTGATGAGCGTGGCACTGTTCTACGCCCTCGTACTGGCGGAACGGACGCTGCTGCCGTGGGTGAAGGAGACGACGTCGCAGCGGTAGGCCTACGAAGTGGGCGAGTCCCGATCCTCCCGCTGGGCCTTGACCAGTACCTCCCCGGCAGGGGCCCGGAAGTAGAGCACGGAACGCCCCGCGCGCCGCCGCTCCACGAGCCGCGCGTCCAGCAACACCTTCAGATGCCGCCCGACCGAACCCAGCCCCTGTCCGGTCACGGCGACCAACTGGCTGGTGGACATGGGCGATTCGAGGAGTACGAGGATGCCGGCGCGGGCGGTTCCGAGGAGTGCGCCCAGACTCGCGGGCACGGCCGCCGCGTCCGGACCGCCGGCCAGCGCGCCCGCGCACGGGTAGATGACCGCGTACCGATGGGGCTCCTCCCAGGAGACCCACCCGATGCGCTGCGGAGTGACCGGTACGAAGAAGAGCTGGGCGCCGGAGATCTCGCGGGGCGGGTACTCGTGCAGGTTGACCTGGAGCCGGTTGTCGCCGAGCCACCGCGTCCCCGGCCGCAGTGCGTCGAGCGCCGCCGCCCAGCCTCCCTGGCTCAACTGGGCGGTACGCGCGACCACATCGGCCTCCAGGACGCGCCGCCGCCGGGCCCAGTACGGACGTACGGCCTCCTCCCACACGTAGGTGAGGAGGTCGGCGGCGCGCCGCGGAAGGTCGTCGCGGTCGAGGCGGGCGGGGAGCGGGCCGCGCAGGGAGAGGGCGAGGTGCTCGCGCGCCGCCCGGGGGGAGACCGCGCGCACCCGCTCCACCTCCTCCTCGAAGGCCGCCCGGTCGTCGCGCGGGGTGGGCGTGAGGAAGTCGGCGATCCAGTCCCGGCCGAGCCCGGAGCGGATGAGCAGCGCGGTGACGGGATCGGCGGCCAAGTGCTGCTTGTAGGGAGGGAGATGGGCGCGCAGCCAGGCACGCTCACCGGGGTGCGAGGCAGCTTCCGCGTGCAGCATCTTCAGGCTCGCGAAGGTCTCGGCGAGCGGCGACAGCACGAAGCGGCTCCCGGCGAGGGTGTCGGCGTTGACCTGCCACCAGCCCACGTACTCCACACCCCCTGACGTTTCGCTCCTGCGCGAAACAATAACGGCCGCCGCATACCGCAGCCCAGAATCCGCGCATGCACAGCTACTCCGATCTCTTCCGCACCCGGGAGTTCACCCCGCTCTTCCTCTCCTCCGCGCTCCACTCGACGGCCTCGACGATCGGCGGCCTGGCCATCGGAACGCTGGTGTACAAGGCGACCGAATCACCGCTGCTGTCGGCGGTGAGCATGTTCGGGCCGCAGCTCGCCCAGGTCGTCGGCGCGACCACCCTGCTCTCGGCGGCGGACCGCCTGCCGCCCCGCTCCACGATGACGGGCATCGCCCTGTCCTTCGCCCTCGGCACGGCGGCGATGGCGATACCCGGCCTCCCGCTCTGGACGCTCTTCGCCCTCATCGCGGTCCTCGGCCTGGTCTCCTCGCTCGGCGGCGGTGTCCGCTGGGGCCTGCTGAACGAGATCCTGTCCAAGGACGGCTATCTGCTGGGCCGTTCGGTCTTCAACATGGTCAACGGCTTCACACAGATCGCGGGCTTCGCGACCGGCGGCGTGCTCGTGGCGGTGCTGTCACCGAGGGCCACGCTGGGGATCGCGGCGGCCCTGTACCTGGCGGCGGCCCTGGTCACCCGCCTCGGCCTGACCCGCCGCGCCCCGCGGGCCGCCGGCCGCCCGTCCGTCGCCCAGACCTGGCGCACCAACGCCATCCTGTGGTCCTCGCCCCCGCGCCGCAGGACGTACCTGCTCCTCTGGATCCCCAACGGTCTCGTCGTCGGCTGCGAGTCCCTGTTCGTGTCCTACGCCCCCGACCGCGCCGGTCTGCTCTTCGCCTGCGGCGCCTTCGGCATGTTCGTCGGCGACGTGATGACAGGCCGCTTCATCCCGCCGCCGGTCCGCCGCCGACTGGGCATCCCGTTCCTGCTGCTCCTGGCCACGCCGTACCTGCTCTTCGCCCTCCGCCCGGGTACGGCGATCGCGGCTGCCTGCATCGCCCTCGCCTCCGTCGGCTTCGGCGCGAGCCTCATCCAGCAGGAGCGCCTGATGGCCCTGACCCCGGACGAGTTGAGCGGCCACGCCCTCGGACTGCACTCCTCAGGCATGCTCACCATGCAGGGCGTGAGCGCTGCGCTGGCGGGGGCGGTGGCTCAACTGACGTCAGCCGGTACGGCGATGACCGCCATGGCGGCCGCGTCGATCGCCGTGACGGTGACGCTCTCAGCCGCGGGCAAGCGTGAGGAACGCCGTCCAGGTGGCGGGGGCGACGGCGAGGGCGGGGCTGTCGTCGGCGGTCTTGGAGTCGCGGACGTGGATGGTGTGCGGTGAGGTGGCGACTTCGAGGCAATCACCGCCCTGCTCGGTGCTGTAGCTGGACTTGCGCCAGGCGTACGCGACTTCGAGGCAGTCTCCGCCCTGGCTGCCGCTGTAGCTCGACTTGAACCACTGAAGTCCGGTGCTCATTGCTCTCCTAGCAGACGGTCCAGCAGGCCCTTGGTCTCCTGGGGGTTGAGAGCCTGAGTCCGCAGCATCGCATATTTGCGCTCCAGAATGGACACCTCGTCCGGGCTCGCGATCATTCTGCCGTTGAGCTGCCCCTCGACGTAGGCCACGCGCTGGTGGTCCTGCGTTTCGATGAGGACGAACGGTCCGTCGAGCGCGGCGTGGAAGTCCCTGCCCAACGGCATGACTTGGAGTGTGACGCCGGGCAGATCGGCCCACTCGCGAAGGCGACGAAGCTGCTCGGCGTAGACCTCGTCGCCGCCGAGCCGGTCCTTCAGCGTCGCCTCGGAGATGATGAAGCTGGCGGTCGGCGGGTCCTTCCGGTGCAGAACCTCCTGTCGCTCCACACGAGCCGCAACACGCTGCTCGATTTCGTCCTCCGACAGGGCGGGCACGTCGTTCCGGAAGACCGCGCGGGCGTACCCCTTGGTCTGGAGCAGCCCCGGTAAGGCCTGATTCTGGTACGAGGACAGAGCCAGCGCCTCCCGTTCCAAGTCGATGAACTCCTCGGCCCACCGAGGAAACAGATCCACCTCCGGCATGTTCTCCACCGCGACCGACAACGCCCCCTTGGTGTCGAGGAGTTCATCCAGGAACACCGCGTACTCCGCTCTCAGCGACCGTCTGCCCTGTTCGATCGAGGCGAGGGTCTGCTCGTCCAGCCTCAACTGCTCGGCCAGCTCCCGCTGGGTGTACCCGGCCGTCCTCCGGAAGACGCCGATCAGCGCCCCCACCATCTTCATGGCGGACGCGTTCTTCCTGCGGCTCTTGCCGCTCCCGCTGTTCACCCTGATGAACTCCCCACTCGGGGGCGTACGTTCACCACAGAACACCCGTACAACGGATTCCGTACGGGTTCACGCATGCCATGGACACGCCACGAACGGGGGAGCTAGTCTGGCGGCGCATTGGATCGACAACGTTGTCAGTGGGAGTCGCTATCGACAACGTTGTCGAAAGCAGTCCTCGCCCGAGTCCAACGGGTCCGAACCGGTGCCTCGCACGAACTCCCCCTTCCCCACGAGGACTTGGATCTGCCGCCATGAAACGTACTGCTGCGTATCTCGGTGCCCTGACACTCGCTGCCACGGCATGGACGGCAGGCACCGCCAACGCCGCGCCGCACGCCCCCACCCGCGTCGACAGCACGTCCTTCTCGGCCGCGCAGCAGAACGCGGCGCTGCACTTCTGGACCACCGAACGGCTGCGCGCGGCAAAGGACTTGTCCGCCCCGGCCCAGCCGACAGGAGTGACGGCTGAGACGGTCGCGCCGCAGACGGCGGGCACCGAGGTGACCGTCCCGCCGGTCACAGCGACGGGAGCCGCCGCCACGGGCGAGTTCGCGGCCGCGTCCTCGCCCACCGCCTGGACCGGGGGCGGCCTGATCAGCACGACCGCCGGCAAGGTGTTCTTCCAGAACGCGACGGGCGGGACGTACACCTGCTCGGCCACCGTCGCCAACAGCGACAACAAGTCCGTGGTCCTCACCGCGGGACACTGTGTCGTCAACGCCTCGACCGGTGAGGTCTACAAGAACTGGGTGTTCATCCCCGGATACGCCAACGGCACGCGCCCGTTCGGCACCTTCACCGCCCGAAGCCTCCTCTTCGACACCGACTACGTCTCCTCGGCCGGGAACGCCAACTGGGACTTCGCGTTCGCGGTCCTGGGCACGGTGAACAGCCGCACGCTGGTCGACACGGTGGGGGCACAGGGCGTCGCCTTCAGCTCGGCGAACGGCCAGCACGTGCACTCCTTCGGCTACGGCGGCTCCAGCGCCGAGGGCAGCGGGGAGCGCCTCAACCACTGCGAGGGCAACGAGTTCATCGACGCCGGGCGGGTCGGTTCCACGATGTGGGGCATCGACTGCGTGCAGACCGGCGGTTCCAGCGGCGGAGGGTTCCTGTCCAGCTTCGACACCTCGACCGGCTCCGGCTTCCTGATCGGAAACATCAGCGTCAGCTCGGGCAGCAACGAGTACCACCCGGTGCTCGGTGACGAAGCCCTCGGCGTCTACCGCCAGGCGGGCGCGGCCTGACCGGACAGCAGCCGCCGCCGGGCCACCCCCGTCAGGGGCGTGTCCCGGCGGCGTGCGCCGTCCCGGTCGTTTCACCCGCTGCTCTTCAGAAGTAGCTGTCCGCCGCACGAGGCGAGGTCTGCGGTTGCCGGAACCCCGACCACCGGAACCTGCTCACCAGTCTCGATGTCAGTGCCCCGGCCTAGTGTGGGATCGACCGGAAACAGAGGAGGATTTCCCATGACGACCCTGCCCGACAGGCCGAACACCGCGCTTCTCGTCATTGACGTTCAGAACGGGGTGGTGGCGGACGCCCACGACCGTGACGGCGTGATCGCGAACATCAACATCCTGGTCGACAAGGCCCGCGCGCAGGACGTACCCGTGGTGTGGGTGCAGCACTCGGACGACCAGCTCAAGAGGGACAGTGAGAGCTGGCAGTACGTGCCGGAGCTGGTCCGCGGTGCCGCGGAGCCGCTCGTCCACAAGCTCTACGGCGACTCCTTCGAGGACACCGAGCTGGAAGCGCTGCTCGCCGAGCGCGGCGTGGGCCGCCTCGTCGTTACCGGCGCCCAGACCGACGCCTGTATCCGGTCAACCCTGCACGGCGCCTTCGTCCGTGGCTACGACGTGACGCTGGTCGCCGACGCCCACACGACGGAAGACCTCACGGCGTACGGCGCACCGCCCCCGGCCCAGGTCATCGCGCACACCAACCTGTACTGGCAGGAGCAGAGCGCGCCCGGACGGCTCGGCGGGACCACGGAGACCACCTCGGTGACTTTCTGAGCGGAGTCGGAGGGTGCAGGGTGGCCGCGCCCTCCGATCCGCACCCTTCCCCTCCGCACCCTCCCGATCCGCACCCTCCCGATCCGCACCCTCCCGATCCGCACCCTTCCATTACGACAGGCACCCTTGACAGGGTGCGTACCTTTCGCGACGTTTGAGCCCCTGGGCATGGAAGTGACGGGGCGGACGCGGAGGGCGCGTCATGGGGGATTTGGGGGAGCGGTCGTCTATGCGATCTTCTGAGACGGACATCACGATCCACAGACCCGAGGAGCTGAGTTCCTCGCTGTGCGAGGCCTGGCATCGGGCGATGGACGAGTCACCGGACTACGCGAACCCTTTCCTGGCACCGGAGTTCGCCGCCGGGATCGGCAGACACCGCAGCGGGGCACGGGTGGCGGTCCTGCACGAGAACGGAGAACCGGTCGGCTTCCTCCCGTACGAGCGCAACGCTTTCGGCGTCGGCCGGGCCATCGGGCTCGGCCTCTCCGACTGCCAGGCCCTCGTGCACCGCCCCGGGGTCACCTGGGACCCCCAGCGACTGCTGAAGGCCTGTGGGCTGTCCGTCTTCGAGTTCGACCACCTCGTCGAGGAGCAGAGACCTTTCGGCAGATACGTCACGGGGACGTTCGCCTCACCGGTGCTCGACCTGAAGGTCGGCGACGGCAGCTACGCGGAGTGGCTGCGCGGCGCCTATCCCGGTCTGGCCAAGACGACGCTGAAGAAGGAACGCCGCCTGGGACGCGACCTGGGCGAGATGCGGTTCGTCTACGACGAGCGCGATCCGCGCATGTTGCATCAGCTCATGGAGTGGAAGTCCGCCCAGTACCGCAGGACGGGACGGATGGACCGGTTCGCGCGGCCGTGGATCGTGGACCTCGTGGACCAGCTGTTCCACGTCCGCGAGGAGCACTTCACCGGCGTGCTGTCCGTGGTGTACGCCGGCGACCGGCCGGTGGCGGCGCACTTCGGACCGACCTCGCGCACGGTGTTCGCCGCGTGGTTCACGACGTACGACCCCGAACTCCGCTACTACTCACCCGGGTTGATCATGCACCTGCGGATGGCCGAGGCGGCGGGTCGGCAGGGCGTGCGGACCATGGACATGGGGCGCGGCGACAAGGAGTACAAGGACTGGCTCAAGACTCGCGAGCTGCGCGTGGGCGAAGGGTTCGCCACCCGCCCCAACCCGGTGGCGACGGCGCACCGCTTGTGGCGCAGGCCCGTCCGCGGCCTGCGGAACACGGTCCTGGCCCACCCCGGGCTGCGGAAGCCGGCCGACCGGCTCCTGAAGACGGCCGGCACCCTGCGCACCTCGGCCCGCCCGGGCTCGACCAGAGCGGAACCCCGCGCCCGCTGAGCAAGCTCGCCCCCCTTCCCCCCACCCCCGTCCGCACGCGACGCCGGGGCCGGCCCCGCGCGCTCTGTCCCTCCCTGAACCGGCCGAACCACAACGGCAGAACGGCAGAACGGCACATCGGCACATCGGCAGAACGGCACATCGACAGAACGGAAGAGGTGACGATGTCGTACGGATCACGGCTCGCTGCGACGATGTCACGGCGGCTCGGGCGGGAATGCGTCTACACACCCTCGGCCCGGCTCGCCCTGTATTTGGCGCTACGGCGCTGGTGCCGACCGGGCGCACGGGTACTGATGTCGCCGGTCAACGACGACGTGATCCTCTTCGTCGTCCTCGCGGCCGGACTGCGCCCCGTGCAGGCCCCGGTGTCGGCGTGGGACGGCAACATCGACCCGGCCGCCGTACCGGAGTCGACCTGGCGGAACGTGGACGCCGTCCTGACCACGAACCTGTACGGGATCCCGGACCGGGTCGCCGAACTGAGCCTAAGATGCCAGGAGTTGGGGATCCCGCTGTTCGAGGACGCGGCGCACGCCATCGGCACGCGCGTCGACGGGCAGCCGATCGGAACCTTCGGGAGAGCGGCGGCGTTCAGCCTGTCCAAGCATGCCGCGTCGACGGCCGGCGGCTTCCTCGCCGTAGAAGACGCGCGCACCCGGCGGGAGTTGGAGGCCCTGCGCGACGAACTCCTCACGCCGCGCCGACTCCACGACGACCTGACCGCGACCCTGCGACCGCTGGCCCGTTCCACCGTGCGCACCCTCCACCTGGTGCGTCCGGTCTGGCGGACGCTCCAGCGCCTCGGGTTGCTCGAACGCGACGACTACCGCATGGCCCTGCACGCCCCACGGCTCGCCGACCGTGCGCGAGAGGCCCCGAGCCTCACCGCGTACGAGCCCTGGGTCCGTGTCGACCTGCACGGCTTCCGCTCCCGCCACGGAGCCCTGGTACGTGGGCAGTTGGAGCTGCGGATGGCCGGCCTCGACGCCAACCTCAGCCGACGTGGCGTCGGTGTCTCGCTGCTCGCGGGCACCCCCTGGGCGTCCCCGGCGCTCCGTGACAGTGCGGCGCGCCCCGACCCGCTCCCTCTCTTCAGGGCCCCGCTCCTGGTCCACGACCGCGACGCCCTCATCGACCGTCTGGTGAGCCACGGAGTGGTCACGGGTTATGTCTACGACCCTCCACTCGACGACTACGCGGGCGCGGAGTTCGTGGAACCGTCGCCCGACCCGGCGGCAGCCCGCTGGTTCGCCTCCCACGTACTTCCCGCCGACCCGCTCCTGGCGCGCAGGATCGCCCGGGCCCTGACGAGTGAAGGGACCGCACCCGCGTCCCCGCTCCGCACTACTTCGGGCTGAAGGTGATCACCGGGGTGTAGTCGGTTCCGGCGTGGAACTCCACCCGTTGGGTGCCGGTCGGTGAGCCGATCCCGGTCAGCGGCAGCGTCCAGGTCCGGGTGGCGCCGCTGACCGTCATCGTGGGGCCGGCCGCGGCCTGGGTCCAGTTCCAGCCGGTCGACAGGCTCTTGTAGAGGACGCCGTTCTCGATCATGTAGTCGGCACCGAGGGCCGACAGCGACGGAAAGGGGAGCCGGTAACCGGTCGCGGTGTTGCCGTCGGTGTTGATGAAGGCGTGGTAATACCTCTGCGCGGTGTTGAAGGTCGCCTGGAGTGTGACGATTCCGGGCCCGGCGCAGGCCGAGTAGTCGGTGAGGGGGCCGGAGCCTGCGGTGGGGGTGCAGGCGGCGGCGCCTTGATCGCTGTTGCCCGACTCGGTGGGACCGCTGTTGCCGTCGGCGGCCGGGGTGGTGGACGGCTGCGCGGGCGCGGGCGTGCGGGTGGCACCGTCGGTGCCGGATCCCGTGACCGACGGCTGCGGCGACGCGCTCGTGCCGCTCGCCGACGGTGCGACGGACGGCGGGGCCGAGCCGAGCCCGCTCGGCGTGCTCTCGTACGCCCCGCCACCCCGGGTGGTGTCCGGTACGGCGCCCCGCACCGACTCCGACGATCGCGCGCCACCGGCGCGGACCACGAGGACGGCACCGCCGATCAGCGCGGCCCCGGCCACGACGGCGCCGACCAGTAACGCCGTCCGGGGTAACCGGCGTCCGGCCGGGGGGCGGGTCCTCGTCGGGGTGGCGGCCGTGCCCGTGACCGGGTATTTCGGCGGCGTGGCGGTGAGCGCCTGGTCCGTTGTCGTGGCGGCGAGCTCCGCCGCGAACGCGGCCGCCGCCGCGGACATCGGTGGCGCGGCGGGCTCGGGCTCCGCCCAGGGCGCGGAACCGTCGTGGCCCCCGGAACCGGAACCTGGCCCGACGAAGGCGGCGGCGATCGCCGACGGGCCCCTGGACCGGCGTGGCAGCGGAGCCTGCACTATTTGGCGTCCCTTCAGAAGGGCGAGCTGTGCCGAACGCGTCCGGCCTTCAGAAGGGCGAGCTGTGCCGAACGCGTCCGGCCTTCAGAAGAGCAAGTTACGCCGAACGCGTCCGGCAGCGCTGAGTCGCCGATCGTACCGGGGTTCGATAGGACTCCGAGCCACCTTGAGATGGCTCGTTGTCGTCAACTCACCTGAAAGAGAAGGCTGTTGGTGCCGGTCGCTGCACTCCCTGTCAGGGGGCCGGGCTGTCCGGTTGCCGGGCGCGGGGGAGCCGGATGGTGAACACGGCGCCGTTGCCGGGCTCGCTGTCGGCGGTGATGGTCCCCCCGTGCGCCTCGACGAACTGGCGGACGATGGACAGCCCCAGTCCGCTGCCGCCGGTGTGTCTGCTGCGGGACTCGTCGGCTCGCCAGAAACGCTCGAAGACATGGGGCAGTTCCTCGGGCGCGATGCCGTTGCCCGTGTCCCGCACGGTGAGGACGGCCAGGTCGCCGCTCTGCCGGGCGGCGAGCGTGACCGTGCCGCTCGCGGGGGTGTGCCGGAGCGCGTTGGAGAGGAGGTTGCCCAGAGCCTGCCGCATGCCTGGCCTCGGTACGCACACACTGTCCGAAATCCCCGCGAACGCGCGCCAGGTCGTGCTGGTCACCGGACAGGGCAGGAACTCCTCGGCCTCGCAGGTGGTGCTTTACCAGCGCACCGGCACCGGCACCGGCACCGGCACCGGCACGGGCCGGGAGCCGCCTGGCCCGCCCACAACGCCCTCCAGGGCTGGACGGACGACCGCCACGCCGGTGATCTCTGGTCGCCCATCGGCGTGTTCGCCCTCACCGACGCCGACGGAGTGCTCGCCGACCCCGGCACCAAACTGCCGTACGACCAGTCGCAGGGCTTCACCATCGGCGGCACGGGCCTCGAGGGCGAACCGCTCGCGGGCTCCTTCGACTACGTCATAGCCATCAACTACAACCGCGAACCCGGGACTTCACCTCTCGACCGGACCCGCCCCCTCGGCACGGGCAAGGGCGGCGGCATATGGCTGCACGTCGACTACGGCGGCCCCACGCACGGCTGCGTGAGCCTGGAGGAGGATCACCTTGAGCAACTCCTGCGCACGCTCGACCCCGACCGGCACCCGGTGATCGTCATGGGGGACGCCGAGTCCCTCGCACGGTGATCAGCTGGTAGGGCGTCCGGCGATCCACTCCGCCAGGGCGAGCAGAGTGGACTCCGCGCTGTCGGCCATGTGGTCGCGCAAGGCCTGAACGTCTTCGAGGGTTCTGCCCAGGACCGGATCGCTACGCAGCAACTGCCACGACTGCTGGACGATGCTGCCGCTGCCCTGCTCGCGGAAGTGCCAGTCCCAACGCACGATGCGATGGTCGGTTCCGCCGACGACGAAGGCGAACGCGGCGCCCGGATCAGCTTGCACCACCTCGGAGTCGGTGACCCATTCCCGCCCGTCCCGGCGATTGCGGCCACTGAACCGGGCACCGACCCATGGACCGTCGCCCGGCGCGTAGTTCACCTCGCTGGCACTCGGGCTCCACGTCTCGATCAGTGACACGTCGCTGACGAGGCGGTAGACGAAATCAGGCGTCGCGTCGACCCAGCACCGCCGGGTGAAGGCGAAGGGGGTCAGGTCGATCCCTGCGAGGGGGTGTGAGTCGGTGTCGGTGGTGCTCATGGATTCCATGGATTCCTGTCGGCTGCGGTGCGTACGAATACGTAGGGGCATGCGGCTCATCGTGGGGTCCGGGGCAGGGGCGAGCCAGACCCTGCGGATCCCTACCCCGGCGGGGTCAGGCGCGGATCGTCGGCGGTGCGCATACTCGGCACCATGAACAAGCACGGGCAGCTCGCCGACTTCCTCCAGGCACGCCGGGGCCAACTGCGCCCCGAGGACGTCGGGTTGCGGACGTACGGCGAACGGCGTCGGGTGCCGGGGCTGCGGCGGGAGGAGCTCGCGATGCTCGCAGGCATCAGCGCGCCCTACTACACCCGCCTGGAGCAGGGCCAGTCACGCAACGCCTCGCGCGAGGTGCTCGACGCCATCGCCGGCGCCCTGCGCCTGGACGACTCCGAGCGGGCCCATCTGCACGCCCTGGCCCGTGCGCCCAGACGGCCAAGTCCCCTCGTACGGCCGCGCGTTGAACGCATCAACCCGGCAACCAGCGCGCTGCTGGCAGCCATTGACGGCACACCCGCCATAGCCATCGGCCGCCGCACCGACGTCCTGGCCTGGAACCGGCCAGGGCATGGGCTGTTCGCCGGCCACCTCGATCCGGGCAGCCCCGACGACCCGGGCCGACGGCCGAACATGGCCAGGCTGGTCTTCCTCGACGCGCACACCCGCGACCTGTACGCCGACTGGCCCGCCAAGGCCCGTGCGGTGGTGGGCAATCTGCGGCTGACGGCCGGCAAGCACCCGACCGATCCGCTGCTGGCCTCGCTGATCGGCGAACTGACCATGCGCAGCGAGCAGTTCGCCGAGATGTGGGCCGATCACCGGGTCCTGGCCTGCGATGTCGCCGACTACGAGATGCGACATCCCCTCGTCGGGACGGTGACAGTCACCCAACAGACACTGCAGAACCCGCAAGGCGACGGCCCGACCCTGGTGGTGGCCACCGCCGCCCCCGGTTCCCCCTCCGCGACCGCCCTGACCCTGCTCGCCCACGCGACCGCGCCACGAGAGGCGACGCTGCCGCGCCGGGGCTCTGACATCCGCACGACCACCTGACCGGGCCGATCCGAGCCCGTTCCGTCGCCTGAGGGCGGTGCGCCCGGCGCGTGAGTTCTGTATCCGCGCCGGCATCCCTTCGAAGGCGTCCTCTCGACCACGGCGCCGCACCACGGCTGCCGCCTGCCCGAAACCAGTGAAGGAACCCTGCCCATGCGCACGCCCAGGTCCATGCGAAGCATCAAGATCACCATGTCAGCCATAGCGGTGCTCGCATCCGTCGTTACAGCGGCAACTCCGGCCAACGCACAGTTGGCAGGCGAGCCCCTGACAGATGTGCGGATCGCCACCCACTTCGACCTGTCCGCGGGCCAGATGCCGGAGAACATCACTCTGCTCCCCGACGGCACGGCGGACGTCACCTTCGCCGCCAGCCGCCAGGTCGCTCAGATCACCCCCCAGGGCGCGACCCGCATCCTGGCAACGCTGCCCGCACCCACCGACGGCGGCGTCAACACCCCAGCCCTCGGCTTCCCCCTGGCCACCGGCATCGTCCACACCTCGGACGGCACGGTGTACGTGCTCTACGCAACCGGCACGGCCGACCTGACGGGCCTGTGGCGGCTGCGCCCCGGACAGTCCCCGCAGCGCATCGCCGCACTCCCCGCGGGCGGCCTGCCCAACGGCCTGGCCCTGGACGAGCACGGCGAACAGCTCTACATCACCGACTCGGTGCTCGGCACCGTATGGAGCGTCCCCGTCACCGGCGGCACAGTCACCGCATGGTCCACCGCCCCCGAACTCGCCTCGACCGGCTTCCTCGGAGCCAACGGCGCGAAGGTACACCGCGGCGCGCTCTGGGTGACCAACCTCGACAAGGGCACCCTCCTGCGCATCCCGATCCGCCCCGGAAACCGAGCGGGAACCCCGCAAGTCAGGGCCTCGGGCCTGACCGGCATCGACGACTTCGCCTTCACCGGCCACGGAGACGAAGTCCTCGCCGCACTCAACGCCCCCAACACAGTCGTACGCATCCACCCCAACGGCACCACCACCACCGTCCTGGACGCCAGCAACGGCCTCCAGAACCCCACCTCCATAGCCCTGCACGGCAACAACGTCTACATCCTCAACGCCGCCTACTTCACAGCCACCGACCCCAACCTCGTACGCGCCCGCCTGCACAGTCACCAATAGATGCCGGCGACTCTGTGTTGTCGATCGGCTCGGTGCTGTCGGTGCTGTCGGTGGGGTCCGTCGGTTCGGCCTTGTCGGTGGGCTCGATCGGAGGCGCCCCGTTGTTGGCCCGGCTGCTGCACAAGTCCGAAACCGATACCGAACAACTCTGTACCGAACAACTCTGTTGAGAGGATGAGGTGAGCCACTCCCCGCCAATTGGCCTGTGACCTGGGCGCAGCGCCCTGAGAAGCTGCACTCCATCGCCGATTGCCGTGCTGTGAGGAGTTGCCATGCAGGTAGCCGTGGTCACCTTTGACGGATTCAACGAGCTCGACAGTTTCATCGCCTCCGCGCTGATCAACCGGTGCCGTAAGGACGGCTTGGAGGCCTTCATCACGACACCGGCGCCGGTGGTCACCTCGATGAACGGCGTCGAGGTGACCGGGCAGCGCCCGATGGAGTACGTGACCGAAGCGGACGTCGTGCTGATCGGCAGCGGCGTGAAGGCGCGCGAGGTGGTCGCCGACGACCGGCTGATCTCCCGGCTGGCACTGGACCCCTCGCGACAGCTGATCGGCGCGCAGTGCTCCGGCGCTCTGGTGCTCGCCCGGCTCGGGTTGCTGGACGGCATGCCGGCCTGCACGGACATGAAGACCCGGCCCTTTGTGGAGGCCCGCAACGTCACGGTGCTGGACGCGCCCTTCCACGCCGAGGGGAACATCGCCACGGCGGGCGGCTGCATGGCGTCCCAGTACCTCGCCACATGGGTGATCACCCGAACCCTCGGAGAGGCCGCCGCACGCGACGTCATCGACTATGTGGCTCCGGTCGGCGAGAACCAGGAAACCGTCGACCGCGCCATGCGAGCCGTCCACGCAGGCGAGGCGGTACTGCACTGAGGGCCCACGACATCGTTCGCGCTCGGCTGCAGCCTCGTACATCAGCTGGCGAGGGCCGGAAGCCCTCCCGCCCAACCGGGCAGAAGGGCTTCTGACCTGCTGCTTTGCTGTGCCCCCGGCAGGATTCGAACCTGCGACACCCGCTTTAGGAGAGCGGTGCTCTATCCCCTGAGCTACGAAGGCGGGGCCCTGCCTGAGACACGGTGGGTAACTCTGGGTGAGTGTTCAGCCAGGTCTCTGCAAGGTCTGTGCTGCCGCTAGGAGCAGCTTCGGACAGGGTAGCGGATGTGGGCTGGGTGGTGGGGCGGCCGGGGGCGGGGCAGGTGACCGGCTTGCCGGCGGGGTTTGCGGGGGCGCCTCCAGAACTCACCCCACCGGTACCCGCCTGAAGCGCCCCGCGACCCGCAGGTCCGCCTCGATTCGCCCGGCCGTGGTGTGGAGTTCGGGCAGGATGTCGTGGACGCACTCCTCGGCGGTACGGCGACTGCTGTGCAGGGCGACGTTCACGGCGGCGACGGCCCGCCCGCCGCGCTCGCGCACCGGAACGGCGACGGATCGCAGCCCCTCCTCCAACTCCTCGTCGGTCAGGGAGTATCCGGCTTCCCGTACGCGGTCCAGTTCGGCCCGCAGCTGCTGGGGATCGGTGAGGGTACGAGGGGTCAGCGGGAGCAGTTCCGGAAGGTGCGGGTCGGGGAGGTCGGCGAGCAGGACGCGGCCCAGTGAGGTGGCGTACGCGGGCAGCCGGGTGCCGACGGTGACGTTGACGCTCATCACGCGGCTGGTGGCGACACGTGCCGCGTACTGGATCTCGTCGCCGGTCAGCACCGCGAGCGACACCGACTCGTGCAACCGGTGGGAGAGTTCGGCGAGGTGGGGGAGGGCGATGTCGGGGAGCGAGGTCCTGGACAGCGGGGGGAAGCCGAGGCCCAGGACGCGCGGGGTGAGCCGGAAGACGCGGCCGTGTGTGGTGACGTAACCGAGGTGCTCCAGGGTGATCAGGGCGCGCCGGGCGGTGGCGCGGGCCAGCCCGGTCGCCTGGGCGACCTCCGTGAGGGTCAGCTCGGCGCGGCCCTCGCCGAAGGAGGTGATCACGGTCAGTCCGCGGGCCAGCGATTCGATGAACTCCCGGCCCAGTTCCTGCTTGGAGGCGCCGGTCCAGGTGGCGAGGCCGGAGGGGGCGGTCGGTTCGGCGGCGGGCGGGGTCACGCGCAGTTCCCGTTCCATCGCGGCCACGGCCGTCCGCAGCCGGGGCAGCAGGGTGTCCCGCAGGTCGGCCGCGGTGTGCCGGCTGGTGTGACTGACCACGCTCACCACGCAGGCGATGCGCCCCGCCTCCCGTACCGGCATGGAAAGGGCGACGAGCCCGGGCTCGATGAGCTGGTCGTCGAGCGCCCAGCCGTCCTTGCGGGCTTCGTCCGTACGCGTCTCGAAGTCGTCGCCGACGGTGACGAGCCGGACGGGCGGGGCGGGCCGGGCCGCGTGGTCACGGTTGGCGGACTCGCGGGACCCGGACGGTGCGTCGGCGAACGGCCGGCTCCGTGCCGGTACGGCGGGGAAACCGCGGTCCTCCGGATCGGCGGCCCGGCGTTCGTGCCACCGCGCCCACTCCGTCTCGCCCCACTCGGTGGCGAACAGGGGGCCGGGGGCGGTGCGTTCGGCGGGGAGCAGGTCGCCGATGCGGAAGCTCAGGGACATGGCGCGGCGCCGGGTCGCCTGGTGGATGAAGCGGATGCCGTCCCGGTCGCCGACGGCGAGGGACACCGACTCGTCGAGTTCGTCGGCGAGGGCGTCGGCGTGCGCGTCCAGGAGGCGGGGGAGGCGGAGGGCGCCGAGGTAGGCGTTGCCGAGTTCCATCAGGCGCGGGGCGAGTACGGCGTCCCGGCCGTCGAGTCGTACGTACCCCATGCGCGCGAGCGTCGCGGTGATGCGGTCGACGGTGGAACGCGCGAGCCCGGTGGCCCGCTCGAGGCCGCTGAGGCTGGACACTCCGTCGGCCTCGGTCAGCCGCCGCAGTACGGCGATCCCGCGCATGAGGGGGGCCACGGCCTCGGTGGGCACGGCGGTCCCGGTCAACACGGTTCCGCTTCCGCTCCCCTCTTCGGTCTCGGTCTCGTCCTCGGGGGCCGGCACGACGTTCAATGGCATGGGCTCTCCGTTTGCGGCACTCAGAAGAGACACGGTAGTCCTTGCCCGGCCGCCTCAGCAGGTTCTGATCAGGTCCTCAGCAGGTCACCGGCGTGCCGGGAGGGCCGGCCCCGGCTCAGCGTCGGGTCACGTACACCCGGTAGTTCCCCGCGAGATCCACTCCCGACACGGTGATCACGACGCCGGTCCTGGGGTCCTTGAAGGACTCGCCGGGGGCGAAGGGCGCGTCCGAGAGTTCCGCGTGCACGTTGGGGGAGCGGGTGCAGCCGCCGCTGTCGCGGTGGGAGTCGTACACGGTGATGGGGCCGTTGCCGGTGTCGACGTTCGCGTCGACCTTGTAGATCAGGATGCCGGGGCGGCAGACGGCCAGGTCGTTGCCGTCCCGGGTGCGCAGTTCGAAGGCGTACCCGGTCTTGATGCCGGTCGGTACGAAGACGAGTTTGGCGCCGCCCGTCTTGGCCAGCGGAGTGAGTGTGTACTCCGTGGTGCCGGCCGCGGCGGCGCAGCTGACCTGCGTCTCGTCGAGCCAGCCGAGCTTCCACTTGTGCCAGCCGAGCAGGTCGTTGCCGGCCCCCCAGTCCTCGCTCATGATGTCCCAGTGCCCGACCGCGCCCCCGCCGTCCTGCGTGTACAGGTCGGGCAGGCCGAAGGTGTGGCCGTTCTCGTGGGGGAGTACCCGGTAGCCCGTCTCGCCGTAGGAGCCGGAGCCGTCGTCCTGGCGGCTGTAGACGAAGGACGCGTTGGAGACCACGACGCCGTCGGCGATCGGTGCCTCGGTGTTGCCGGCGAAGGTCACGGACAGGACGGTGTCCAGGGCGGAGGGCCCGGCGTTCGGCGTGACCAGCACGTTCAGGAGGTCGTACGAGCGGAAGTCCACGGTCGGGTCGGCGGTGGCCACGATGTCCTGGACCAGCGTGCGGTACCCGGGGTCGAAGGGCGCGCCGCGCTCTATGCCGTACGCCTTGAACGGCTTGGGCATCCGCAGCCAGTGCCGTACGGGCGTCTCGGGGCGGTAGTCGAGGCGGCCGTAGGAGCCTGTCCTGAACCATTCCTGGGTCTGCGGGAAGAACTCCGCTAGGCGGTCGAGCGCGCTGCCCTGGCCGGGCGCGTCGGAGAAGTCGACCATCAAGGTGAGGGCGCGGACGGTGCCGGTGGAGCGGGCGTACCCCGGTGGCGTCGGGATGCCTTCGCCCATCTGTACGCCCAGCGAGCCGTTGATCATGCAGGGACCGAGCGCCGTGGAGCGGGCCAGCGCGATGGAGCCCGCCGTCGTGGAGCCCGCCGTCAGATGACCGGTGCCGGCGGAGGTGCTGACCGCCAGTGTCAGAACGGCCACCGAGGCGAGCGCGACCACGCGGCGCGGGCGTATCCGACGGCTGGTCGGCTGCATACGGGAGCCCTTCGCTCGACGGCAGCCGCCGGTCACCGACTGCACCCTTTCGATCACCCTGTGGCGAGGGGTGCCGGGGCGCGCGCTGGATGAGCCCGATCGTGGGTTTCTCGCCACAGTGGATGTGACTCAGGTCACACTGAAGGCGGGAAATAACCGGGGACCGTTTCCCCGTTTAGTCAGGTGTCCGAGCGAAGCGGGGAGCTAATCCCCGGATCGCAACCCGGCCGTCAGCTACGCGAACGGCCGTCAACTACCTACGAGGAGTACGCCGTGGAGACCGCAACCCGAGCGCAGCGTCGAGTGCCCCGGCCGCGCGCCGATGCCCTGCGCAATCGGGAGCGGATCGTCGGCGCCGCCGTGGAGATGTTCATCGAGTTCGGCTCCGATGTGCCGTTCGACGAGATCGCCCGCCGGGCCGGCGTGGGCAACGCCACGGTGTACCGCAACTTCCCCGACCGCGACGCAATGGTGCGGGAGGTCGTCTGCACGGTCATGGACCGTACGGCCGAGCAGGCGGAGCTGGCGCTCGCCGAGAGCGGTGACCCGTTCGAGGTGCTGAGCCGCTTCGTGCACGCCTGCGTCGACGAGCGGTTCGGTGCGCTGTGCGCGATGCTCTCCGGCAACTTCGACAAGAACCACCCGGATCTGCTCGCCTCACGTGAGCGGATCGAGGCGCTGGTCGAGGGAATGATGGAGCGCGCCCGGGAGTCCGGGCAGCTCCGCTCCGACGTCGCCGTCGGAGACCTGATGGTCGCCGTCACCCAGCTCACCCGACCGCTGCCCGGCACGGCATGCCAGGGCTTCGACCGCTTCGTACACCGTCATCTGCAGCTGTTCCTGGACGGACTGCGGGCACCGGCCCGCTCCGAACTGCCGGGTACGGCCGCGACCATGGAGGGGCTGCGAGGTGCGTGACCGATGGCGGGGCTGATACCGGACCCATGGCCGGCCTCATGACTGCCTCATGACTATGACTGCCTCAGGACTGGCCTCATGGCGGGGCTGATGACAGGGCCGGTGATCTGACCGGCTGGTCCCGCGCGAAGGCCAGTCCCCTGACCAGCACAACGAAGGCCACCTAAGGCCACCGAGAGCTCGCACAACTCCACTCAGAACTCGCCCAACCCTTTCAGGCCGTCACCGTCGACGAGCCGTCCCCTTCCCTCTGTCCTCTCTCATCGTCTTTTTCGCTACGAAGTCCCGGAGTGGGTACTCCCATGTCTGAAACAGGAAGTTCGACAGCAATGTCCGACGCCAAGTCCGCACATTCCAACCGCTGGAAAGCGCTCACCTTCATCGCGCTCGCCCAGCTGATGGTCGTCCTCGACGCGACCATCGTGAACATTGCGCTGCCCTCCGCCCAGCAGGACCTGGGGATATCGGACGGCAACCGGCAGTGGGTCATCACGGCCTACGCCCTCGCCTTCGGCGGTCTGCTGCTCTTCGGCGGTCGTATCGCCGACCTGTGGGGCCGCAAGCGCACCTTTGTCGCCGGTCTGATCGGCTTCGCCGGCGCGTCCGCCATCGGAGGCGCCGCCACCAACGAGGCGATGATGCTCGGCGCCCGCGCCCTGCAGGGTGCGTTCGGCGCGCTGCTCGCGCCCGCCGCGCTCTCGCTGCTCGCCGTGATGTTCACGGAGCCCAAGGAGCGCGCCAAGGCGTTCGGCATCTACGGCGCGATCGCCGGTGGTGGCGGCGCCGTGGGCTTCATTCTCGGCGGCGTCCTCACCGAGTACCTCGACTGGCGCTGGACGTTCTTCGTGAACATCCCGTTCGCGATCATCGCCGCCGCGGGCGCGTACTTCGTCATCCGTGAGCCGGCTGGTGGCCGCAACCGCTCGCCGCTCGACATCCCCGGCGTCGTCCTCTCCGTCCTCGGTCTGGTCACGCTCGTCTACGCCTTCACCCGCGCCGAGTCCGACGGCTGGGGCGACTCCGTGACGCTCAGCCTGTTCGTCGCCTCGGCGGTACTGCTCGCCGGGTTCGTCCTCACCGAGTCCAGGGTCAAGGCCCCGCTGCTGCCGCTCCGTGTCATCACCGAGCGCAACCGCGGCGGCGTCTACCTCTCGCTCGGCCTCGCGATCATCGCGATGTTCGGCCTGTTCCTCTTCCTGACCTACTACCTGCAGATCGTGAAGGGTTACTCGCCGGTCAAGACCGGCTTCGCCTTCCTGCCGATGATCGCGGGCATGATGGTGGGCTCCACGCAGATCGGCACGCGCCTGATGACCCGGGTCGCCCCGCGCCTGCTGATGGCCCCGGGCTTCCTGGTCGCCGCGCTCGGCATGCTGTTCCTGACCCAGCTGGAGATCGGTTCCTCGTACGCGAGCGTGATCCTGCCGGGCATGGTGCTGCTGGGTCTTGGTATGGGTACGGCGTTCATGCCCGCCATGTCGCTGGCCACGTTCGGCATCGAGCCGCGTGACGCCGGTGTCGCCTCCGCGATGGTGAACACCTCGCAGCAGGTGGGCGGCGCGATCGGTACGGCGCTGCTGAACACGATCGCCGCCTCGGCGACGACCGCGTACATCAAGGACCACATCGGCGGCGCCGGTTCCCAGGCCCAGCAGCAGCTGGTCCAGCTGGAGGGCCAGGTGCACGGCTACACCAACGCGATCTGGTTCGCCGTCGGCATCCTCGTGCTCGCCGCGACGGTCGCCGCGACCCTCATCAACACCGGCCGTCCGGACATCTCTTCGGCCTCCGGCGCGGGTGCGGGCGAGGGTGCCGAGGACGAGCTGAAGGTGCCGGTGGTCGCCCACTGACGCCGGCTGTTCGTACCCCGTCGTACCCCCGGTGCTTCGTACTTCGTACTTCGCGTACGGACGAGGGGTGGGGACGCCTCGTCCGTACGAATCCCAGGGTCCGCCCCGGCTCCGAGCACAGTGGAGCCGGGGCGGACCCGCGCCGGTCCCCTGGCTGCGTTACGGCTCCCCACGAGAGAGCCCTAACGCAGCCAGGGCAGGTCGGCGCCCGCGTCCTTCGGCTGGAGCCCCTCGGCGATGATCCGCATGGCCTCGCCGAGGGCCTTCTGCTGCTCGGGGGAGAGCCGGTCGAAGAGGGCCTGGCGTACGGCGGCGACGTGGCCGGGCGCGGTCCGGCTCAGGACCTCGTAGCCGTCGTCCGTCAGGACCGCGAACTGCCCCCGCTTGTCGGAGGGACAGTCCTCGCGCCGCACCCAGCCGTTCTTCTCCAGGCGGGCGATCGCGTGGGAGAGACGGGACCGGGTGATCTTCGCGTTCATGGCCAGCTCGGTCATCCGCAGCCGCCTGTGCGGCGCCTCGGCGAGCTGCACGAGCAGGCCGTAGTAGACGTGCGGCATGCCCGCGTCCCGCTGGAGCTGTCGGTCGAGATGGTCCTCCAGAAGGGTGGATGCGTGCATGTAGGCACGCCAGGTGCGCTGTTCCTCGTCAGTGAGCCAGCGCGTCTCTTGAGCGGATGCCGTGTTCATGTACTCCACTGTACGAGCCCCTTCTTGAAGATTAAACAAACGGGGACTATGGTGAGTATCAATATTGAGAGTTCAAGTATCGGTCGCTTAGGGGACCGATTCTTCGGGCTGTGTGTTCGAACCCCGCCGGAGGGAGCCGCCGCGATGTCTGCTGTCACGCCCGTTGTCACGCCCGTTGTCACGTCCGCTGTCACTTCTGTCGCCACTTCTGTCGCCACGTCTGTCGCGACCGAGGGGCGCGACTCGCAGGAGCGCATGCCCGCCCTCTATCTCAGTCATGGCGCCCCGCCCCTCGCCGAGGACCCGGTCTGGCCCGGCCAGCTCGCCGCCTGGTCCGCCGACCTGCCGCGCCCCAAGGCGATCCTCATGGTCTCCGCCCACTGGGAGGAGGCCCCCCTCGCCCTCGGCGCGGTCGGGACGGTCCCCCTCGTATACGACTTCTGGGGCTTCCCCGAGCACTTCTACCAGGTGCGGTACGAGGCTCCGGGCGCCCCTCAACTCGCCGAGTCCGTACGGAAGTTGCTGCGCGCGCCCGGCATCCCGGTGCAGGACATCCCGGACCGCGGACTCGACCACGGCGCGTACGTCCCGCTGGTGGAGATGTTCCCCGAGGCCGACATCCCGGTCCTGCAGATCTCCATGCCGACCCTCGACCCGGTCCGGCTGATGGAGATCGGCAGGAAGCTGGCGCCGCTGCGCGACGAGGGCGTCCTGATCGTGGGCTCCGGCTTCTTCACGCACAACCTCGCGGCCCTGCGGCACACCGGCGGCGGCGTGCCGTCCTGGTCGAGCGAGTTCGACGACTGGGGCCACCGTGCGCTGGACGCCGGTGACGTGGACGCGCTGCTCGACTTCGAGCGCAAGTCTCCGGCGGGCCGTCTCGCCCACCCGCGCACCGAGCACTTCGCGCCCCTCTTCGTGACCATGGGCGCGGCGGACGCGGCCGGTGAGCTCGACGGGCAGAAGTCCGTGATCGACGGGTTCTGGCTGGGGATGGCGAAGCGGTCGGTGCAGTTCGGCTGAGCGGTGGCCGCGCCTGGCCGTGCCTACCGGGTCACAGCTCCTTCTCGTACCAGGCCACGTCCCAGTACCGGCCGAACTTGCGGCCGACCTCCCGGTAGGTGCCGATGTGCCGGAACCCGAAGCGTTCGTGCAGCCGTGTGGACGCCTCGTTGGGCAGGGCGATGCCCGCGTAGGCGCGGTGCAGGTCCTCGCCCTCCAGGGCCTCGAAGAGGGCTTTGTAGAGGAGGGTGCCGATGCCGCGGCCGGCCGCTTCGGGGGCGAGGTAGATGGTGACTTCGACCGAGGTGGCGTACGCGGGCTTGGGACGGTGTGGGCTGCTGGTGGCGTACCCAAGAGTTGCCTGTGAGTCCACGTCCGTGGCAACCATCAGGCGGTGCGGTCCGTCTTCAGGGTGGGAGAGCAGCCACGGACGACGCTCTTCCACAGTGAAGACAGCGGTATCGAATGTGATGGGCGTCTCACGCACATAGTGGTTGTAGATGGCGGTGAGAGCATCGAGATCACCCTCGGATCCCGGCCTGACCTGCACTTCTGTACGTTCTGTCGTCATCTGGCACCCCTCTGTGGCGGGACAGGGTACTGCATGATCAGAAAAATCGAGGGGCGGGTTGGGAATTCTGTCCGGATTCCAGTCGTTGTTTCCTTCGGATGCAGGGCACCCGGGAGGGTGAGCCCAAAGTGTCCGGACCGACCCGCAAGCCCACCATCGCAAGGGAGCACGCATGGCAACCCGTGCCGTCGCCCGTCGTAAGTCCGCCTCCGGCGAGACCAGCGACGGTGCACGCAGTGTTCGCGTCGTAGGCGGCGAGATCGCCGACCGCGACCTGGTCGGCATGTACCTCGACGAGATCGCGCGTACGCCGCTGCTCGACGCCGCCAAGGAAGTAGAACTGTCTCAGATCATCGAGGCGGGTGTGTTCGCGCGGCAGATCCTCGAAGGTGAGGCCCAGGCCGAGGCGGACGCGTCCCGCGAGGAGCTGGAGGCACTGGTCGCCGAGGGCGAGCGGGCCAAGGACGTCTTCATCCGCTCGAACCTGCGCCTTGTCGTCGCCGTGGCCCGCCGCTATCCGCGCAGCGGCCTGCCCCTGCTCGACCTGATCCAGGAGGGCAACGCCGGCCTGGTGCGCGCGGTCGAGAAGTTCGACTACCGCAAGGGCTTCAAGTTCTCCACGTACGCGACGTGGTGGATCCGCCAGGCCATCACCCGCTCCATAGCGGACCAGTCGCGCACGATCCGCCTCCCCGTCCACCTGGTCGAGGAGCTGGGCCGGATCCGGCGCGTGCAGCGCGAGTTCAACCGCGAGCACGGGCGGGAGCCGGAGCACGCCGAGATCGCCGCCGAGCTCGCTTCCACACCGGAGCGCGTGGCGGACGTCCTGGACTGGGCCCGCGACCCGGTCTCGCTGAACATGGCGGTGGATGACAACGGCGACACCCAGTTCGGCGACCTGCTGGAGGACACCTCCGCGGTCTCACCCGAGCAGTCGGTGATGACACTCCTGCGCAGCGAGGAGCTGGACGACCTGATCGGCCGCCTCGACCAGCGCACGGCCTCCATCATCAAGATGCGGTACGGCATCGAGGACGGCCGGGAGCGCACGCTCACGGAGGTCGGCAAGGAGCACGGCCTCACGCGAGAGCGCATCCGCCAGATCGAGAAGCACGCGCTGCTCGAGCTGAAGAAGCTGGCACGCGACACAGGTTTCGACGCGGCTGCGTAAGCCCGCCCCTTCGTTACCGACAGATGTCGGCCACAGGCCGACCGGACATGGCCGTGTTAGGCCGCTTCAACTTGCTGGGCTCTGGGAACAAGACTTCAGGGCCCAGGGTTAGGCCCCAGGGTCCCGGGCATACGTCCGTGACCCCCGAAGCCGAGTCCCGACGCACACCCCCCCCGCGCCGGGACTCTTCCAGAGCCGAGCTCCGGCGCCTCCCCCCCTGGCGCCGGGGCTCGGCTCCTTTTTGTCTGCGGGGCGGACGGCGAGTTTGCCCGCGGGACGGCGAGGCTCGTGTGGTTGCTGTTCGGGCGATGCGCGTGGTTGCTGTCCGGGCGACTCGTGAGGTTCATGCCCGGGCGCTTCGGGTGATCCTTGCCGGCGACTCGTGCGACTACTGCCCCCGGGGAGAGGGGCGCGGGGCCCTGTGCCTCGTGTGGTTGCTGCCCGGCGAGAGGGGTGCGGAAGGCCCTGTGCCTCGCGCGTGGGAGGCTGCTTCCGGGCAGGTCGTTTGACGGGCCACCCCGAACCTGAACCCCGGGGTGACCCGAATGGCAGATTGTGCCACAGAGGCATAACCTGCCGTTCGTGACCGGTACCGAACCTGTGGCCCGGGCCTCCGCGGACGCGGCGGCCCCGGTGGCCTCGGCCTCCGACGGTCCGGCATCCGAGGAACGTCCCGCCCGAGCTCCTGCTCGCCGGACCCCCGGCAATCGCGCGGCCCGGGGTTCCTCGCCCGACGGCCAGGCTCCCTCGCTGATCGAGCGGCGCAAGGCCGCCACCCGCATGGACATCGCCCGCGCCGCAGCCGGGCTCATCATGCGCAACGGCCTGCGCGCCACCCGCGCCGAGGACATCGCCCGCGACGCCGGCATCGCCCCGCGCACCTTCTACCGCTACTTCGCGAGCAAGGAGGAGTCCCTCGGCCCCCTCTTCGCCGCGGGTGCCCAGAAATGGGCCGAGACGGTCCGCGACGCCCCGGCCCACCTGACCGTCCCCGAAGCCCTCCATCACGCGGTCATCCAGACGATGACACCCGGGGTCGGGGTGCGCGCGGAGTCCCTGCAGTGGGTCCGCTCCCTGCTCCGGCTGGCCGAGGGGAGCCCGGCCCTGCTGAGGGTGTGGGGCGAGGCGTGCCATACCGCGGAGCGGACGCTGGCGGCGGTGCTGGGGGCGCGGGTCGCCACCGCGCGGGGTGGGGATGGAGGCGCACCCGGTTCCCGGCCGCCCGGCGGCCCCCTGCCGCCGCTCTCTCCCGAGATCCGACTCGGCGCCGCCCTGGCCGGCGCGGCGGTGCGCGTCGCGGTGGAGGCGTGGGCCGCCGGCGACGACCCGGCAGACGGACCGGCCGGGCCCGTCGCGCTCGCGGTGCGCAACCTCGGTTCCCTTCGCGACTTTCCGTGGCACACCGGGTGACCGACGGAGGCGTGGCTCACCCGGTGTGCCACGGTGGCGCCACCCGGCGCCATCCTGAGCTCTGAGAAGCGTATGAGCGCGCATGGCGCCATCTTCACTCACCTAGGTGCCAGTGAGTTTCCGCAGGTCGGAGAGGTCACGCCAGCGTGCTGTCCCCGAGGTGTCGCCTTGCCGCTTGCGCATGGCGCCACTGTGGTGCCATCATGGCGTCATGGATCTCACTCCGTATGTCGACACCCTCCGCCGCGAACTCGCGGTGGCCGCCGAAGCCGGCGGCGACGAAGCCCGTGAGCTGGCAGAGAGGCTCACCGCTCCCCTGGAGTCGGCGACCCGGCTGATCATGCTCAATGTGCTCTCCGCCGCGACGGACGAGATCACCCGCGAACTCGCCCCCGGCTCGGTCGACGTACGGCTGCGGGGGCTCGACCCCGACTTCGTGGTGACACTGCCGCCCACCGACCACGGCTTTCCCCCGGAGCCGGCTGAGGTCGAAGCACTCAGGGCCCCGGCTCCGGTCGACGGCGACGAGGGCGGCACCGCCCGCGTCAACCTGCGCCTGCCGGCCCATCTCAAGGCCCGCGCCGAAGAGGCCGCGACCCGCGAGGGCCTGTCGGTCAACGCGTGGCTGGTGCGTGCGGTGTCGGCCGCGGTCGACGGCGGCACCCGACCGCCTACGACGGAGAAGACCCGGACCGTCGGACAGAGCATCACGGGCTGGGTGCGCTAGCCGCTCCCCTGTCCGCACCGCGTCATCACCCACACCACTTCACCTGCACCACGTCCCACCAGCGGGGACGCCCTGAAGACCCAGGAGGACGGGACAGCCATGCCTTCTTTCGACACTCCCGAACCGATTTCGGTCACCGCCCACGTGGGCGCCGGTTCCCTCCGGTTCACCGCGAGCGACCGCACCGACACCGTGGTCGAGGTACGGCCCGGCAGCCCCAAGCGGGACAAGGACGTGCGGGCCGCCGAGCAGACCGAGGTCACCTACGTGAACGGCGTGCTGACCATCAGGACGAAGGAGCGCCGCTTCATCGGTCCCTCCGGCGTCGTCGACGTGACGGTCGACCTGCCTACGGGCTCGGCCATCGACGTCACAGGCTCCTGGGCCCAGGTGGTCGGCGAGGGTCGGCTCGGCGAGGCCCGGGTCAAGACCTCGGGCGGCGACGTCCGCCTGGACGCGACCGGGCCGCTCCACCTGACCGTCTCCCACGGCTCGGTCTTCGTCGACCGGATCGAGGGCGCGGCCGAGATCACCACCAGCTCCGGCAGCCTGCGCATCGGCATCGTCGACGGCCCCGCCACCCTGAAGAACTCACACGGCGCCACGTCCGTCGCCGCCGTGACAGGCGACCTGCGGGCGAGCGGCGCCTACGGCGACATCGACATCCAGCGCGCCGAAGCCTCGGTCACCGCCACCACCGCCCACGGCGCCCTGCGTATCGCGGAAGTGGCCTCCGGCACCGTCCAGTTGGAGACGTCCTACGGCGCCATCGACATCGGCATTCGCCAGGGCACCGCCGCCTGGCTCGACGCCAGCGCCGAGCGTGGGCAGGTGCACAACACGCTCGCCGAGTCCGCGCCTCCGGCGGAGACCGAGAACACCGTCGAGGTCCGCGCCAGGACCCGCTGGGGCAACATCGACATCCGCCGCGCCAAGGCCTGACTCCCCCAACTCCCGCCGTTCCCCCTTCACTTCACTCACCGAGCCGGAGGGCCCCATGCCTTCATCTGTCATGCCCACGTCCATGCAGAGTGACGGTCAGCCGCCACCGGCCGCCGTCTCCACCATCGGTCTGCGCAAGTCGTACGGCGACAAGACCGTCCTCGACGGCATCGATCTGTGCATCCCGGCCGGGTCGGTGTTCGCGCTGCTCGGCCCGAACGGTGCCGGCAAGACCACCGTCGTGAAGATCCTCTCCACCCTCATCACCGCCGACGGCGGGCAGGCCCAGGTCGCGGGCCATGACATCGCCACGTCACCGGACGGGGTGCGGGCCGCGATCGGTGTCACCGGCCAGTTCTCCGCCGTCGACGGTCTGATCACCGGCGAGGAGAACATGCTCCTCATGGCGGACCTGCACCACCTGCCCAAGAGCGAGGGGCGCCGGGTCACCGCCGAGTTGCTGGAGCGCTTCGACCTCACCGAGGCCGCGACGAAGCCCGCCTCCACCTACTCCGGCGGCATGAAACGCCGCCTCGACATCGCCATGACCCTGGTCGGCAACCCACGGATCATCTTCCTCGACGAACCGACCACCGGCCTCGACCCCCGCTCCCGCCACAACATGTGGCAGATCATCCGCGAACTCGTCTCCGACGGCGTCACCGTCTTCCTCACCACCCAGTACCTGGAAGAAGCCGACGAACTCGCCGACCGCATCGCCGTGTTGAACGACGGAAAGATCGCCGCCGAGGGCACCGCCGAAGAGCTCAAGCGGCTCATCCCCGGCGGACACGTCCGGCTCCGCTTCACCGACCCCACCGCCTACCAGACCGCCGCCACCGCCCTGCGCGAGACCTCGCGCGACGACGAGGCGCTCTCCCTGACCGTCCCCAGCGACGGCAGCCAGCGCGAACTGCGTTCCATCCTCGACCGGCTGGACGCCGCCGACATCGAGGCGGACGAGCTGACCGTCCACACCCCCGACCTCGACGACGTGTTCTTCGCCCTCACCAGCCCCACCAGCCCCACCACCCTCCCCAGCCAGCCCAACCAGCCCAAGGAGAACGTCCGATGAGCACCCTCTCCCTCGCCGCACGCGACTCCACCACCATGCTCCGCCGCAACCTCCTGCACGCCCGCCGCTACCCCTCCCTCACCCTCAACCTCCTCCTCACCCCGATCATGCTGCTCCTGCTCTTCGTCTACATCTTCGGCGACGTGATGAGCGCGGGTATCGGGGACGGCGGGGCGGACCGGTCCGAGTACATCGCGTATCTCGTCCCCGGCATCCTGATGATGACCATCGGCGGCACCACGATCGGCACGGCGGTGTCCGTCTCGATGGACATGTCCGAGGGGATCATCGCCCGCTTCCGTACGCTGGCGATCCACCGGGGGTCCGTGCTCATCGGGCACGTTGTCGGCAGCGTGCTGCAGTGCATCGCCAGCGTGGTGCTCGTCGGCGCCGTCGGTGTGGCCATCGGCTTCCGGTCCACGGACGCCACGGTCCTGGAGTGGATCGCGGCCTTCGGACTGCTCACGCTGTTCGCCGTGGCACTGACCTGGATCGCGGTCGGGATGGGCCTGATCAGCCCGAACGCCGAAGCGGCCAGCAACAACGCGCTGCCGCTGATCTTCCTGCCGCTCATCTCCAGCGCCTTCGTCCCGGTCGACGCGATGCCGGGCTGGTTCCAGCCGATCGCCGAGTACCAGCCCTTCACCCCGGCCATCGAAACCCTGCGCGGCCTGCTCCTCGGCACCGAGATCGGCCACAACGGCTGGCTGGCCATCGCCTGGTGCCTCGCACTGACCGTGCTCGGCTACTTCTGGTCGAAGGCGTCGTTCAACCGCGACCCGAAGTAGGAGGTATGAGCGCGAGAGCTGCGCCCCGCGGTTCGTCCCGTCCCGTTGATCCCCGGTCTCCGCTCAGCCCGATGCCCCACTCACTCCCCGCCCGGGCGGCCGCCCTCCGCCACCCCGTCCGCCGCTCGCGTCAACCGCGTCCCCAACTCCCGTAGACACCGCACGAGTTCCGCCGGCTCCCGCACCGTGAACTCGCAGTCGACCATCGCGAGCCGCACCGCGAGCCACTCCACGGAGTCCCCGGCGGAGGAACGCAGCCGACAGCTGTGGTCGTCGATCGGTTCGGGCGCCCCGAGCCAGGCGGGCAGCCGTGCGGCGACGAACATGGCCGGCGCGGCGAAGGTGACGTCGAAGTCGTACGTCTCCTGACGCCGGTACATCGACTGCCGCAGATACTCCGCCGCATTCCCCGTCGGCAACTCGCGCGGTGCGAACCGCGCCCCGGTCGCGAAGGGTTCGGCCACCCGGTCGACGCGGAACGTACGCCAGTCCTCGCGGTCGAGGTCGTACGCGACGAGGTACCAGCGACGGCCGGTGGAGACGAGGCGGTACGGCTCGGTCAGGCGGCGCGAGGGTGTTCCGTCCCCGGAGCGGTACGCGAACCGCAGCCGCTCCCGGCCTGCCACGGTCGAGGCCATCACGGTCAGCGTCTCGGGCGCGATGCTCGCTCCGTCGCCGCTGGTGAGCGGGGTGGTCGCCGCCTGCAAGGTGGACACCCGATGCCGCAGCCGGGACGGCAGCACCTGCTCCAGTTTCGCGAGGGCCCGTACGGAGGCCTCTTCAATGCCCTCGACCGCGTGCCCGGCGCCGGCCCGCAGCCCCACCGCGATCGCCACCGCCTCCTCGTCGTCGAGCACGAGGGGCGGCATCGCCTTCCCCGCCACCAGCCGGTACCCGCCGTCGGCGCCCTTGGTCGCCTGCACCGGGTAGCCCAGTTCGCGGAGCCGGTCGACGTCCCGCCGGACGGTACGACGGGACACTCGGAGTCGCTCGGACAGCTCACCGCCGGGCCACTCGCGGGGCGTCTGGAGGAGGGAGAGGAGCTGGAGAAGCCTGGCCGGTGTGTCGGTGGTCATGTCCTCGCCCCTGTCGTCCTGTCCGGGCCTGCGCAGGCCTTCGCCCCGGTCTTCGTATCCGCGCCCGCGTAGGTCGGTGCTGCCGTCGTCATGTTTCTCAGAGTGCCGTACAACTAGGACACGATCTGACCTAATCGAGTCCTACCTTCAATGCATGACCTCCACCGAGACCATTCTCAACAGCCCGGCCCCAGCGGCCGACCGACGCCGTTGGTTCGCACTCGCGATCGTGATGACCGCAGCCTTCATGGACCTCGTCGACGTCACGATCGTCAACATCGCGATTCCGTCCATCCAGCGGGAGGCGGGCGCCTCGGTCAGCCAGATCCAGTGGATCACGGCGGGTTACGCACTGGCCTTCGCCGCCGGGCTCATCACCGGCGGGCGGCTCGGCGACATCCACGGACGTAAGCGGCTCTTCCTGGTCGGCATCGGCGGATTCACGATCGCGTCGGCCCTGTGCGGCTTCGCCGTGAACCCCGAGATGCTGGTCGCCTCCCGCATTCTCCAGGGCGGGATGGCCGCGATGATGGTGCCGCAGGTGCTGTCGATCGTGCACGCGACCTTCCCGGCGCACGAGAGGGGGAAGGTGTTCGGGCTGTTCGGCGCGGTCGTGGGACTGGGTGCCGTGTCCGGGCCGCTGCTCGGCGCGCTGCTCACCGAGTGGAACCTGTTCGGTCTCGAATGGCGGCCGATCTTCCTCATCAACCTTCCGGTCGGTATCGCGGGCCTGATCCTGGGCCGTCGCTTCATCACCGAGTCCAAGGCCCCGCGGGCCCTCAAGCTCGACCTCGTCGGTGTCGCCCTCGTCGCGCTCGGCATGCTGATGCTGATCTACCCGTTGACGCGCGGCGAGGAGCTGGACTGGCCGCTGTGGGGGTACGTGTCGATGGTCGGCGCCCTGGTCGTCTTCGCGGCGCTGGTGGCGTACGAGAAGCGGAAGGCGCGGATCGACGGTTCGCCGCTCGTCGAGCTCTCCCTCTTCAAGGTGAAGAGCTTCGCGGCGGGCATCGCCGTACAGACCGTCTTCGGGGTCGCGCTCGGCATCTTCTTCCTGGTCTGGACGCTCTACATGCAGACCGGTCTCGGGTGGAGCCCGCTGCGGGCCGGCCTGACCGGGGTTCCGTTCTCGATCGCGGTGTCGGTGGCGGCGGGGATGTCGGTGCAGCTGCTGGTCCCGCGCTTCGGGCGCAAGGTTCTCCAGGCGGGCGCGCTGCTCATGGCGGCCGGCGTACTCCTCTACATCTGGGAGTCCGAGCGGTACGGCATGTCCATCGCCTCCTGGCAGATGGCGCTGCCCCTGGTCGTCATGGGTGCGGGGATGGGCTTCATCGTGGCGCCGCTGACGGACGCCGTGCTGTCGGAGGTGCCGCGCGAGCACGCCGGTTCGGCGTCCGGGCTCATCAACACCGTGCAGCAGATGGGCAACGCGCTGGGTCTCGGCCTGGTGTCCGTCGTCTTCTTCGGCACGATGGGGGACCGGCTGACCTCGGCCGAGGTGGGCCCGGCCTTCGTGAACGCCTTCGAGCACGCGCTGGGCTGGGTCGTGGCGGTGATGACGGCGATCTTCCTGCTGATGTTCGCGCTGCCGAAGCGGCCGGGGCAGCATGTGGAGGGCGCGGAGGGCGCGGAGGGCGCGGGGGGCCCGTCGTCCGAAGAGGTCACGAAGGAGCCCGAGCTCGTTTCGTAAACCAAGACCGAAGGGGCCCGGCACTTCACGGACGCTGTTGGTTAATCCCGGGCCCTGATACTTCGCCCCGTCGTCATGCGGCGGGGCGAAGTGCTGCCAGGGGGCTGGTCCGGGTGGGGGCGCGGGGTGTGTCGGTAAGCCAGGCGTTGATGCGGATGAGGTTGATCGCCGC
>NZ_JBHXMF010000020.1:0-34568 GCF_042721055.1 Streptomyces sp. NPDC058470
GGCTGCACATCTCGCGAGATGTGCAGCCCCCGGGGTCAGTTCGTGAACGCGTGCCAGACACTCCAGAGAACGAGCAGGCCGGCGACCACCGCGGCGACGGCGTCGCCTCGGGAAGGACGCCAGACACCCGCGCGTGCGAGCGGGTTGACCCAGGCGATGGGCCGGATGCATTCGCCCACGGGGTAGTCACCGTCGTGACGCCGATTGCGGTGACGCACGCCGTGGCCCTCCGCGCCGGCGCGGAAGGTGTAGGGCCGGGACTCCGTGCCGCAGGGCGGACAGTTGTACGTGAACGGCACGGGACGCCTCCTGATCCGATCGATGGACAACCGGATCGTAGAGGGCGAAGGCCGTGGCCGCGGATGGTCAGGGGCGTTTTCTCGCCGCCGGTGAAGAGACCGGTGCAGGTCGGGTGCCGCCCGTCAACGTGGTGTCGACGGACCGTCGACGGAGGCGTCGACGGCCTGTCGATCACGGTGAGATGAGCGGTAGATGCCCTGGTAGATGGGGGTGTAGACGGCATCTGCACCCCCACAGGGCCCGGTTACGCGACGGCGCCAGGGGAGGGGTCGGGAACAGCCTGGAGGTGGGGCTGAACGGGGGTGCTCTGCCCGGCCGGAACAGGGGCCTCGGCGGGGGCCTCGGCGGGGGGTGCGGAGAGGGGTGGGGAGAGGGGTGGGGAGAGGGGTGCGGCGGGGCCCTCCTCCCCGGCCTGGACGGGGCCGGCGGGGGACCCCTCCGACGGGGCCCGGAGGACGGGTCGAGAGAGGGCCTCCACCGCCTCGTCCAGAGAGGTGCGGAAGACCCCCTGCAGCTCGTCAACGCGGACCCCCCAGGTGGGCCCCTTCCCTTTGGCGCGGACATTCCTGCTGACGGGGATGCCGGCGGCAGTGCACCACTCCCGCAGCTGGAGTTGCTCCCAGTTGTCGAAGCCCTGCGCCTCCTGCTGGAGCCGCGCCAGGAGCTCTGCGATGTGAACGCCCATGTGCTCCGGCGCGGCGTCCCGGACGGCGGCCACGATGAACCGGACGAGCAACCGGGCGAACCGGTCCTGGGCGGATTCCTGCTCCTGCTCCCCCGCAGATTTTTCATGATCATTTTGGGTGGTGGTCTCCTGCAGCGGGGGAGCGATCATCCACGCGACGATCACCCACACCACCGCGAGCACGGTGCAGCTGACCGGTACGTATGGGGCGATGTGCGGCCAGACGAGCCACATGAACAGCCAGAGAAGCCCCGCGACGACGACGCCGACGAACAGGATGATCAGACAGCCCAAACCGACCCGCTCGATCACGTCATCGGCAGCGGCATGCGCCGCCTTCTTGGAGACCTTGGTGGTGTTCGGGCCCGCCTTGCTCGCGGAGTCGTCGTCAGCGGGGTCGCCGCTCTGTTCCGCTGCGGCCGGGGCGGCCTTCGGCGGCGGGGCGTCGAGGTTCATGGCCGCCGTCCAGCCGAGCTTGACGACGCGGCCCACTCTGCGCAGCAGGAACGACGCAATGAGGCGCGACCCGGTCAGGAGCGGAAGGAGCAGCAGCCGCGGCGTCTGCCTGCCGCCCTGGAACGGGATGCTGATCTCCTTGAGCAGCGCTCTCATGCCAGCTTCTCCAGGAACGCGCCGGTCACCTTGAAGAGGATTCCCCAGAACGCGCCCGCGAGGCCGCACGCGACGCCGAAGCTCAGGCCGAAGAACGCCGGGGGAAGACGCTTCTGCCATTCGGGCAGGAAGGCCATGACGCCGAGGACCAGGGCCAGGCCGGCAGGCGTGGCACCGGCGATGAGGTTCGGATCGGTGAGGGTCGAGGCCGCCGTGCCGTGGACTCCCTCGGCCAGACTCCTCCAGGTCCCCCCAGCGAGCATGAACAGGACGCCGATCACGGCAGCGAGCCCGGCGAGGTAGCGGCGGTCATCGAAGTACTTCTTGGTGATCTTCGACTTGTTGCGGATGGCGATGATCAGGACGATGAAACCGGCGGCCGCGAGGGAGGAGAGGCCGACCGCTCCCAGGCCCTGGGTGAAGCTGGCGCCGGAGGCGGGTGCGGCGAGCACGGTGTTCATGGGGGTCACGGGTGGATGCCTTTCAGATGACAGGGCCGGTGGAGTACAGCGCGCAGACGAGCAGGGAAGTGGCCAGCGGGATGCGCGCCAGCCAGCGCTTGAGCAGGCCGCCGTAGCGGGTGCGCCACACCAGCCAGCCCGAGGCGCCGCACATGGTGAGGCCGACGACGAGCAGGGAGGTGTCGCTCTGGTTCAGGCCGACATGGCGGGCGACGATGTCGGAGGTGTACGGCAGGAGTTCCTGCCCGAGGCGGCGTCCGACCTCGGCGGCGACGAAGACCGCGGCGAGGCGGCCCAGAGCGCCGAACGGCACGAACGGCGCGAGCATCTCGCTGCCCGCGGCCTTCCACGCCGTGAACCCGCAGCCGAGCGCCATGCCGGCTCCGAGCAGGCCGCCGGCAGCGGCGACGGCGGCCGGGGGGAACTGGGAGAGATAGGCGTTCAGTCCGATGGCGGAGCCGACCGCGGCGGCAGTCCCGTTGAAGGTGATGACACGCCAGAAGCGGGTGGGGCGCCACTGCTTCACCGGCTGCGTACGGATCTGGAGGGTCGGCTGCGGCTTGTGGACATCGAGGGCCTGCGGGCGGCCGGCGGGCTCCTCGGCGCCGGCCGCCTCCGGTTCAGAGGCCTGCGGCTCGGGGCTCTTCTGGACCTCGATGAGAACCGGTCCTCCGCCGGCCGGAACGGTCAGGACGTGCCCGCTGTAGGTGTCGAGGTCCGCGTCCTGGTCCTTGTAGAGGCGGTCCCACCAGCCCTGCTTGGTCTCGCGAGGAGAACCCTGCGCAGGGGGCGCGGTCTTCGGTCCGGGCCGGTCGGTCCGCCACCAATCGGAGTCCTTCTCCGGCGGCTCGGGCGGCGATGCCGGCATGGCCGGAATGACAGGCTCCGCCCCGCTCCCCTGGAGGGGCGGCGCACCCGCTTCCGGGGCGCTGACCTGCGCATCTACACCATCTACAGGGGCGTCTACATCCGCGTCGGCAGGGGCTGGGATCGACGGCCTGGCCGTCGCCTGGCCGCCGTCGGGGCCTGCTGCCTCCGTGCGCGGCGCGGGTACGGGCACCTCATCCGGCAGCGGCACGTGGAACGGGTCGGTCTTCTCGTCTGCGGTGGTCACGTTCCCTCCCTCCTCGGAGGCTCCGGTGATCCGCTCACCTTCCAGGGCGAGGTGGATCAGCATGCGGATGAACTCTTCGTCGTGGTCTGCGTCGTCGCAGGTCAACAGCCCTGAGAGCTGGCTGGTGCGGGTCTCGCCGGGGCCGGGCACAGAGCCCGGCCCCGGGCGTATCCAGCCGTGGTGGCCCTTGCTGGCCGGCTCAGCCATCGGGTGCGTCCCGGGATCCGCCGGCCGTCTCCGCGGCCACACGGGCCGCCTCCTTGAGGACCTTGGTCACCCAGGCCGGGGACTTGCCGAGGCTCTCGGCGAACTCCTTCTGCGTCAGGTCCGGGTTCTTCCTCTTGGCCGCATGCCACGCGGCCGCGGCCCTGGCCCGCTCGGCTTGCTTCGGGCTGGGAGCACCGACAGCTGCGTGAACCGACGTCGGCGCCGGCGTCTTCGCGGCGTGCACGCGCGGGCGGCGTGAATTCACGGATCGGCCGTTCACGCCGTCCTCTTCACGGTTGCCGTCGTCGTCGTTCACGACCTCGTCCGAGTCCGGATTCACGGTGTCGGACGGGTCGTTCACGCCGTCGGATTCACGATCGGCCGACCGGTTCACGGTCAGCTTCACGGGCCGGTTCACGCTCCAGTCCCGCCGATTCACGTCCTCCGGTTCACGCGTGAATTCACGGTGATTCACGATCGGCGTGAATCCGTTCACGGTGCCTGTGAGCAGCGGATTCACGGACTTCACGCGGTTCACGCTGCCGCTGTTCACGGGGGGCGTGAACGGCTTCATGCGTGAATCGGGGGCGCTTGCGCACCGGTTCACGGGCTGCCGTGAATCACCCCTGCGTGAATCGTTCACGGGAGCATCGGCCGGCGCGTGAACCGGCGGGTTCACGCCCGAACCCGCAGGCGGATTCACGGGGCCACGTTCACGGCCGGCAGCCGGATTCACGGCTGCCGGCCGCGGCGTCGGCGCACCCCCGGTGCGGAGGTTCACGCTGGCGTCGGCTCCCGAGTTCACGGGGTGCGGAGGAACGTTCATGCCCTCGGTGACGAGGAGGGGTCCCGGGACCTCGCCTGCGGTCGAGGTGATTGCGAGGGCGTCGGCGACGTGGTTCTCCAGTGCGTCGCCCTTCACGTTCTGCGGAGGGGCCGAAGCCGGGACGCGGCTGGAGCTGAGCGGGACGCCGTAGCGGGTGAGCTTTAGCGGCAGCAGGGCCTCGACCGGGGCCTTGCGGCGCCAGGCGCGACCGAACCGGGTCCGCAGCCGGGCCTGGTAGACGAGGCGCTCCTGCTCGAGTTCGAGGACCCGCTCGTACGACCGCAGCTCCCACAGCTTCATCCGCCGCCACAGTTTGAACGTGGGCAGCGGCGACAGCAGCCACCGGATCAGCCGGACCGGCTCCATGTGACGGCCGACCGTGATGTTCGCCAGCTGCCCGATCGCGTGCCGGGCGGCCTCGACCGTCACGACGAAAAGAATGGGGATCACCGCGTGCATGCCGACGCCGAGCGGGTCCGGCCAGGCCGCCGCGCCGTTGAACGCGATCGTCGCGCTGGTCAGCAGCCACGCGGTCTGCCGCAGCATGGGAAACGGCATCCGGAGCCAGGTCAGCAGTAGGTCCAGCGCGAGCAGCACGAGAATCCCCGCGTCGACCCCGAGCGGGAACACATGGGCAAACGTCCCGAAGCCCTTGCGGATCGCAAGGTCGCGGACCGCGGCGTACGAGCCGGCGAACCCGATGCCGGCGATCACCACAGCGCCGCCGACCACGACGCCGACGATCACGCGCTGCGCCTTGTTCAGCTGAGGCCGGTCGGCCTCGGTGGCGGAGTCCGTCGGGGTTGTCGTGGTGGGCGAACTGGAGGGGGTGGTCACCGTTTTTCTCCTGTGCGAGGCGGCTCCGCGGGGCGGAGACGCGAGAGGCCGCGGGGCACAGCCGTCCCCCGCGGCGTGGAGCTGAAGGTCACCAGCGGTCGGTCGTACTGCCGCCGTAGAGGCGGAGTCCGAACGAGGCGGTGTGGGGCGGGCCGAGTTCACGAGGCATCAGGGACCGCCCGGCGGCTCATCTGCTTGTGGGCGGTGGCGCGGTCGGCCGAGCCGGTGTCGTAGTCCTTCCGGCACCGTTCGAGCGTGGCGGGTTCGGCCAGGATCCGGTTCTCGCGGGGCCGCCGGTCCGGCGGCTCGCTCTGGGTCACCGGGCACCTGCGCGGGCGGCCATCGCGGTGATGTGCACGGTGGAGGTCCCGCAGTGCCCGCGAGCCTCCAGGTATTCACCGGCGTCGTGCAGCCCCGGTGCGTTGATCGCCCGCACCAGGGAGTTGAACAGCGGATTGGGCAGCGGGCGGCCGACGTGGACGACCACGTCGGCATCCAGAGGCGCCGCATCGCTGATGAGGTCGAAGAGGCTGGCGACCAGGTCGTCGTCGCTGAGGGCGCCGTCGTCGGTGGGAGCGGGCGGAGTGGCGGCCGGGACCGTGACGGTCAGCAGGCCGGCCAGAGCAGCCCGCATCTCCAGCACTTCCAGGACGAGTTCGTCGGTCTGCATGCCCTGCAGGTCGAGCCTGATCGCGCGGCGCAGTACGTCACGGGCGGCCTCGGCCGCCTGGACGCGGCGCTGCGCCGGGCTCAGGCTGCCGAGACGGTTGCGGGCCATCCCCGCGAACTCGGCCAGGCTGGGGTGTACGGGCTCGAAGTCGGTGGGCGTGGCCATCAGCGCACCGCCTTCGCGGCCGCGGAGTTGGCGGCCAGATTCAGGTTCGTCAGGTACGCCCCGGCCACTTCGGCAGCGCGGGCACGGGCCTTGGTGTCGACCGAGGCGGCGATCGTCTTGGAGTGCGCGGAGCTGGTGGCCCCGCCCTGGGCGGTGGAGCGGGCGGAGCGATCACTAATGTGGGACATAGTTCGGACTCCTCGCTGAGTGAGGTGTTCGGATGAGGCCCCGTGCGGGAGTGGCGACTCCCCATGAGGGGCCGAGCGCGGCCCTGGCCGGGAGGTAACTCCTGACCAGGGCCGTCGTGTTGGCCAGACGGCCAAGGCCACGGCACACACGTGGTGCGCCGGGCCTTGGTTGTCTGGACTGTTGCGTGCCCGAACGGGGCCGTGCGGCAAAGCCGACGGGCACCCCCTCGGACGCTCAGTCCTGTGTCCGCTGTGCAGTTTTCAAGGAGCGGGCTTGCATCGCGCGAGCCCCGACAGTGCGCCGAATTGAGCTACTTAGACCCGGAATAAGGGTCTTAAGCACCACAACCTGTCAAGACAGGTTGTGGTGCCGATCACGACCGTAGCGATCAGCTGGCAGCTCGTCAACACCTGTCAAGACAGGTTGAGTTGCCGGGCCAGGTCAATGCGGCGCCGAGGCGGCAATGCCCTAATGGGTGGGGTGTGCATCGCGAGGCGACTCTTGCTAACCTGTCGCGACAGGTTGCTAAGGTGCGGCCATGAGTAACAATCGCCCGCGGAAGCCGCAGGAGAAGGCGACGGTTGACGACGTCGTCATCCTGCTGCGCGAACGCATCAAGGCCGGAGACTTCCGCAAACCGGACGGCTCTCCGGACAAACTGCCCTCGGCACAGGTTCTCGGCGACGAGTACGGTCTGAGCCGGCAGTCACTGGTTCGCGTGCTGGAGAAACTCAAGGCCGAGGGCATTGTGCGGACACGCAAAGGCTCGGGCGCCTGGGTCCACGACTGGAAGCCGCTGCTCTTCTATCCGCAGTCGGAGTTCCACGAGCAGGCGCCCAACATCGACGTCTACACCTCCCTCCTCGACGCCGCGCACCGCAAGGGCGACGCCCGGATGGACGAGATCACCCGCGAGCCGGCAGACGAACTGGTCCGCAGCCGACTTGCCCTGCTGGATGGCGAATACGTGGCCGTACGGCGCAGAACCAACATGGTCGACGGAGCCGCGGCCCACACCGACGACTCCTACGTGGCGCTGCGCATAGTCGAGAGAAGCGACTGGGTACTGCAGGACAACGTCGAACGCGGCACCAACCGCGTCCTCGCCGAACTCGGGCACGAGATCGTCCGCTCCATCGACGAGATCCACCCCCACACGACCACCGAGGGAGAGAACATCCGCCTGGGCCTCGGTGCAGGCAACTCAGTCCCCGCCATCAAAATCATCAGCACCAACTACGACGCCGCCGACTTGCCCGTGCAGGTCACCCTCTTCACGCTGCCGGCCCACCGCAACATCACCGTGTACGAGCGCTTCCGCCACACCGAGCGAGGCGGCGAGTGATCGTCGTCCGGGCCGTGCCGGCCGACATCCCCCGACTCCTGAAGTTCCGCACTGACGCGGCCAGCTGGCTGAGCGCGAACGGCAGCGACCAGTGGTCCACGCCCTACCCACCCGAACTCCTCATCGACAGCGTGTCCGCCGGCGAGGTCTACCTCTTCCACCCGACCCCGCGGGACTTGGCCGTGGCCACCGTCACCCTCGACCGAAAGGCCGAGCCGGTCCTGTGGAGCGAAGAGGAGAGAGACGAACAAGCGCTCTACGTACACAAATTGACCCTCGCGCGGCCAGGCAACGGCCAGGGCCTCGGAGCCGCGATCCTGGACTGGTGCGGAGATCAGGCGGCCCGTGACGGGGCGAAGTGGCTACGCCTCGACGCCTGGACGGCAAACACCCGCCTCCACGCCTACTACGAGCGCCTCGGATTCACCCACCTGCGCACCGTCCACGATCCCGCCGCGTACGAGTCGGGATGGGTGGCGCAGCGGCCGGCTGCTCCTTGTGAACATTCCTTCCACCTCCAGCCGGCGGACCACGGCCAGGAGCCGGGCGGTCACCGCCCCTGAACACTGCAGCTGACGACCGCCCGGCGTGACGGGGCTCAGGAACCTTCCTGCGCCCCACTCCGCAGCGGACGCACCAGCCACCGCCCCGGAGCGGAGTCGTGAACCTCATGAAACGGTGCAACGCGGGGGTCGGTGAGCGGAATCGTCGCCCCATACGTCCACCGCGTCAGCTCCCCGCCCTGCCGCAGCCCGTAGACGAACGCGATACCCGAAGGCCGCGCAGCCGCCGCCGCGATCGCGCCGAGCAATCCCGTGATCAACTCGCCGCCGCGCACGGCGGCGCACGTCGCGACATGGACCCAGGACGTGTCGGGGCCGGCGAGCTGGGCCACGATCCGCGCCGGCTGCCCGAGAACCGCGGTCGTGACCTCCGCCTGGAGGGTGTTCTCGGGCCCCGGGCCCCACAGGTCGACGGCGACGACACGATCGGCTCGAACTAGCCGGTCGTCAGACAGCCGAAGCCAAGCTATTGCGGACATATAGGGCCCTTCCGTTCCGTGATCGGGAACCGGACCGTACGAGCGTGGAGCTGTGGACAGAGGCCGCAGGGGTAGGACCTCGGCAGCCCGACACATCGACCCTGGAGGTTCGCCATGGACTTGGTCCGGCACCTGACCGCGAGCACGTTTCTCTTCGCGCGTTTCGGGGCCTCGTGGCGGATGTGCGTCATCGCGCACCCCCGGCCTGGCGGCTACCTCCGGCCGGGAGGCCATGTCCGCGAGGAGCAGGCCGAGACGCCCCAGGACGCTGCGATGCGCACGGCGCTCGAAGAGTCCGGATATTGCCCGCGCCTCCTGCCGGCTCCACTTCCGGAGGGGTACCCGCACCCTGCCGTCCCGGGCCCGTGGTGGACCGTGGACATCGCGGCTGGCCCGGACAGCCGAGCTGACGGGCGGCACCTGCACCGGGACCACGTCTTCGTCGGCGTCGTGCCGCTGACCTACGAGCCGCAGGGCGCGCCCGCGCTCCCGGTGCACTGGGTGGATCGTGACGCACTCGAGGTCCTGGACACCCCGACGGACACCAAGGTCCTCGGCGCCCATCTCTTCGACGTCATTGATGCCGTAGCGCGGCCGCGAGCCGCGGCCGCGCCGGATAAGGAGCTGGCGGCGGAGCTGCTGCGCCGGATGGAGCTGGACCAGGAGGTGCGGCTGCTGCCTCCGGCGTCGCGGACGCCGGAGGTGATGGAGCGATGGCAGGAGATCGACCGGGACAACCGGATCTGGCTGGAGCAGCTCCTCGCGGTGCGGGGATGGCCGGGCATCTCGGAAGTCGGGGAGCGTGCCGCGACGGCTGTTTGGCTGTTCGCCCAGCACAGCGATCCGGCACCCGACTTCCAGCTCAGGTGCCGGGACTTGTTGGCGGAGGCGGTGCTGGCCGGCGAGGCCGACCCGCGGCACTCGGCGCTGCTGCAGGATCGAGTCCGCGTCGCCCAGGGCCGGCCGCAGGTTTTCGGCACGCAGCTGCACGCGGACGAGGCGGGCGAGCTCGCCCCGGCGCCGATCTGGGAGGCCGAGCAGGTTGACGTTCGGCGACTCGCGGTCGGCCGGGAGCCGCTTGAGGACTATCTCCACGCCTGTCGGCAGACAGCCGTCGGGTAGGCAGAATCCTGCGCGGGGACCTCGCGTCCGAACGGCGGTGCACGCCGGCGTCAACGACCGTGCGCACGGGAGCAGCGGCGCCGACGGTCATCGGCGGGGGCGAGGTCCCTGGACCGCGCGGCCTGAATGCACGAACGCCGCCCCGGCAGGAGCCGGGACGGCGGAGGTGCGCCCGTCGAAGAGATACGGACCGGGACAGGTCAGAAGCTGCCGGGCGGTGCGTCCTTGGGGCGCTCTTCCAGGCGGCTGCAGGTCAGCCGGTCATTCAGGCGCTGCTGCCCGGCCCGGTGCTCCGGCGTGAAGCCCTTCGGGGTCGAACTTCCGCTGCTGGAGGAGCGGTTGTTGCTCTCGCTGCTGCGGCGGAAGGCCATCAGGAACCCCCGACCGTGGAGTTGGTACCGGAGGCCGGTGTGCTGTGCGTGCCACCGGGGACACGGCGGAGGATGGTGACGGCCGTGCGGGCCCGCTCGGCGCCGCACGCGGCGCTTTTGCTTCGTTGGATGCGGCGCTCGAAATCGCGGCCGCGGGTACGGTTGGCCATGCTGCTGAGCTCCTACCGGTTCGTGGTGTGTGGCTCTGCTGGCGAGGCCCTGGCCAGGTGCTGAAGACACCGGGCCGGGGCCGTTTCAGTGACGGGCGCCTCCGCGCCCGGGATGGATTCACCTCCCGGGCTCAGGGGCCGGGCCCGCGAGGGGCCCATGACGGCGCGTCCGAGAACGGCGGCACCAAGAGGCCGCCGGTGATCAGTTGCTGTGACGGTGCTCGGCGTCGGTAAGGCCGGCGAGTAGGACGGCCTCAAGTGCGGCGATGTCTGCGGCCAGGAGGGTGTGGGCGTAGTCGGTGTCCGCACGGTCAGGCCCGGCGCTCATGGTCGGGAGGTTCTCGTTCGACGCCAGAAGCTGACGGACGAGGTCCGAGCGGCGCTCGGCCAGGATCTGAATGTCCTCGGGCACGTGGCTCTCCTTGGATGTGCGTGCGCAGGGGTCGTGGGTCGGCGCCCGGTGCTCTTCCGCCCGACGGGGTGGTGGCGGTGCCGGGCAGCTGGAGGCGTGGCCGGCGCGCCCACGCGCGAGGGCAGGGCAGCGCCGGCACGGCAGCGGGGGGAGGGGTCAGCAGGCGCTGCGGCTCGGCGCCGAGGACGCGGCGATCTTCACGTAGCCGATGTACGCGCCCCAGCCGTTGTGTCCGCTGGTGATCTGCTGGACCTTGACCAGGCTGGGGTCGCTGGGGTGGCAGGCGATGATCCGCGCACGGTCGCCTTCGCCCATGAGGCCCTTGACCGACCCTCCGGCGTTGCGGATGAACAGGCCGCCGGTGCCCAGGGCGGGCTCCAGCGTGCCCGAGGGCGAGGTCGAGCCGTTGTTGGCCGTGCCGGACTGGCCGGAGGAGGCGTCCTTGTCGCGGGTGCTGGAGTTCGGTGTGCCGGCGGACGTGGAGTCGTGGCCCGGCTTGGGGTCGTCGCCGCGCTTGATGACGTCCGGGTACTCCGTGATGGTGGCCGTCTCCGTCTTGCCGGTCACCGGGTTGAAGCGTTCCTCGGTGTACGTACGCAGGGGCTTGTCCGGATCCGGGGTGTCGGCCTGCGCGGTGGTTGAGAGCAGTCCGAGCATCCCGACGGCTGCGAGAGCCGCGACGGTCGCGCGCTGGTTGGTGCTGTTCATCGGTGAATCTCCTCGGTTCGTGAGGTGATCGGGCTCGTCGGCGGCCGGCGCTGAAGACGCCGACCCCGGCGGAGGCGGGAGAGGAGATCCCCTCAGCGCCTCGTGTGTGGTGCGGTGAGCTGCCTTGACGGAGCCAAGGGCATGGCGAACTCCGCCCAGTTGAGGCGGAGGTGGAGCCATCGGGGCTTCGCTCCGACGAGAACGACCGTAGCGCAAAACCTCGAAGTTCGGGAAGTTATGGAAGTTCGGGAAGTCTGCGGCTGTCCGTGAAGTCCTGGCAGTCCGTACACTTCCGGCCCATGGAGACGACCAGCAGCAGCGCCGACGACACCCGGTCCGGATGGAGCCCAGTCCTGACCCGGGTACGCCTGAAGGGGGGCCACCACGTGGTCACCCGGCACGGGCACGCGGCCGCAGTGCTGGTGCCGGCCGCCTGGCACGCTCAGGTCGGAGGAACCGTGGCGGACACCATCACCGCAGAGACCGCCGTGCGCGGCCTATCCGACCTGCTCGACCGCGCGCAGGGCGGAGAGCATGTGGCCGTGACCCATCGCGGAAAACCTGCGGCCGTCGCTGTCCCACCCGAGTGGCACGCGCAGGTCACCAGCGCAGCTCCGGACGACCGGGCCAACACCACGCCGCAGGAGCACGCCGACCCAACGCGACCCCCGCGATGACCAGTACGACTCCGCCCCGCCCGTCCGTCGCCGAGCGGCTGCTCGCCGAGCACGGCGCGGCACTCACCCTCGGCGAAGACTGCGACCTTCCCGACGACCTTCAGGTCGAGATCGACCCCGGCGCCCACCTGACCCTCGGCCACCGGGTCTCGATCCGCCGCGGCTCCACCATCCAGGTCCACCGCGGCGCCACCGTCGCCATCGGCGACGACGTCGCCATAGGAGAGCACACCTTCATCTCCGCCATGGCTGGCATCCGCATCGGCACCGGCGCGGCGCTCTCCAACATGGTCGACCTGCACGACCACAACCACCGCCCCCGCACCGCGGCAAACGTGCCCACCGGGCAGCGTGTGCCCTGGGCCGCTGGGTTCGAGGCAGCCCCGATCATCATCGAGTCCGGCGCGACCATCTCCAACAAGGTCACCGTCAACGGCGGCGTTCGCATCGGGGCGAACGCTCTGGTCGGTGCGAACGCGGTGGTCTCCCACAGCATCGCCCCCGGCACCGTGTCCACCGGCCTCCCCGCCGCAGCTCGCCGCACCTTCGACGGCGCCCTCGCACCGCGTGAGGACCGACGCACACTGACCATCGGCTTCTTCGGCACCTCGATCATGGAGCACCTGGAGGCCGTCAACGCGCAGATGACCACCCAGGCTGACCTGCCCGAGGTCGGCTCCAAGGTCACCGTCGAGGCCTGGGCCCAGCGCGGCTGGGTCTACCGCCTGGCCCTGTCCCTGCGCGCCGCCTGGCCGCACATTGCCTTCGACATCCACAACGAGGGGAAGGCGGCGCCACCAGCCGCGACATTGCCGGGATCGTCGCAGCCGACCGGGCCACCACCGGCACCGACTACGACCTCGCGTTCCTCGGCTGCGGCATCAACGACGTCTGGCGCCACTTCCAGGGCCGCACGTCCGAGGCGGTCGGCCTTGAGGAGTACACCCGCCACCTGAACGCCATGCTCGACCAGCTCAGCGGCTACACCCGCAAGCTCGTCTTCGTCTCCGAGACCCCGTTCGGCCCGGTAGAGGACCCCAACACGGTCACCGCGATGAACGCGGAACTCGCCCGCTACAACGCGGCCGCCCACGCGGCGGCCGCCGCGCACGGTGCGCTGTTCCTGGATGTGTGGGCCCCGTTCACCGCGGCCGCCCGGCATCTGACCGGCGACCCGGGCGCCCTGTGGAGCGACGGAGTGCACCTGACCGAGCTCGGCGACACCGTCCTACTCCAGCAGACCGAGCGGCTCCTCGCCGAGCATCGCATCATCGAGAAGCTCCAGGACTACCCGCTCCTGGAGCGCCACGCCGCACTGACCGCGTACGGGCCCATGGTCGCCCGGTACCGGCCGTCCGGTTCCTGAAAGCCCCGGGGCGTCCGGCGCTGGTCGGCCATCGCCGGACGCCCCGGCCCCGTTCCCCCTCGCCGGGGCGGGCTACTTCAGCCGATCGGCGCAACCAGCGCCTTCCCCCCGGCTCCCTGCCAATAGGCTGGGTGGACCCGGGTGGGAGGACGGTGAAGGTCCGGTGCACCGACGGAAGTTGCTCGCGGGCCTGGCGGCCACAGCCGCCGCCCCACTGCTCGGGAGCGGAATCGTGCAGGCCGACGAGGCCCTGCTCGGCGAACTGCTGGTCGCCCGACTCCGGGATGCGATGCTCGGGCTGGGCACGGCCGCGCCAGCGTCCGAAGCGATCTCCACCGACTTCACTCGCGCGCTCGCCGACTTCGACGCTTGCCGTTACGAGTCCCTCGCAGTGCGCTTGCCCCGTCTCATCCGCGCCGGCCACGCGCTTACCGCCAACGGCGAGGACACGGAGCAGTGCTCCCTCTTGGCCAAGAGCTACCTGTTGGCCACCCGCATGTTCGTGAAGATGGACGAGCAGCAGCTCGGCTGGATGGCTACCGACCGCGCGCGGCAGCTCGCCGAGACAGCGGGTGATGTCCTTGCCGTTGCCGAATCCGCGCGTCAGCTGGCCGTGCTCGCCAGGAAGGCGGGATGGCATGACCAGGCGTTGTCGATCGCGCTCTCTGCGGCCGATCACCCGGATCTGCGAGGCATCGGACTGGCTGGTTCCGCGGTACGCGGGCTCCTGGTCCAGAGCGCGTCGTACACCCTCGCGCGCAGAGGCGACCGGGACGGGATGCGGGAGCTGACCGACGAGGCTGCCGCCATCGCCAAGGAACTCGGCGGCGCCACCCTGCTGCGCGACCATGGGGGCGGCTTCAGCCCCCTCACCGTACAACTGCACAAAATCAGTGCCGAGAATCAAGCAGGCGATCCCCATGCCGCGCTCGATGCCGCTCGCGCGATCTCGCTGAAGGAGCTGCCCAGCGTCGAGCGCCGCTCTCGTGCCCTCGGCGACATAGCCGTCACCTACGACCGCCTCGGCCGCCGCAATGACTGCGTCCGCACACTGCTCGCGGCCGAGCGATGCGCTCCGCAGGAGACACATGCCCGCCCGGCGACGAAGTCCTTGATCTCCAGCCTGTTGGTTTCCGGTCCTACATCAACGGAACTGCGTGGTCTCGCCACCCGCAGCGGCGTTCTCGCCTGAGGAGGAGGCACTGATCGCCGGCCTACTCAGGTGGCGTGCACTGTGCGGGAACCCCAGGCCGCGAGTAGGCGCCGGTGTGCAGATGGCTGGTCGGGCGAGGCTGAGTGTGAAGAGGCTCGTAAGAGGTTCTTGGGCATGGTTACCAGAGGCTCAGAGCTTCCAGGACGTCCGCGGCCTTGGGTAGCGGCGCCGCGGACTCGGCCGTCAGCCGGTCGTTCGAGAGGTCCACCTTCGTGTCGAGCCTGACCATCTCGCGCCAGCGCAGGACCTGCGGCCACACTTCAATCCACGCCGGGCGCAGCTCGTCGCGCGGAATGCTCTCAAGCTGGCGTCCGCCGGTCAGGAGGCGAGAGGCGGTTTTGAGGCCGACGCCTCGCATCCCAGCGATGTTGTCAGCGGGGTCGCCCATGAGCGCGCGGAAGTCTGGCCATTGCTCGGGGCGCACACCGTAGCGCGGGTGGATGTGATCGCCGGTGGTGTAGCGGTGGGCTTGGGCGAGCGCGGTGTTCAGGAGCCGCACGTTCGGGTCGCCGAGGAGCTGGATGAAGTCCTTGTCGGTAGTCATGATGTCGACTGGACGGCTCGCGGCGCGGGCGCGCACGGTCAGGGTGGCGATGACGTCGTCGGCCTCGCATCCATCCAGCTCGACCCACCTGACGCCGCTGTGGTCGAGGGCGTTCTTGACCAGGGTGAGGGATTCGATCAGACCGGGTTCCGCGGCAGGCCGTTGCGCCTTGTAGTCGCCGTCCTGTCCTGCGCGGGCCTGTGAGCCGTTTTCGGCATCGAAGACCACGAGGATCTCGAAGCCGCTGGCGTGTTGGGCCTGGGCCTTACGCAGAAGCGCCGTGAACCCGAAGACCCCAGTACGGTCCACGCCGCTCCGGTTGGTGATGCGGGAGGCGAAGCCGAACCAAGCGCGGTGGAGAAGGTAGTGGCCATCAACGAGCAGTAGCGGTGCGGTCACGAGGCAAGCTCCAGGGCGTGATGCGTACTGGTGGGTGCCTGTGACCGCGGCGTACGGGCGTCCGATGCCGGATGACCAGGGAGTCTACCCACCGCCGCTAGTGGTGGCCGGGCAGTCCACGCACCAATGCCGGCGCGTCGAGGCGGATGGGAACCAACTGGTCGGGGTCGTACGTGCCGGCCTCCATCTCGGCGAGGAGAGCGGGTCGCCGGCCGTTTCGATGAAATTGATGAACCTGTTCGGGTTCCCGTCGCCTTCCCAACGCGGCGGAACATGTGGCGGGCGGCTCTCAATTCATCACCGACGCCCGGTGCTCCACTCACCCAGATTCTTCGTAGCCGCCCGGAATTCTCGAAGTCCTGGGATGCGGCTTCACCGCTTCGTCTCGGCGGGCGCCGAAAGCCAAAATTCGTCTACGAAGTAGCCCAGCGCCTTTCTGGAGTCGCTCCGGCTGAGCATCCCCTGGACTGCCGCGCGGCGCTCGCAGCGCTCTCCGTCGTCCTCGCTGAGCATGACCGCGGCGGGCCCCGGCCCGAGTGTTCGCGCCCTGCTCGCGGGCGAGAGCGCGATGCCTGCCGCGGCCGTTGAAGGCGATGGTGACGTCGTCGAGCAGTGGACGGGCGGTCAACCGGCCGTGCTGTGCTCGGTCTCCGGCACGGAGGGCAGCCAGTGCACGGCGTTGTCGCGGAAGGCTGCGTGGATGGGGACGAGGTCTGGGCTGCTGGTGTCGTCGAGGGCGGTGACGTTGATGCCGATCTCAGGGATGTCGCTGTCGATGGCCGCGAGGCGGCTGCCGCAGGTCGGGCAGAAGCCGCGCTTGGCCTCGCCGTCGAAGGTCTCGTACCAGGTCGGCTCGCTCTCGCCGGTCCAGGTGACCGTCTCGAAGCCCACCCACCACATCACTGGCGTGCCGCCGAGCTTCTGGCAATGCCCACAGGCGCAGGTGTGGGCAAAAACTGCCGGGCCGCGGGTGGTGAAGCGGATGCGGCCACACAGGCAGCCGCCCGTACGTTCCCCGGCTGTTTCGGCTCCCTGGGCGGCGGCGGTGGGGGTGGCGTTCATATGGTGATCTCCCGGACGCATTGGGCAAGTTGAGCCCATCAGTGTGCCATCGCTTCCATGATCGCCAGGACGCTATTGGAGGCTCTGGCGTGGCCCCGGCCGCGTGCGCCGATTGCGGCGGCGTCACGGGCCGGGCGACGAAACCGCGGCTCAGGGGCGGCCGAGTGCGCGGACGGTCCAGCCGGCTTCGCGCCAGGTGCCGGCGTCAAGAGTGCCGCGGCCGTCGATCACCCTCGGGGTGGCGGTGCGGTGGGCGAGGCGGTTGAACCCGTTAGGCAGTGAGCCGATGGGGAGCGCCGGGGAGTGGCCCGGTCGCGAGCCGGGTGAAGTGCTCGGTCGCGATGATGTCGCGCCGTGTCTCCTCGGGCAGGCGGGCGAGGATGCCGGGCAGTGGCCGTTCGCGGGCGACTTCCCCGCGGTGCGCGAGGACCGCTGCCCACTTCTTTTCCAGCCAGGGGGTGACGTCGACGGTGGTGGTGGCGTACGCGTCCGGCACCGCGAGCACGGCTTTGCCGACGGCCTTCAGAAGCGGCCCGAGCTCGCCGACACCGGACTCGGGGTGCGTAGCGCAGTACACGGCGCGCGGTTGCCAGGGTTCACCGGCCTCGTGGTGAAGGTGCGGGAGCCCCGCGTCCTGAACGGCGAGGAGAGCGGCCTGGTGGGTACGGCGGTGGTCCGGGTGACCGGTCAGCTGACCCAGGGCGTCGTGTGTGACCACGATGTCGGGGCGGAACGAACGGATCTGCTGGACCAGGGCGGCGACCACCTCGTCGAGCGATGCGTCGACGAGCCGGGGACGGCCGGGGGCCGCCTGCGGGTTGCGGGCATCGCCGTATCCGAGCATGCGCGGTGCGCCCGCGCCGAGTGCTCGCAAGGCGTCGGCGAGTTCGGGAGCCCTCGGGCTGTCGGGCGCCCACGTCATGGTGACGACAGCGGTGCGCGCGTGCGCGGCGGCGTGCTGGGCGAGGACACCGCCGGCGAGGAGGCTCTCGTCGTCGGGATGGGCGAACACGCCGAGCAGGGACGGCCAGGCGGAGGACGCCGCCTTCTCGGGGGTCAGCTCGTCGGAGTCAGGCACGCTGGCCTCCTGCGCTCGAGAGGTTCAGTGCGTCGGCGGGGGTTGCCGCACGGACCGACGGCCTCGCGCGGCACGGCTGCGGTAGTGGCAGTGGGTGCCGGGTCGGCGTTCACGTCGTATCTCCTGTCGGTGAGAGGGCTGCACGGTGCTCGGCACGCAGTCGGGCCAGCGTCCGCCGGCCGCGTTCGATCAGCTCGGGGTCATCGTGGGCGGCGCCGTACGAGATGCCGCTCACGGAGTCGAGCGCTGCGTCGATGGCGAGGCGGACCTTCTCGGCGGTGGTCAGGGTCCTGCCGTACCCGGCCAGAAACGCCTCGAAGAGGTCGTCGCGGCCGGCCCAGGCGTCGGACAGGCGGACCAGATCCCGTACGGCCGGGCCCGGTTCACTGCGCTCGAAATCGATCACCGCCACGAAGACCTCACGGTCGTCCGTCTCGGCACCGGCGGCAGAAGTGGTGAGGACGTTTCTGAGCTGGAGATCTCCGTGGGTCTCCACCCACTCCAGCGGTGGCAGGGCCTCGGCTTGCCGGACGAGCTCGCGGACGAACTCCTCATCACCTGGGAGCAGATGAGACCGCGCCCCGGACAGGTGCCGGTCGGCCTTGGCGACGGCTGGGCCGCTGTCGGCAGGAGCGGGTCGTGGGGGAGAGGCCTGGTGGATGCGGCGGGCCAGCGCGCCGATCCGTTGGAAGACCTCCCTCTCCCGCTCCGGGGTAAGGACTGTGCCGTGCAGCGGGCGGCCCGGCACTGCGGTGAGGACCACCGCCCGCAGGGTCTCCTCGGCGGCGACCAGCCGGGGCGCGGCCGCCCCCAGCTGCCGCACCCACGTCCGTAGCCCCCGCACTTCCCGGCCGTGGAACCGCTCGCTCTGGTGCACCTTCACGTACCAGATGCCGCCCTGGACGCCGTGGACCCGCCATACGCGGCTCTCCTCGCGCGCCCATGACGTATCCGTCCAGTGCGCGATCCGGCCGACCGCCTGCTCCGCGAACTCCACGACCTCGTCGTCGGGACGGGCGGTAGACGCCTGGCCGGTCACATCCGGCACGAGGCGCAGCCGGTCGGCGCTGGGGTCGAAGGCGATGCCGTCGCCAGGCAATTGGAAGTGCACGGCCAGGCGCGCGCCGGCGGTGTAGGCGTCCAGGCCCGCACGGCAGTACGCCACCACCAGGGCGGGCAGGGCGTGAAGGGGTGCCCAGTCCATCGCGTCGCAGACGTCCGGCTCCGCGATCTCGGGCTCGCCCTTCCACCGCCGGACCTCGAAGAAGTGCCCAGTCCGGGAGGCGCCTCCGGGGCTTCGGTGGTGCACGGTCACGGCGGACCGCACGTCGGCCGGATCGATGACGATCCCGGTCTCTTCCCGCGCCTCGCGGATCAGGGCGGTGACCACGTCCTCATGCGGACCGTCCAGATGCCCCGACGGCAGGTGCCACAGGCCGGCGGCGTATACCTTTCCGGCCCGCCGGGACAGCAGAACGTGAGGCCCGTCGGCGGTCTCCCGGCGCAGGATCAGGTGGACGTCCACCGGCTCGGTGTGCCGGTGCCCGCCGGTCATCGCTCGCCCCAGCCCTGCTCGGAGTACGGGCGCCCCCGACGGATTCCGTCGACCGCCATGCGGGTGTAGGGCACGACCGCGTCCGGAAGGCTCTGCGGCTTCCACCATCGCCACTCCACGCACCGGTCGGGCTCCAGGACCTCCGGATCGCCGGTCCAGGAGCGGGCCTGGAAGACGAGCGCGATCCTCGGCCGGGCATCGGGGGAGTCGACGTGGTGCACCGTGTGAACGAGCTCGACGTCCTCGGGCGCGATGGTGAGGCCCGCCTCCTCTTTCGCTTCGCGTACCAGGCAGTCGATCGCCGTTTCCCGCTCGCAGTGGCCGGCCAGGAAGTGCCAGGTGTCCGGCGCATACGTGGAGTCTGGGTGGCGCAGGCCGAGGAGGATCCGGCCCTGGGCGTCTTGGAGATGGAGGTGCACACCGACGATGTGCAGCTCGGTTCCCGGCGGAGCCTCGTCGGCCAACGGGACTGTGTCGTCCGTCAGTTCCTTCGACGCGGGGTGCTCGGCCGCGTGGCGCCGGATCAGCTCCCCGAGCCCGGGGCTCAGGCGCAGCCGGTCGAGCATGTCCACGGTGCACCACGTCAGCAGCACACCTTCACGGAGATCCACCGCCTCGGCATCACCGCTCCAGCGCCCGGCGTAGACGCCGATGGGCACGGCCAGGCCGTCGACGCTCGCCGCCTCCTGGACGGCGAACGGCATCAGGCCCGTGGGCTGCAGACCCGGTACCTCCTCGGCGAGCTCGCGCCGCAGTGTCGCCTCAAGGCTGGCATCGTCCCGCGACCGTTTGCCTCCCACGAGGGCCAGGACCCAGGGCTCCCACATGCCTTCGCGGTCATCTCGTAGATGAAGGAGATACCGGCCGGCCCCGTCGTGGATCAGGGCGTTGGCGCTGACCGGCTCTGGGCGGCCATCCAGGCCGTGCGGCTCGGCAGCGAGGAGCTTGGCCCGCAGTGTGGGGGAGCGCACGTCGGCGTACGGGAGCCACTGGGCCCCGGCGACTTCCTCGTCCTGCAGAGCGAGCGCGGGCGGTTGCTCGGCGGTGAGGTAGAACGCGAAGCGGAAGTCGAAGTGCTGGTGAGCGGCCTCGCCCTTGGCCGCGTTGGCAGCGATGTCATGGACGTCCACGTCGATCGGCTCGTCGAGGAACCGCGGAGTCAGGCACAGGTCCCCGGGGCGCAGCCCGGCCTCTTCGCACACTTCCCGCACGGCCGCGGCCAGGAGCGTACGGTCACCCGCCTCAGCGTGGCCGCCTGGGCAAAGGGTCAGCCCTGTCACTCGATGTCCGATGTGGAGCACCCGCCGGTCGCGGTCGATGACCACCGCGCTGCAGGTGACGTGACCGGGCAGCGTGGCCCGGCTCGACGGCTCCCCGGTGCCGTCCAGGACAGCCAGCAACCCCTCCAGAGCCGCACGTTCCTCGGCATGCCGGCTGAGATAGGCCTCTACGGTGGCGCGGATATGAGAGCGGGCGGGCGGCACGTGATCACCTCGGACGTTGAAGGGCAGGGAGTAGGTGCTGAGCAGGAGGGGCGCGCCCGACGGCAGGGCCGGGCCGGGGTCCGTGTCCGGGTTCGTGCTCACGGGCCGTCTTCCGTAGAGCGGTCGCGCCGCACATCCACGGCGGCCGCGGGACTGGGAACGATCGGCCCCGACGCTGGAGGAGTCGGGGATGTGACGGTCTCGACAGAGGCCGCATCCACAGCGGGCGAGCCGGGCATCTCCAGCAGGCTGCGCAGCGGGGAGCGGTAGAGGACCACCAGGGGGACGACGAGGAGGCAGGTGCCGACGATCAGGGTGGGGCGCACGCCGATCCAGGTGCCGAGCCCGCCGGCGAGGAGCGCGGCCACCGGACGGGCACCGGAGGTGAGCCAGGTACTCACTGCCTGCATGCGGGCCTGCATGCCGTCGGCGGTGACGACCTGGCGAATGGTGCGCTGGGTCGTGCCCGCGGCCCCAGCACAGGCCAGCTGGAGAAACAGGGCGGCACCGATGGCGAACTGCCAGACCAGGCCCGGGGAGGCGAGGAGCAGAGGGATCTGGGTGAGCGGGGTGATCGCGAGCGCGGTGAGCATCATTGGTCCGGGCCCGTACCGCGCCGCGAGTGACGGGGCGGCCAGAGCACCCGCCGCCGCGCCCAGGGCTCCGATGCCCAGGACGACGCCGAAAGCGGTCGGGCCCAGGGCCAGGGACCGAAGCAAGTACAGCGCCCACAAGGTATTGAGGAGCGCCAGGGCGCCCGAGGTTGTGGCGTTGACGAGGGTCAGGGTGCGCAGCCGGTGGTCGCCGTTCACGTAGCGCAGACCCTCACCGATGTCGGTGTGCAGCCGGCGGCCTTCTGCTGCCGGCCGGGGGCTTTCGGGGGCTTGGATGCGGGCGGTGCACCAGGTGCTGACGAGGTAGGACAGGACGTCGCCGAGTAGGGCGCGGGCCGGGCCGAGGAGCGCGGTCAGGGCGGCGCCGAGGTTGCTGCCCGCGGTGGCGGCGACGGCGAACAGGCTGCCGATGCGGGCGTTGCTTCGCTGGAGCAGGGACCGGTCGACGAGGCTGGGCAGGAGACTGATCGCGGCGGCATCGTGCAGCACGCCCGCCGCGCCCTGCACGGCCGCGACCACCATCAGCTGGGTCAGGGACAGCCGGTCCAGCGCGGCCGCCACCGGCACGCTGGCCAGCGCGGCGGCGCTGACCAGGTCGCCGGTGATCATCTGCCTGCGCTTGGAATGGCGGTCGGCGAGGGCCCCTGCGTGCAAGGCCAGCAGTGCGGGCGGCAGTTGGCCCAGGAACGTCAACCAGGCGACTTCGGCGGTGGTCGCGTCGAGTTCGAGCACCGCCAGCACGGGGATCACCATGCTGCTGATCGAGCTGCCGGTCACGCTGGTTGCCTGCCCGGTCAGGTAGCGCCAGAAGTTGCGGTGCCGCCACAGCGACGGCCGGGCGCCGGAGGAGGGGTCAGTGGAGGAGGTCATGGAGCACCTCCTCGGCTTCCGTCAGGCGCTCCCACAGCACACGCTGCGCCTGATGCCGGTCCCGCCCGTACGCCTCCAGCTGAGAGGTGACCGCGGACGGGTCGTCGAGCGGCTCGGACAGGGGATATGCCGAACAGGCCAGATACCCGGCCGCTACCCGTGGCACCGTCAGCAGGTCTTCCGCCGACATGGCCGGGTTGGCCTCCCGGTAGGCAGCGACGGCCGCGGCCAGACCCGCGGGCCAGTTGGGGGCTTCGAGAACTGTGCGTGGATCGAGCACGATGCGGCCCAGCTCCCACATCGGGCTGCGGTGCGACGGCGGCCGGAAGTCGATCACTGCGGCGACCTTCTCGCCTTTCAGCATCAAGTTCAGGGAGGAAAGGTCGCCGTGAACGATCTGCACGGCGAGGGTCGGCGGGAGCGCCTTGAGCATGGAAGCCGCGGCAGGGAGCCTTTCCAGCCGCTCCCGAGCGGCGTCCCTCGCCCACACCTCGAAGGGGCACCTCGGGGGCTGCTTCGCATAGCGGGCGAGCAGCCGCTCCAAGCGCTGTCGGCCCCGCTTGACGTCGCACACCTCGCGGGCGGGGGCGCGGCGCGGCGGCCCGTCCGGATGGCGGGCGAGCGTGCGGTGAAGCCGGCCCACGGTCTCGCCGACGGCGGCCCACCGCGCGCCGGACAGACCGCCTTCCGCTGTCTCGGCACCTTCAACGAACGCGGCGACGGACACCGACATCCCGCCGCCCGCCGCGATGAGATAACCGTCGAGGGTGCGGCGCATCACCGGAGCCGGGACCCCGCCGCGCGCGGCGAACTCGGCCAGCTCGAGGGCACGCCGCTCGGCCGCCAGATCAGCGCTCGCCGGATAGGCCTTCACGAACCATCGCCGGCCGTCGGCGTCCCGGGCCACGTAGTTGCAGGTGGCGGTCCCTGACGGCCCCTCGGAGACGTCGGTCGGGATGATGCGGTAGTACAGCGCCAGGGCTCCCGCCACCACCATCACGGCGGACTCCGCGCTCACCGTGACACCACCGAGGACCCAGTGCGGCCCAGCAGCTCGCGCAGGCCCCGGGCGTCGGACTGCAACTGCTCCTCGTCCTGACGGCCGTGATCGAGGACGTCGAAGGGGAGCGGCCCGCCGGGCGCCGGATCCTGGTCGGCGCAGCGCCGGGGAGTGATGTGGAAATGGGCATGTGGCACGGCGTTACCGAGGAGCTGGTAGTTGAGCTTCAGCGGGCGGTAGTACTGCTCCACCGCGCGACCGGCGGCCAGCGCCTCGTTCCAGAAACCCGCGGCCTCAGCGGAGGTCATCGCGGTCGGCTCGGCGACGTGCCGCGCGGTGAAGATCACCACCACATAACCGCGGACCTGACCGCTGCGCCACAGATAGGCGTTGGCGAACGGGCCCTTGTTGATCAGCAGGCCCCACCCGATGTCCTCGGCGGTGAAGTCGTTAGTGCAGATCGGGCAGCCGGTCCCGGCCAGGTGGTCCTCGAAGTTCTCCGGCCAATCAGTGCGCGGGGCGGGCGCGATCCGCCTGTCGGCGGCGCTCATCCGCTGTCCCCGTTCCTGCTCGGAGCCTCGGCCTGGTAGGCGGCGGCCTGCAGGGTGAACATCTGGTAGTACTCACCGCGTTGAGCCATCAGCGAAGCGTGATCACCGTTTTCGATGATCTGGCCGTCCTGGAACACGAAGATCCGATCGCACTCGATCACGCTGGCCAGCCGATGGGAGATCAGGATCGTGATGCGGTCCGCGCGACGGCGGCCGCGCAGCACAGCGGTGTAGGCGGCGTGCTCGGCACGCGGGTCCATGCTGGCGGTCGGCTCGTCGAGCAGGAGGACCGCGGCGTCCTTGTAGAGACCGCGGGCCACGGCGAACTTCGCCCAGTTCCCGCCGGAGAGCTCTTCGCCGTCTTTGAACCGCTTCGAGAGCGGGGTCGTCCACTGCTGGCGCAGCCCGGCGATGACCCGGTCGGCGCCGGACGCCGTCGCGGCCTCGTGTGCCCGTTCCGGATCGGCCTGCGTGATCGTCCCGGTGGAGATGGTGATGTTCGCGAGGGCCGAGAGCGGCCACTCCACCGGGTCCTGGAGGACCATGGCTACCTGGGCCTGCACGCTTTCGGCGTCCATCGTCAGCACGTCGGTGCCGTCCCAGGTGATGCTGCCGGCCGTCGGCTCGTACAACCCGGCGATCAGTTTGGACATCGTGGACTTGCCCGAGCCGTTCGCCCCCACGAACGCGACGGTGGAGCCTGCGGCCAGTTCCAGGGACACGCCGTTGAGCGCGGGCTTCTTCCCGTCGGGGTAGGTGTAGGCGACGTTCTCGATGCTGATCGTCTTGACCTGGCCGGGTGCGGCGAGCCCGGTGCGGCGTGGCAGCAACGTGCGGCACTTCTCCAGGAAGGTGTACAGGTCCGACACCCACAGGGCGTGCTCGTACACGTAGTGCGTCGCGAGGACGATCCGGGTCAGGGTGCCCTGGCTGGCCCGGATTGCCAGAACGGCGCCGCCGCCGGAGGCCAGCGGCAGCCAGCCCACGATCGTCATCCAGGCGAGCGCGGCGTAGGTCAGGCCGGTGGCCGCACCGCCGACTGCTCGGCCGAACAGTGCGGTGCGGGCTTCGGCCCGCCCCAGCCGGGTGTCCTCCTCCTCGATCCGCCGGGCGATGCGCTCGTGCTCGCCCAGCAGCGCCGGCTGCGCGGTCGAGGAGCGCAGCTCCGCGGCGGCGTCCCGGTCCAGCAGCAGCCAGGTGAACAGCCGCACGCGCCGCTGGAGGGTGCTGTAGCGGACCTGGCTGAGGAACCGCATGCGTGCGGAGCGCACCGAGGCGAGCCCCTGCGGAATCACCGAGGCGAGAAGCAGTGGCAGAAGAAGGGGGTGGAGCAGGGTCAGAACGGAGGCGGCACCGATGAGTCCGAGGAGCGCGGACGCGAGTTCCATGATCTGGGTGATGGACTGGCGCGCGTAGTAGAGCCCACGGTCGTTGGCGCGGTTGGAGTCATCCGCCCAGTTCGCGTCGTCGACGGCCTCAAGCCGTACGTGGGCCGCCAGGCGAAGGAAGTCCATCTCGACGATGCGGCGGATCTTCGGTGTCAGCCGGGCCTGGTACAAGGCGACCCCGGCATCGAGCACGGCCCGGAACATCAGCAGCCCGGCCACCAGAGCCAGGGACGGGAACGCGGCGCGGATCCGGTCTGGTGTGGCGCCCTGGGCGAAGAGGGCCTGCAGGACGCCGATCGAGGCCAGGAGGCCGAACGCCGCCATCGCCGCCGAACCCAGCTGCAGGACGATCACGGCCCAGGTGGCCCGTGCGTCGGCGCGCCACGCCATCCCCAGCACACGGCGGACGATCGCGGGGAGCGTGGCGAAGATCTTCCACATGCTGGTGCGGGAGGCCTCACCGTCCCAGGTCGACCAGTAGGCATCCTTGAGTTCGTCGCCGAGCTCCGCGCCTTCGGGCGAGGGCGGGGCAGACGCCGGAGGGAGCGGCAGGGGCTCGGTACGGGCGTGCGGCACGGATCGGGCGCTCGGTGCGGCCGGGCGCAGCGGATCGGTCATGACCGGCTCCCGGAGACCGCGGTCCGCACTGCCGGGACAGGCCGGCCGACGAGCAGAATCCTGGAGGATGCCGCCCGGCAGCCACCGTCGTGGGTGGCGGGCGGCACCGACGAAGGGGCGTGGCGGCTGGCCGCTGCATGGGTGGGCTCGCTCATGCTGTCCACCTCGTATCCGGTCGTGCTGAGCGGTGGGCGACGGCGTCAACCCGCTGTGCGTGGCGGGCGAGAGGAGTAGTCGAGGGCCGCCGCTGTTCGAATCCGAGAGGCTGATGCGCAAGGGCGAGTACGGGGTTCATGGAGTCCTCCATCTGGGGGCGTGAGGGGTACTGGTGCTCTAAGAACGCCCCCGTGGGGGGTCCGTAACGGCTTGGTCGGGGGCAGATCGTGAACGAATGTTCTATTGGTCGGTGGTGGGCGCCGGGGTGGCGCCCGGGGGTGGCGGAGATGCACTCGAACGCGGCGTGTCACCCGTTCGTGGACTTGTCCTCGCGGCCGTGGACGCATGGCTGTGACGGCAGCGTCGGATGGGGCGCTGCCGGGTCGGTGGTGGGGTCAGGTCAGGGGACGGGGTGTTCCAGAGCCTCGTTCCAGGCGTCGATGCCGTCTGGGTCGAGGAGTGGCGCAACAGGGGCGTTGAGGTACTCGTGCTCGACGAAGTACAGGCCGGCGGTTCCGGCGTGGCCGGGGAAGAGCTTGTTCAGGCGGCGGGTGACGGCTTCCGGTGCGGCGTCTTCGGCGTCGAGGAGCCGACGGGCGAGGATCTTGCGGTTCCACACGTCCAGGCCGAAGGAGTCGGTGTTCCGGGACGCGTGGGAGGCCATGATCGCGGCGGTGTAGGGGCCGACGCCCTTGATCTGCTGGAAGGTCTGCACGAGGTCGCCGGCGCTCTGGAGTTCCTCTGTGGTGTGATCACTGAAGAAGGCGGCGAAGTCGGGCAGGGTCTTGGCGCGGTAGCCGAGGCGGTCCTGCTCCTTGAAGGTCTCGGCGGAGACGTGCGCCAGTTCCTCGGGCGTGAACCAGGCCCGGAGCGTGATGCCGTCGAAGTGGACGAGCTGGCCGTGGTGGGTGAGGAGGTTGCGGGTCATCTGGGTGGTGCGGGCGATGGTGACGTTCTGCAGGAGCAGGGCGACCACCGCGATCTCGAAGTGGTCTTCGGGGCAGCTCTGCCGCATGCCGGACAGCGCGCGGAGTGGCTCGCGGATCTGCGGTACGGCGGCGGCGAGTTCGGTGAACTGGCTGAGGTCCTCGTCCAGTCCGTAGGAGGCGGTCAGTCGGCGTGCCAGGTGCTCGCGGTGAGCGGGCTTATAGTCGCCGTCGGTGTAGATGTCGGCGATGACGAGCCGGTCTTCGGCGTGCAGGCGTACGCCGGTGACGAGGTCGCCGGCCCGGAAAGTACGCCAGGAGCGGGTTGCGGTGTGCGCCTCGAGCCCGGTGGCGTAATGGGACGGCTTCCAGAAGGTGTGGAGGAAGTCGAAGGGGCCGTCTCCGGTGACGGGCAGTTCGAGAGTGTCGGCGTGGTCGAGGTGGCGGGGGGTCACGTCATGCTCCTGGGTGGCGGCCGTGGGTGGATCTCAGGCGGGAGTCGTCGTCGGGCAGTCCGTCCGGCGGCGCCGGGCCCGGGGGCGCGGCGGTGTCGTAGACGGCCAGGGTGCGGCGCAGCTGGCCGGCTATCGCCGTGCGCAGCTCTTCCGGTTCGGTGACGATGACGTCCGGGCCGTAGCTGCTGACCAGGGGAATCAGCCACTCCCACCGGTCGACGAACAGCACGATCGTCAGGGACCCGTCGTCGTGTTCGTGGACCTGGGAGGTGGACTTCAGGCTCAGGCGCAGCATCTCGTCGCGTGCCGCGGCCGTGACGTTCAGGACGACGCGTACCTCGCCCTTGCCGTAGTCCTCCATGGCCTGGGCCCACCAGTCGCGGACGGAGAAGGACTCGGGGTAGGCGAAGGTCAGGTCGGTGGGCACCAGCCGGTCGACCAGGTTGAGGCGGTACCGGGCGGGGCCGCCGGTGGCGCGGGCGGCGACCATGTGCCACTCGCCGGCCTTCCACACCACGCCGTAGGGCTTGAGGAGAGCGGTCTCCTGGCTGCCGGTCTTCGTGCGCCAGGTGGCTTCGACGGCGGTCGCGGCGAGCATGGCGGTGCGCAGGATCGGAAGGTGCCCGGAGCCTTCATCGCGCCAGTACCAGTCGGCGGTGTCGAAGTGGATGCGCCGGGCCAGGCGCCGGATGACCTCTTGGACGGTGTCGCTGATGCCGACCGCGCGGGCGCGGTCCTCGGTTGCGGCGGCGCCGGGGTCGAGGAATCCCAGGACGTACAGCCGCAGGGCGTGGTCGGAGTCGATGGTCAGCGGGTCGAGGGCGGTGTCGGGGGAGAGCCGGTATCCGCCGACCTTCCCGGGCTGGGCCTGGATGGGGATGCCGTGAGCGGTGAGGGTGGTGATGTCGCGGTAGATGGTGCGTTCGGTGACGCCGAAGCGGTCGGCCAGCTCGCTGGCGGGCACGTTGGTGCGGCTGCGGAGCATGTGCACGATGCCCAGCTGCCGGGCGCGGACGGCGTCGACCATCAGAGTGCCGCCCCCAGCGGATAGACCTGGCCGGTGGCGTACGACCACTGTTCAGCGGTAGCCAGGTCGATGCAGGTGGCGGCGACCTCGTCCAGGGACAGGGGGCGACCCCACGGCAGTTGCTCGTAGTAGGCGTCAGGGTCGGTGACGCCTTTGAGGGACAGGATCTGCCGGGCGAGGGGCGAGTCGATGAGCGAGGGCGCGAGGAGATTGACCCGGACGCCGTGGTGCAGCTCCTCCTTGGCCAGGGTGGTGACGAGGGAGGCGAGGGCGGCCTTCGCCGCGGTGTACGGGCCGTTGCCGGGACGGGCCGCCTGTCCTGCGTCGGAGCCGACCGCCAGAACGCGGGCGCCGTCGTGCCGGGCCCGGTCGGCGAGGGAGTGCCAGGTGCGGACGAAGCTGACGACGTTGGCCTGGTGGACCGACTCGTACTCGCTGACGTCGGTGTCCGCGACGGTCCGCTTGGTGGAGGGGGCGCCGATGCAGGCGAACACCGCGCGCAGCCGGCCGGGGCAGGAGTCGACAGCATGCCGTAAGGCGGCGGTCGCGGCGTCGTCGGAGGCGTCGAACCGTACCCAGGAGGAGTCCTCGTCCTGGGGAGGGCGGGTGCGGTAGGTGGCCACGACCTGCCAGCCCTCTGTGATCAGGCGGGTGCGGATCGCTGCGCCGAGGGCCCCGCTGGCGCCGGTCACGACGGCCAGCGGGGCGACAGCGGACAGGGGTGCGGTCACCGGGCGTCGGCCTCCGGCTGGGCGGGGGCGTCGGGGTGGTCGGTGTCCCACATCTCGGCGAAGCGCATCTGGTCGTCGGGGATGTCGAACAGGGCGCCGACGGTCCGGGCGTGGGCGATGGCGTCCTCGTTGCCGCGGGGGATGTCGACGACGGTGCGCGGGAAGGCCACGAGCATCCGCGTCTCGTCGATGAGGTGGGCGTAGTACAGCCGGGATTTCAGCGCGGCCGACAGCGCCAGCGCCAGGGCTGCCGCCCGCTCGGCCGGCACGGTCAGCTCGATGATCTCGATGGGGGTGCGCTCGTCGAGTAGGTGCGGGTAGCGGCGGTCCTCCATGCCGGAGAACGCGGAGGGGAGTTCACCGTCGGTGAGGCCTTCCGTGATGACGACGGCGCGCATGCTGGTCACGCGGAACGGGTCCTCTCGGTCAGTGGTAGGGGAAGGTCAGGGCTTCGAACACGGTCCGGCCGGTGCACAGCGCCAGCAGCCGTTCGACGCCCAGGCCGAACGTGAACACGTCGGCGGGGTCGCAGTCGATGTCGGTGAAGAAGTCGACCGGCCCCTGGTCCGCGGGGATGCCGTGGAGCTGTGTGCGCAGGGCGATGTTCGCCTCGACCATCGGCCGGTAGTCGTCGGCGGTGCGCAGTTTGACCCCGCCGTCGCAGATCTCGGTGCCGGCCGCTATCAGGGAGAACCGCTCCGCGCGGCCACTCGCTTCGTTGATGCGGGAGTTGTGCCGCAGCTCCCAGGGGAATCCGTACAGCACGGTGGGCTGGGTGACGGGCTTCTCCACGGCGTGCTTGACGAAGTCCTCCATCACCGCCCAGTCGGTGCCGTCCGCCTCCAGGCCGCGGTCCTTGAGCCAGCCTCGGGCGGCGGCGACCAGCTCCGCACCGGTCGGGGCCTCGGTGACGCCGAGCGCTTCGGCGATCGCGTCGTCGACGGGGCGCGTGCGGATGGTGGTGAAGTCGACCGCGGGGGTGGCCAGGGTGGCGAACGTGGTCTGCACCGTGTGCTGCACCAGGCTGGTGACCAGGCTGATTCCGGTCTGGAGGTCGATGTCGCGGGCGGCGGTCTGCAGCATGGTGAACTCGATCGCGTGGCTGTCGTCGGCCTGCTCGGCGCGGATCGCCTTGGACAGGTCGAAGACGCGGTCGATGCTGACGACGACGCGTCGCAGGTGTTCCTCGGCGGAGTGCCGGAGGTGGAAGGACTGCCCGGTCAGCGGGTTGAGCGTGGCGAACTGCGGGATCGGGGCGCTCTCGCGGTCCTGGCAGAGCACGGGGGTGGCGACCTCCGTGTAGCCGGTCTCGTGCAGCCATCCGCGCATGGCGCGCACCATGTCGGCTTTGGCCAGCAGCAGGGTCCGCTCGGCGGGGTGCTGCTTGAGGAGAGTGCCGTACAGGCGCCGGGTTTCGGGGGCGATGGTCACCGGTCTCCTCCGTCGGACGGGGCGGTCCAGGGGGAGGTGATGGTGAGGGGGTGCTCGGCGGTGGAGTCGAGCAGGACCTCGGCGCCGATGGGCAGGGTGTGCTTGAGGGGTGTGTGTCCGAACGGCAGGCCGATGGCGATGGGGAAGTCGTACTCGGCGCACAGGTCCAGGACCATCTGATGGGCGTCCGTCCCGCCGGAGGACTCACAGCCGAGGAGTTCGCCGACGACCATGCCGGAGATCTGGTCCAGGACGCCGCAGTCCCGGAAATGGGTCAGGGTCTGGTCCAGCTGCTCGATCGGCTTGAACGCGTCCTCCCAGGCGAGGACCGCCCCCTGCCACTGGGGTTCCCACACGGTGCCGAGCAGGCAGCGCAGCGAGGACAGGCATCCGGCGACCAGAGGCCCTTGCGCGGATCCGGTGCGGGCCCACCCCAGCGGGGCGTCGATCCGGGCGGCGTGCGCCTCGCCGGCGAGCACGGCCGCGAAGTGATCGCCGGTCGCTGCCGGGGCATCGGCGGAGCCGAAGTCCCACAGGACAGCGGGCCCGTGGAAGGTCGGCATGCCGGTCCGGGCGGTGATCGCGTTCAGAAGCACCGTCGGGTCGCTCACCCCCACGATCGGCTTCGGGTGGGCGCCGATCAGCATGTAGTCCAGCCCGCGCAGGAGCCGGTTGGCGGTCTTGCCGCCCCCGGCGCACACCACGGCCGCGATGTCGGGGTCGGCGATGAAGGAGTGGAAGTCGTCCAGGAGAGTGGTCTCGCTGCCGGCCCGGTAGCCGTGGGTGTCCCGCGCGTGGGCGGCGGTGACCGGCTCGAACCCGCGGCCGCGCAGAGCGTTAAGCCCGCGTTCGAACTGGTCGGGGTTCTGAGCCGGTTCGGGCGCGGACACGGTGACGATGCCGATGCGGTCGCCCTTGGTGAGCGGGGCGGGCAGAACACGTGCGGTACTCAAGCGAGGTCTCCTCTGGCTGGGGCCGGCCGCCGTGCACCGGATCGCCCGAGGGGTGATGATTCCGGTGCACAGCGTGACGGTAAGGGGTGTCAGCGGGCGGGGGCCAGCCGCATCTGGGTCGCCTCCCGGGCTCGGGCTGCGGTGGCGTCGGTCGTCCAGGGAGTCAGGGAGGTGTAGTAGTCGAAGCCCGACCACTCCTCCAGCGAGGCGGGCGGGACGAAGCCGGCTTCCAGGGCTTGCTCCCACAGCGGGGTGCCCGGGTACGGGGCGAACAGGTGCACCCGCGTCTCGGGCTGCGGGTTGAGCTGCCGCAGCTCCTCGATCAGGGAGTAGGTGTCCTCCATCTCCGCGTCGCTCTCGCCGGGGAACCCGACGATGAACGTGTAGGAGCCGAGGATGCCGTGAGCGGCGATGTCCGCCGCGACGTCGAGAATGCTCGCGCGGGTGATCTCCTTGCGGACCACATCGGCCAGCACGCGCTCGTTGCCCGACTCCACGCCCATCAGCAGCCGCGAGCAGCCGCTCTCCGCGATCCGCTCCAACAGAGGCAGCTTGGCGCGGCGGGCCTTGAGGATGTCGTTGGGGTTGATGCTGGCCGCCCACCGGATGTCCACGCCGCGATCGAGCAGCCCGTCGCAGAAGCCGATGGACCGGCGTAGGTTCACGAACCAGTCCGCGTCGTAGAACTTCACCCCGTTGATGCCGTACGCGGCCTTGAGCGCGACCACGTCGTCCAGGAGGTCCTGGGCGGCCATCGCCGAGTACTTGCGCTGGTAGGTGAGTTCGAAGCAGAACTGGCACTTGTAGACGCAGCCCTGGCTGGAGACGTAGTTGAGCGTGCGGGTGGCCACCGTGGGGTCATTCCGGATGTACTTCGCGACGTCCAGGAGCGTCCAGGGGTAGGCGCCCAGGTTCCCGGTCCGCGGCGGGTTCACCCGTCCGCACATCACGCACCCGCCGTTGTCGATCCGCAGGCCCGGGACCAGCCGGCGCGGCACGCGGCCAAGGAGCGACTTCACGTACTCGAGCATCGAGTTCTGCCCGGGGCCCTGAAGGACGGCGTCGACGAGCGGGTGCGCGGCGGTTTGCTCGGGCTGCACGTTGACGTGCGGCCCGCCGAAGACGACCGGCGGACAGAAGCGGCGCTTCTTGGCGGCCCGCACCATCTCCAGGCCGTGCCCGATCTGCCCGCCGCCGGTCATGATGCTGACCCCGATGCACACCGTCCGCCCGAGGTGCTCGTCCAGCAGCCGCTCCCACGCCGCGGCGTCCTTCTGGTTGCCGTCGAACAGAACCACGTTCACCAGGCCGCTCTCCATGAGCGGCTTGGCGATGGTCAGCAGCGAGAACGGCATCCAGAAGTAGACGTAGTCCTTCTCGTGGTCGATCTTCGGATAGACCAGGATGACCGTCGGCAGGCCCTCCCGCGCTTCGGAGGCCGGGGGCGACGGGACGGTCGTCAGCCCGGAGGGCAGGCCCATGAACACGCCGCTCACCGGTGCGCCTCCAGCAGGTCCTGCGGAGTGGCGTCGCCGGGCCGGAAATAGGCGTCGGCGTACATCTCGAACGCGGCTTCCACCTGGGCGGTCAGCGCCTCCTGGTCGTCCTTCTCCAGCAGCGGAGCGAGGTCGACGAGGACGTCCTCGCGCAGGAGGCAGAACTGCAGCCGGGCGTCGGCGGTCAGGCGCAGCGCCATCAGCGCGTCGTGGCACGGGAAGAGCGGGCAGCCGCGGCACACCGACCCGTACCAGGCGCCGGCGGTGGAGTCCTTGAGGACCACCTTGGTGCCCGAGGGCATGGTGAACACCGTCATGGGGTGGCCGAGGCCGCCCTGCTGCACCGTCTCCTCGTCGATGGCCCGCACGCGCAGGTCGCCCGCGAGCTCCTCCATGGAGACGTAGAGGTCGGGGAGGTTCCGGCTGCGCTTGATCTCCAGGCGCCGGGCGAAGCTCTCGCTGCCCTCGCCGAGGTCCTTGATGATGTCGAGGAGCTTGACGCTCTCGACCCCGGCCTCTTCGCACCACGCGATCAGCGGGTCGATCTCCGCGGCGTTGATCCCGTCCATGACCACGACGTTGACCTTCACGGATACGCCGGTGGCCACGCATGCCTCGATCGCGGCCAGCACCTCAGCGTGGTCGTTCACGCCGCAGATCTCGTGATGCAGTCCCGCGTCCAGGGTGTCCAGGGAGACGTTGAACAGGGTCACCCCGGCCTCAGCGAGCGCAGGCGCGAGCTCGCCGATCCTCGGGTGCCGCGAGATCACCTCGACCTCGCTCATGCCGGCATCCTGGCGCAGCTGGCGCACGACCTCGACGAGCGGCCCGTACAGCGCCGGGTCCCCGCCGGTCAGCTTGATGCTCTCCACCCCCTGAGCCCGGACGGCCTTCGCGACGGCGATCAGATGTTCGGGCGCCAGGTCGGTGCCGGACTCGGTGGCCACGGCCTCCCCCGACGGCCGGCAGTAGTAGCAGCTCCGCTTGCAGCGGGAGTTCACCGTTACCCGGACTTGCGGTTTCCGCATGTCACCACTCCCTCGCACATCGCTGACATTCACGCTCACAGCCTCGTGGTCCCTTCCCCTGGCCAGCAACAACGTTGGACAGAGTCGATGTCAGGGTTTGCTGGACGCTCAACTCCAAACCCTGACACCGCTCTTGGGCCGAGCAGTCCGTGCACCTGCCCGGGGTGTGGCGTTGCCAGATCCCGGCTGTGGCGATGCACGCGCCACAGCGCGCCGACCGGGCGGCGCCCATACGGTCAGTCGCCTGGCGAACAGCGGAAGACAACAGAAAGAGGCTGCCGATACGGGCTGAACTGACGGGCGCCACGGCGCTGGTCACCGGCGCGTCAAGCGGCATCGGGCGGGCAACGGCACACCGGCTGGCGCGCCTGGGGGCGACCGTGGCGCTCCTCGCCCGGCCGAGGCTCTGGAACAGGTCTGCCGTGAGATCCACAGCCCCGGCGGCGAGGCCTTCGCCGTCTGCGCGGATCTCGCCGACGCCGCCGGGACCGAGCTGGATCCGTTCTCGCCTACGGGAGAGCTCCGGAGGCGAGCGACCGACATGCACGAACACCCGTTCGGAGGATGGGAGTTGGGTGATTTCGGCTGCGGGGTGGCCGGTGGCTACGCTGTCGTCGGGGGCGGGCCCCCGCCCCAATAGGGGGGGGGGCCCTCCCACGGTACATACCACCCAAAGTGTGGGGGTGTTTAAAGTTAAACCACCCACACCC
>NZ_JBHXMF010000020.1:34578-132972 GCF_042721055.1 Streptomyces sp. NPDC058470
GTGGTGGGTGTTTTGGGGGGGGGGGGGGCGGGGGGATTCGTTGTGGTGGGCGCTGCCCCGACGACATGGTGGGGCTGGCGCCCTTCCGACGTTCCTGCCCAACGAAGGTGTGCGCTTGTGACCGGTACCGCGACCGTCTCCGACTTCTACTGCCATCAGGCGCTGGCCGGCGCGGTACCCATCGAGAGGGTGAAGGAGACCGAACGGGTCCTGGCCTTTCATCACACCAACCCCTCGTACCCGGTCCACATCGTGGTGATCCCCAAGGAGCACGTCCCCTCGCTCACTGACCTCGGCAACGCTGAGGAAGGTCTGCTGAACGAGGTGGTGGCCGTGGTGCGGGAGGTGGCCGCCGGAGTGGAGAAGGAGCACGGGGCGTGCTCGGTGACGACGAACCTGGGCCTGTACCAGGAGTCGAAGCACATGCACTGGCACGTCACCTACCGGGGCGAAAGCGAGGCGGAGATCCGCGACATGTACGGCAACCACGACTGACCCTGCGCTACCGGTGCTGATCCGCCGCTTGCAGTACGAGATCAGCGACGCGCTCGGCTGCGGCTTCCGACCGGGGACGGGCGCCCTGTCCGCCGCGGGGGACGGCGGACAGGGCAGCGCAGGCCTGGACGAGTACGCCGGTGTCGGTCAGCTGCTCGTCGGCGACGACGCGGCAGCGCTCCGGGTGCTGAGCGGCGTAGGCGCGCGCGTTGTCGAGCTGGTCACCGCGGCTGACGGAGGCGGGCAGCGGAACCAGGACGGCGGGCAGTTCCAGGGCGTCGAGTTCGGCCAGGGTGGTGGCTCCCGCCCGGCCGATGACGAGGTCCGCCAGGGCCAGCGCGTGGGGCATGTCGTCGTGCAGGTACTCCAGCTGCCAGTATCCGGGCCGGTCGGCGAACTGGGGGTCGAGGTTGCCCTTGCCGACGACGTGCAGCACGCTGTACCGCTCGGACAGGGCGGCGAGTTGGGTGCGGATGGCGCTGTTGATGCGCTGCGATCCGCTGCTGCCGCAGAAGACCAGCAGTACCCGCTTGTCGGCGGGAACGCCGAGACGGTCGCGCAGCCCTTCGGGCTTGGCGTCGGAGAGGTCCGCGCGCAGCGGCAGCCCGGTCACCTGGGTCTTGCCGCGCATCCAGCGCGGCATCGGGCCGGAGGCAGGGACGCTCAGGCAGATGGTGGTAGCCAGGCGCCCCAGGATCCTGTTCGCCAGGCCGAGGGAGTGATCGCTCTCGTGGATGACGACGGGGACGCGGGCGAGGGCGGCGCCGATGCCGACAGGCACGGAGACGTACGAGCCCTTGGAGAACAGGGCGTCGGGCCGGTCGCGCCGCAGCGCCGTGAAGGCGGCGACGATGCCCCGGGCGACGGTGAACGGCATCAGCAGGTTGCTGGCGGAGCGGTGGCGGCGCAGCCCGGCCGACGGGACGTGACGGAAGGGGATGCCGGCGCGCTGGGCGTAGTCGTGCTCGATCGTGTTCTCGCGCCCGAGGAAGACCAGCTCGGCGCCGCGGTCGCGGAGCTGGCCGGCGACAGCGAGGGCCGGAACAACGTGACCGGCACTGGCGCCGCCCGTGATGGCGATTTTCATCGGACCCTTTTCTGCAATGACCGCACCGTGTTTCACCACGGGAGCGTTCTTCTGTCGCCTTGAATATGGCTAATTGGTCGGGTCGGCTGGATTCGAACCAGCTCCTCGGCAACGCTTTTGCCGTGCTCCACCGATTGAGCTACGACCCGTTTCGAGTTGCGATGGGAAGGACGCTAGACCGCCTGTCGCCTGCGGTCAACGGGTCCGTGCGGCCGAGCGAAAACATTCCGCCGCCGCACGGACCGATTGAACTGCAAGCCCGTTTCCCGATTTTTGAAATGACAATTCGAGACGTCACCGAGGCCGGTGTCGTCCTGCATTTTCGGCTGTTTACCGCAGTGGATCTATGTGGGTGTGAAAGGATTCTGGTCGGCGATTTGGCTGAGATCGGAACGGGTGGTGCGTCCGGTGGAGCGTGCGATGACTTCGATCTCGGTATCGGGGTGGTCGGGGGAGAGGACGGCCGCGTGGGGCAGGCCGAGGAGGCGTGCGTAGCGGAGCTTGTCGCCGGCGGGCAGGGGCCGGTCGTCGACGAGCACGCTCACGCGGCGCGCGGTGAGGCTGCGGGTGAGACGGTCCGCGCGGTCGCGCATGTCGGGCTGGTCGGCGCGTAGCACCACGAGGTGGACGTCGGCGGGGCCGGTGCCCGGTGCCCATCGCAGGCCGTGCCGGTCGCGGTTGAGGTCGGCGGCGGTCTGGAGGCATCGGGTGATGCCGATGCCCGAGCAGGCCATCCAGGGTGTGGCGGGGCGACCGGCGGGATCGCTGTAGCGGAGGTTCATCGGGGTGGCGTACTGCGTGCCCAGCTCGAAGACGTGGGCGACCTCGACGGCGCGCAGGAGGCTGTAGCGGCCCTGGCGGCAGGTACCGCAGCCGCTGTGTTCGGTCGCGTGGTGCAGGTCGACGCCACTGGGGTGCAGCGCGGGCAGACCGCGGGTGCCGCTCCAGCGGACGCCGGTCCGGAGCCCGGTGTCTCCGTCAGAGATGGCGAAGGTGTCCAGTTCGGCTGCGGACAAGTCGTACAGGGGCAGGACGTCGGCGGCGTCGGTGGCGTCCCAGGGGGTGAGGGTGCCGGCCTTCTTGCCGAGCAGGTCGGGAAGAAGGCCGGGGTCGATGAGGTCGACGCGGGCGGCGCCGGTGGCGGCGGCGATCTTGCGGGGGCTGACGTGGAGGTCGGATCGGATGGCGACGGTCGCGGTCTGTGTGGTGCCGTCGGGCAGGGTGAGGGTGAAGGCGATGACGTTGACGACCGGGTCCGGGCCGGGCGGCGGGGGCTGGGCGGCGACGACGGCGCCGTCGCCGCGGTTGCCGCAGTGGGTGCAGGCGACGATGGTGCCCTGTCCGCTGTCGGCGAGGACGAGGTGTTCGGTGCTGGGGCCGGAGGAGATGCTGCCGCCGTCGGCGGGCGCGGTGAAGGTACCGGTCAGGCCCATGCCGGTGAGGGCCGCGGTGCAGGCCTGGTTGAGGAAGTCGACGGACTCGCGCATGGTGTCGGGGCCGGTGTCGAAGGTGTAGGCGTCGGCCATGGTGAATTCGCGGCCGCGCATCAGCCCGCCGCGCGGGGAGAGCTCGTCGCGGAACTTGGCGGTGCTCAGTGACAGGCGGACGGGCAGGTCCCGGTGGGAGCGCAGGTGCTCGCGGACGGTGGCGGCCGCGATCTCCTCGGAGGTGGGGGCCAGGCACATCTCCTCACCGCTGGAGGAGGCCACGGTCAGCAGCGCCCCTTCGCGGCGGTAGACGTCCCAGCGCCCGGTCTGGTCCCACAGGGTGCGGCTCTGCAGTGTGGGCGGGGCGAAGGTCAGGGCGCCGCGCTGCTCGAAGGCGCGCCGGGTGATGGCGGTGAGCCGGTCGTGCACCCGCACGCCGAGCGGCAGGAGGCTGTGTACGCCGGTCGCGTCGGTGCGGGCGATGAAGCCGAGGGTGTGCAGCAGGTCGAGGGTGGAGGCGGAGGTGTCGCCGGTGCGGGGCCTGACCGGCGGCCACAGGCGGCTGGCGTACAGCGGGACGTCGTTCATCGGGCGCCTTCCATCGCGGTACGGGACAGCGCGGTGAGGTGGGCCGCGGTGTGGGCGACGTCGTAGCCGCGGGCGTTGGCGACGGCCGCCTGGTGCAGGAGCTGCCGCGTGGCTGGGCTGGCGGCCAGGTTGTCGATGAGCGAGGCGAGGGCGGCTGCGTCGCCCGGTGGGAAGCTCAGACCGCCGGTGCCGAGCGTGACGTGCAGTCCGGGAACGTCGCTGTAGAGGATGGGCAGGCCGTACGCCTGGGCTTCGACGGCGACAAGCCCGTAGGCCTCCAGCTTGCGGGTGGTGAACAGCATCGCGTCGAAGTCACCGAACCGCTTGAACAGGTCCTGCCGCGGCAGGAACGGCTCGAACGTCACACGGTCGGCGAGTCCGAGGTCGGCGGCCCGCCGGATGAGGGTCTCGAGTTCGCTGCCGCTGCCGATCACGGTGAGCTCGTGTCCCGTGGTCCGCGCCAGAGCCTCGATGGCGGTGACCGTGTCCTTGTTGGCGTCCAGGCGGCCCGCGTGCACCAGGCGCAGGTGCTTTCCCGGGCGCGGATGCGCGGTCGGTGCCGTGGGCAGCGGGACACCCCAGGGCACGACCACCAGGCGGTCGGTGTGGCGGCCGTCGGTGAGCCGGTTCACCTCGTCGGCCATGGCCGCGTTCGGGACGATGACGCGCACGCTCGCGTCGACGATCTCGTTCAGGACGGCTCGCGCCTGCCCGTGCTCGGTGGCGGCGATGACGTCGGTGCCGTGCGCGACGGACACCATCGGCGTGCGCCCGGCCGCCCGCGCGAAGGCGAGAGCGAGGCCGAACCCGAGGTGCTGGGCGTGGATCAGGTCAGGCCGGTGTTCGCTTACGAGGCCGCGGACTTCGTCGGTGAGCGCGTCGGCGTACGCGTCGAAGCCGGGCCCGTACGGTGCTTTCTGCGCGGCCAGTTCGGCGGTGTCGGTGAAGCCGTGCTGCCAGGTTCCGCTGCCGGGCAGGTGCGCGAACACCGTGCGGTAGCCGTGGCCGGTCAGGCGGGTGTAGACGTCGCTGCACCAGATGGTCGAGCCGCACGAGGGCTCCAGGGGCAGGTCGATGCCGGTGAGGATCAGCGGGCGCGTCATGCGGTCGCCTCCTTCGGGGCGTGCTGCTGGAGGTAGGCGGCAAGGCCGGTGCGCAGGAGCGCCGTGGTGCCCGCCCAGCCCAGAGCGCTGACGGTGTCGATGACGGACAGGTTGGACGCGAAGCCCTGCCGGCCCCATGCCTGGACGTAGGCCGGGTGGCGGTCGGCGTACTCGTTCCACCGCACGCTGACGCCGTGCTCGGCCAGGGCCGTGGTGTCGAGGTAGGTGCGGGTGCCGGAGCCCGCCCACAGGATCTCGGCGCCGGTGGCCGCGCAGATGGCGGCCAGACGCCGGGTGCGGTCTTCATCGTCGATGTGCAGCTCGGAGGTGAGTTGCAGGCGCGCGGGCGCGCCGAGAGCGGTCCGGATCTGTGTGAGCAGGTCAAGGTTCAGGTCGGCCAGCCAGGTGTGCCCGGCGCCGAGGACGGGCCGCAGGACGTGCAGCGCCTCGTCGATGTGCGGGGCGCGGGCGTAGGCCAGGCGGATCGTGCGCAGCATGCTGTCGGCGTCGAAGCCGGAGGCGATGGGGGTGTCGCGGATCAGCCGACCGGGGGCGCGGGTGACCGGGACGGTCAGCCAGCGCACGCCGTCGGCGGTCTTGATCCGGTTGCGGTTCTGGTAGCCGCCGTCGGTGTAGGGGACGTCGTCGTAGAGGGCAACGGTGTCGCAGGCGAAGAGGGCTTCGCAGAACCCGAGCCAGGGCGCGAAGGGCGGCTGCTCGATGTAGGTCACGGTCACGGCCGTTCCTCCTGGGGGAAGAGAGTGAGCACGGAGGTCTCGAAGGACTCGTAGGCGCGTCCCGCGGCAGCGGCCGCGGGGCGCAGGTGCCATCCGGCCTGGGCGGCGCGGTGGTGGGTGTAGTCCTTGCCGAGGTACCAGCGCCCGGCCTGGGTGCGGTGTGCGGCCAGGGCGGTGACCTTGGCGTCGAGGTGCTCGGTGATGTCGACGAGGACGGCGGGGGTGAAGGCGGAGCGGGGGGCGTGGGGTTCGCCGTGCAGCACGGTGTGGCAGGTGGCCACGCGGGTGGCGGCGTTCGCGGCGGCGCCGGCCAGGGCGCGGTGGTCCTGGTGGTCGGTGTCGGCGTTCAGGCTGTGGGTGATGAGCAGCGTGCAGCCCAGGCGCGTCAGTTCGGCCTCCACGGTGGAGATCAGGTGCCGGTCGGCCACCAGGGCGCCGTCGGGCAGGCCGAGGAAGGTGAGCTGGATGCCGGTGGAGTGCCAGGCCGCGCGGACCTCCTCGGCCCGGTCGTCCGTGCCGAGCCGGCGCCCGTCGGCGGCGTCGGCCAGGGAGACGCCGTTTGCGCCGTGGGTGACCACGACCACCGTCACGGTGGCCCCGGCCGCCACAGCCCGGCGCAGCGTGCCGTAGCACAGCAGTTCGGCGTCGTCGGGGTGGGCGACCAGCGCCACCACCCGCTCCGCCTGCCCGGCGGGCCCAGGACCGTTCGGCTCGCCGCTGAGGGCGGCGGTGCTGTTCACCGGGCCTCGAAGTCGAGGTGGGCCTTGGAGGGCTGCGGGCCGCGGCTGCCCTGGTACTTGCCGTCGTACAGCACGCGCTCGCCGGTCGCCTCCCAGAAGGTGACCTGTCCGATCAGCATGCCCGGGTAGATGCGCACCGGCTGGACGGCGTGCAGTTGCAGGGTGAGCTGGCCGAAGGAGCCGAGGTCGATCAGGTCGGCGGTGACGTGGACGAACAGGCCCAGGCGGGCGATGGAGGAACGGGCCCGGATGATGGGGACGAAGAGGTCGCTGCCGATCCGCTCCCGGGTGGCGGCCAGGTAGATGCGGTGCGGCTGGAGCTCGAACCCGCTGGTGGGGATGGGGTGTTGCTCGAAGGGGTTGTCGCGGGCGCAGTCCAGGACGTGGCCGGTGTAGGAGCCGATGGTCTCGCCGAGGTGGAAGTCGTAGGAGTTGGGCTGGGCGTGGCTCGCGTCGAAGGGTTCGATGCGGATGTGGCCGTCCTTGACGCGGGACGTGATCTCGGGGCCGGTGAGGATCATGCGGTCACCTCCTGGAGGAGAGGGGCGGATGTGGCGCCGTGGCCGGCGACCGCGCGGGGGGACCAGGCGGCGGGAACGCTGAGGGTGCCGTAGTGCCCGTGGTAGGGGGCACGGCTCCCGGACGGCTGCCAGAAGGAGACCTGGCCCACGCGCATGCCCGGATAGATCCGCAGGGGCTGGACGACGGTGATCTCCAGGGTCCAGCGGTGCACGGCGCCGAGCTGGCCGAGGTCGGCGGAGATCTGCAGGAAGCAGCCGAGCCGGCCGAGGGAGGAGCGGCCGATCAGGCTGGTGACGAAGTCCGCGCTGCCGATCGTCTCGACGGTGGTGCCCAGGTAGACGGTGCCCGGCTGGAGCACGAAGCCGTCGGCGGTCAGGTTGATGGTGCGCGTGCGGGCGGGCACGGTGGGGTCGGCCGGCCGGCTGACGAGCTCTTCGAGCTGGGCTCCCAGGCGGTAGTTGTAGCTGTTGGGGTTGAGCAGGCGCGGCTCGAACGGGTCGATGGTGATCGTCCCGCTGGTGACGGCCTCGCGGATGGCGGGTCCGGTGAGGATCATCGTGCTCCTCCGGTCGGTTGGGGGCGGTGGCCGTAGGCCTGCTTCAGCAGTCGGCGCTGGCCGGGCGGCAGTTCGCTCTGGCCGGGGCCCAGCGGCATGCGGCCGTGGGCGTAGCGCCACTGGTCGAAGACGAGGAGCTGACCGGGCTGCAGTCGTACGCTGGTCCGCCGGGCCTCGGCGGCGGCCACGAGACGATCGAACGCGGTCGCGACCTGCTCGGGGGTGTCGCTGTCCACCAGTTCGCCGCGCTCAAGGTGGGGGAGCATCTTGGAGGTGAACCGGATCGGCTCGCTGCCGTCGAGATGCTCGGGCAGGACGGGGAAGCGGGCCAGGCCCTTGCCGACGCCGTTCACCCCGTGGTCGGTGAAGTAGGAGAAGACCGGCCGCCGCAGCAGGTCACGGTGGGCCTGGTCGAGGTCCCCGGCAGCGGCGTGAAGGTCGGACAGGGCAGAGGCGCCGCCGCCGGCCGGGTCCGCGCGCACGCAGTACAGGGCGATCAGGCGCGGTGTTCGGTCACGGTCGACGAGGTCGACATGCAAGCGGTTCTCGCCCACGCCGTGGGTGCGTCCGGGGTCCACGTCATCGCGGACCGACAGTTCGTCCCAGCAGCCCCGGTCCGGGTAGAGGGCCAGGACCGTGCCCAGGGTGGACAGCAGGCTCAGCGCGAGGTCCAGATTGTGGTCGTGCTCCTGGGATTCGAAGGTGACGAGCGCGCGGCCCGCGCCGGGACCGTCGAAGGCGTACGCGAAGGCATCCGGTGCGATCGGGCCGCAGGTCAGCTCGCGGGCGTTCAGATTCAGCAGGTCGGTCATGACGTCTCCAGGCAGGCGGCGAGGGCGCCGTGCAGCGTGCACGGCTGGGCAGGAGGCCGGGCGGGCAGTCCGAGGCGCTCGGCGAGGTAGGCGGTGGTGGCGACGCGTCCCGGCTCCTCGCTTGCCGGGGCGGGAGCGACGGTGAGGTCCTCGCCCAGTTCCCGAGCCCGCGCGGCAAGGGCACGCGGCCGGTGGGTGCCGTCGAGCACCACCAGGTCGCTGTCGAAGGGCGCACAGGCCCACAACGCCGCCCGGGTCACCTCGCACGGCAGTCCCCCGCGCAGCGTGTAGGTGTTGAGGATGAAGGCGTCGACGCCCGTCCCAAGCAGCGCGCGGGCCGCCAGGAGGCGGGCGATGTCCTCCCGCTCGGGCAGGGGGGCCGCGAGCCGGCCCACGGGATGCGCCCCCCACGCCGCGAAAGCTGCGAGTTCGGCGTCGATACCGGGCAGCGCCTGCGCCGGGCTACTCGTGGTGGGGCTGTCGTGGCGCACGCTGACCCGATCGTCGACGCCCAGGCCGAGGTGGAGCAGGCCGGCGCCCTGCGCAGCCGGCTTGACCACGTGCCGGTTCTGCTTCGTCCAGTGCGTCCATGGCGAGTGGCAGTGCGAGGCGATCACCGTGGTGAGGGGCCACCTGGACTCCTGGTCGGCGACATCGGCGAGGAAGCCGCTGTGGCTCACCCCCACCACCACATCAGCCCCCGCCGACCGCAGGGCATCGGCCTCGGCGCCGATCAGCGTGGCCGTCGGGGCCCGATAGGTGAACCCTGCGCGCTCGGCCGGAGGAATCGCCTCGTACGCCTGCTCGCCCAGATAACCGACGATCCCGACCCGAAGTGACGCCCCGTGCAGCACCAGCCCGGCCGTCCACCGGCCGGCGAAGGTGCTCGGCGGAGAAACGTTGGCGCAGACGACCGGAGGGAACGTCTCGGGATGGCGCAGTCGCATCAGGTCGGGCAGGTCGTGGTTGCCGGGGACGACCGCGTCGTACAGCTCGGCCAGGAGCCTCTCCTCCACGCGGCCGGCGGAGTAGGTGTGGAAGGCGCTGCCGGAGAAGAAGTCTCCGGTGTCGATGGTGAGGGCCCCGGCCTTCCGTGCGGTGCGCAGCGCCGACAGGGCGCGGTGGCCGTCGGGCAGCGAAGAGTGGAAGCAGCCCGTGGCGATCAGCTCCTGCATGTCGACCGCCGGCTGATTGCGAGGACCCGCAGCACCGTGGGCGCAGGCGGCCAGAAGGAGGACCGGGCGATGCCGTCTACCTCTTCGACGACCAAGTCCGTGCATTTGGTCAGTAGTTGGGCGCTGGCGCTGGGTACGACCACGAGCCCGTACTCCACGCGGGGGCAGGTGAACACATGCCGGATCAGGTCGGCGGACAGCTCGGGGTCGAACGGCATGATGGACACCAGCGCGCTGCCGAGATCCAGTCCGTCGTCCAGGTCGACGCGGCGTACGTCGTCAAAGGTGACACGGGCCCGAGCCCCGAACGGGGCAAGCCGCTCCGTCAGGTGGTCTCGCAGACGCTCGTCCTTCTCTACAGCCCAGATGCGGTGTCCGGCGGTCGCGATCGCGGACGAGAGCGTGCCCAGCCCCGCTCCGACCTCAAGCACGTGCGCTCCCGCCGGAATGCCCGCTCGCTCCAGCAGCGCGTGAGCCGCATCCGGGGTCCGCAGGAAGTGCTGCCCGAGATCTCCACGGGTCTGGAAACCGAGAGCGGCGTAACGGTCGGCCACGCCGACGACTTCGTCCACCGTCAAGGGTTGCTTGATCACTGAGGAAGTCCTTTCGCAAGGCACCTGCTCGGCGTCGAGGGACGCAGCCGGGTGCGCACAGGGGCACCGCGCAGACGGAACCGGGGTGATGCGCTGCAGCGCTTGAAAGTTCGCTGGGGTGATCGAGTGTCGGCCAACTGTGCGTACCCCCACAGGGTTTGGCGGGAGTCTCGCGGGAGTCTTGCCGCCTGCGGCAGTACGCTCAGGCCGTGCCTGCCTGATTGGATTTCGTCGTGGACGAGGACGAGCGCACACCCCACCCGCTGGCCGCGCTGCGAATCGCGCTGGGATTCACCCGCGTTGAGTTCGCCGAAGCCGTGCACGGCGCTGCCCGTCGTCGCGGGCTTCGCTCCGGCGTCGACAAAGCCCGGGTGCGTAAGTGGGAGGTCAATGGAGTACGGCCCGACGCCGTCTCCCAGACCTACATCGCGGAGGTCCTGGGCATCCCGGCCGGTGACGTCGACCCTGCCGCCTGGCCGGCCTGGCTTCCTCGTATCGACAGGGGTGTCGTACCGCTCGGCCACGCCAACTCCGTGCCCGCTCTGCGAGAGGCCCTGCACACCATGGACCGTCGAACCCTCCTCAGCGCCATCCCCGGATCCGCACTGATCGTCCTGGCCGGAAGCTGGGCCGGAACCGAACCCACGGCTCTCGCCGCCGGGCCCCCACGGCCCGGAGCCGAGGTGGGCGAGGATGTCGTGGCCCTGCTGGAGGAGACGAGCGCCCGCCTCAACGCGCTGGCCACCGAGCAACGCCAGCACATCGCGCCCCTCTACGACGCACACCTCGCTCGCGTCACCGACCTGATCGACGAGCAGCGCTACTCCCGCCCCGTGGGAGCGCGCCTGCACAAGCTCGCCGCCAGCCTCTCCCAGACGGTCGCCTGGATCCGCTTCGACCATGGCCAGCACGGCGCCGCAAGCAGGTACTGGATCGCTGGGCTGCACAACGCTCACGCCGGGGACGACCGGGACATGGGCGCGGCTCTTCTCAGCGATCTCGCCTACCAGGCTTCTTGGCGGGACGATCCCACCACCGCCGCCGGCATCCTCACCAAGGCCCTCCGCCGCACTACCCACCCCGCAGCCAGTTCCCTGCTGCACCTGCGGCTGGCACGCGCCCAAGCCGCGCTCGGCGAACGCCGCGCCACCCAGCACTCGCTGAACGCGGCCGAACGACTGCTCGACGCCGGAGACAACGGCGACATCCCCGCCTGGTGCTCGTGGATGTCGCAAGCCGACCTCGCGGTCGACTCGGGCCGCTGTCTGCTCGACCTCGGCGACACCGCCCAGGCGCACCGGCTCATCGCCGAAGGCCAAGCCCTCCTGCCGGCCAGTCGCGACAAGACCCGTGGCATCTTCCTCGCCTACCGGGCGCAAGGCCACCTCAGCCGTCGCGAACCCGAAGCAGCAGCTGCCGACGCCCTCGAAGCGTTCCACCTGGCAGAACGAATCGGAGCACCACGGTGCGTTCAACTCGTCCGCGATCTGGCCCCCGCCTTCACCCCGTACCAGACTGCGGAAGGCGTGCCTGAGCTCCTGCACGCCGTCGCATAACTCGGGCACGAACGGCACGTTGATACCGACGCTGCCATACCCTCGTCCAGCTTCCCCTCCGCTGGTGACCGAGCTGGAGTGCGGCTGTACGCCCATGATCTTCCTTCGTGAGCTGCGAACGTGGCGACCCCCGCCACCGGAAGGACTCGGACAGGCAGGGCGGGTCATGAAACGGCGGGGAGCTGCCGACGGACGCGGTCGGCGTCGCGCGGGTTAACCGACATGTAGATCTCAAGCGACCGCTCGAACGCGGCGCGGGCTTGGGCACTCTGGCCGGACTCCTGCAGGGTGCGGCCGAGGAGTTCGAGACTGCGGGCCGTCCACCGCGGGGAGCGGGCTGCGGTGCACTCGGCGACGGCCTGTTGTCCCTCGCGCTCGGCGGTGTCGTGGTCGCCGGCCAGGGCGTGCGCGCGCCCGAGCCAGGCCAGGGCTCGGGCCGCGTCGAAGGCGTCCTGGACGCCGAGGAGCGTCGTGCGCGCCGTGGTGAGCCGGGTGATCGCTCCGGCAGCGTCACCGAGACCGATGGCGACCTGGCCGAGGGCGGTGTCGCTCAGGGCGACAGCGCGGGCGTATGTGCGTTGTTCGTGCGGGTCGGTGGCCTCGGCGCCGAGAGCGTGGCGTAGCGCGCGGCCCTGCTCAAGCGGGACTCGGGCGGCGTCCATGCGGTCGGCGGCCAGGTAGGTGGCGCCGATCTCGTGCAGGGACTGGGCCTCGCCGCGCCGGTCGCCGTCGGCACGGGCGAGCTGCAGTACCTGCTCGAACCGCTCGACGGCGGCCTCGACCTTGTTGTCCCCGCGCAGGCCGACCCCCCAGGTGTTCAGCATCTCCTGCTCGGCGAGCCGGTCGCCGCACTCGCGCGCAGCCGCGAGGCCGAGTTCGTGCGCATCGAACCAGAGGGTGTGGTCGTGGACCAGGCGGAGGTAGGCCCACAGCGCGTGGACCAGCTGCCAGCAGGTTCGGGGAAGACCGGCCGCCGCCGCGGCGCGGACTGCGGGCAGCAGGTTGTCGCTCTGGGCGTGGAGCCACGCGGCCGCTCCGTCCTTACTGGTGAACGGGGCGGGGCCGTCCGGCTCGAATCGGTAGTCGCGGGCCAGGCGGCGGTGGGTGTCCGTCAGCAGGTACTCGGCCGCGGTGATGGTGGCCAGGTAGAAGTCGAGACCGCGGCGGGTCTGTTCGTCGAGTTCGCCGTCCGTGGCCTCGGTCACCGCACGGTGCCGGGCGTACGCGCGGACCTCGTCGTGGAAGCTGTACACCGCGCCCCTGGCCGCGTCCTCGCGTGCCGTAATCAGGAGTCCTGCGCCGGCGAGTGCGGCCAGCTCGTCCTCAGCCTCCTGCGGGGTGAGGCCGCAGACGGCGGCGGTTACGCCGGCGTCCAGGTCGTAGGGGAAGAGGTGGCCCAGGCTGCGGAAGACGCGGGCGGTAGGGCGGGGCAGGCCCCAGTAGGCCTCGTTCAGGGAGCTGTTCATGGCGACTCCGAAGGGGGTGAGGCCGTGAGGTGAGGCGAGGACCTGCTGGCGCCTGTGGGTCAGTGCGGTGGCCAGCTCGGCCAGAGAGCGGTCGGGGTGGGAGGCCAGTACGGTCCCGGCCAGGGCGAGGGAGAGAGGAAGTCCGACGGCCAGGGAGGCGATGGCGTGCGCGGCCCGCCGGTCGCCGGCGACGCGTTGCTCGCCGGCCACGGCCGCCAGGTACTCCTGGGCGGCGGCGGGGGAGAAGGGCTGAAGGTGGTGGTGGCGGGCTCCGTCGCGGCCGAGATCGGTGAGCGGCGTCCGGCTGGTGACCACGAGCAGGTGTTCGCGTCCGCCGGGCAGCAGGGCTCGTACCTGATCGGCATGGACGGCGTTGTCCACGAGCATCGCGATCGGCCGGCGGGAGCGCTCGGCCGTCACCGACCGCCACCACGCGGCACGTTCCTCCACCCCGGAGGGCAGGCCACCGCCGTACAGGGAGCGCAGCAGCTGGCCTAGGGCTTCGTCGAGCCGAGCCGGGCCCGCCTGGTCGTGCCCGCGCAGGTCGACGTAGAGCTGTCCGCCGGGGTATTCGTCGCGGAGTTCGTCCAGGAGGCGCTGGGCCAGGGTGCTCTTGCCGACTCCGGGCGGCCCGTGGACGGCCACCACGCGGACGTACGGCGACCTGCTGCGGATCCAAGCGGTGAGGTTTTCCAGGTCCTCGGTGCGGTCCGTGAAGGAGGCGGGCACCGGTCTGACCTGCCACGGGGTGGGCGGGCCGAAGGGCGTCTGGTGGAAGTGGACGCCGCCGCTGATGCTGCCTGCCTGGATCGTCGGTCCGTGAACGGTGGCGTCGCGCATGGTGTTGCTTGTCTGTGATCCCGGCACGGGGGATGCGGCCGTCATCGGTCGCCCTCCAGTCGGCGCAGCCGTTCCGCCTCTTCCGGCCGGATCACCTCGACGAGTTCCGCGGCCTGCCGGAAGCAGTCCCGGGCGGCGTGCTCGCTCCCGCGTATCCGGTAGGCACCGCCGAGCATCTCCAGCGTGCGGGCCTGCCAGCGGGTGCTGTTCGCCGCGGCGAATACCGTCAGCGCGTTCTGCAGCTCGGTGACGCCGATTTCGAGATCATCGAGCAGGACCCGGGTGTGGCCCTGCAGCGCGAGCGCGCGAGCCGCGTCGTAGGAGTCGCCGATGCCCGCGAGGACGCTGTGCGCGATGGCGAACCGCTCAAGAGCCTCGGACGACTCGCCGCGGGTGAGGGAGATTTCGCCCAGCAGGACCGTCGCCAGGGCAACGCCGCGCCGGTAGCCGCAGGACGTCCACAAGGCCACCGCCTGGGTGAGGTACGGCTCGGCCTGCGCGGGGCGCCCGCCCTCGTGGTGGCAGGCGCCGATCCCGAGAAGCGCCTGCCCCTCGTCACGCACGTCGCCTTCGGCCTGTGCTGCCTGCCGGGCCTGGCCGTACCAGGTGAGCGACTCCTTCAGGCGGCCGGCCGAGCTTAAGCCGATTGCTCCGGAGAGCAGCATCTGGCGTACGGCGGCGGCATTTCCGGTACGACCCGCGGCGGCGACTCCGACTTCGTGCGCCTGGATCCACAGGGCGTAGGGGTGGCGGCGCAGGAAGAGGGGCCAGAAGGCATCCACGAGCATCCACGTGAGCTCGTCCGCGCCGCTGGCCACGGCCGCCTCCAGCACGGCCGGGAGGTCGGACTCACGCTCCTCCAGCCAGGTCATCGCGCCGCGGCTGTCGCTGAAGACAGGCGGGGCATCTGCCCCGGCGGGCAGATGGCTCCGCAGCGTGGCCTGGGAAGGAGTCAGCAGACGCTGTGCCTGGGTGGCGATCGCGAGCACCCACTCACACAGCCGCCCGACCAGCCTCTGCCGCTCCTCCAGCCCGTCGTGCCGCTCGGCGAGACCGAGGGCGTGCTCGTGTACGGCCGCGCCCATCCGGTAGAGCGGCCCAGGGCCCACATAGGACGTGCCCGGGGTCAGCAGCTGCTCATCGGCGAGGACCTCCAGCAGCCGCTCGGCGTCGTCCCGCTCCAGACGGCAGGCGGCGCCCACCATGTCCGCATCGACGGCGCCGACCGGCAGGAGGGCCAGCGACCGGTACACGTACTGCGCGGCCGCCCCCAAGGAGGCGTAGGTCTCGGTCAGTCCAGCGGAGATGGCCATGCGTACGGGGTCCTCACGACGAGGGTGGACAAGGGCGCCGGCCGCCGCGCCGAGACTGCGGCCGGGCCGGAACTTCAGCCGGGCACCGGCCAGGACGAGCGGAAGGGGCAGGTGCGCGCACCGGTCCGCGAGGAGGGAGGCGGCCTCGGGCTCGGCCGCGATCCGCTCCTCGCCGGTGAAACGCGCCAGCAGCGCGATCGAGGAACGCGGGTCGAGAGGGCCGAGCGAGAGAGCCGCCGCACCGTCCACCGCCAGCTCCCACAACAACCGGCGGCTGGTGACGACGGTCATGCTGGACGTTCCGGCGGGCAGGAGCGGCGGCACCTGATCGGCGTCGCTCACGTTGTCGAGCAGGACCGAGACCGGACGGGCGGCCGTGACCGAGCGCCACAAGGCGCTCAGCTCCCGCAACCCCGCCGGCGGACGGTCGATCCCGAAGGAGCGAAGCCACGGCTGCAGCACGTCTTCGGGCCGGGCCGGGCCAGCCAGTCCGCTCAGCTCGGCGTACAGCTCCGGCCGTGCCGCGTCGGTGGTGGAGGAGAGCCACCGCGTGGCGAGGGCGCTCTTGCCGACCCCTACAAGTCCGGTGATCACCACCAGACTGCTGCCGGCGCGGCGTGCCTCGTCCAGGGTGCTGATCTCCTCTGTGCGATTCACGAAGTGCGGTGTGAGGCGCGGCAGTTGGTGCGGTGTGGGCAGCTGCTGCGGAGCCGCGTGATGGTGGAGGCCGCCGTGGACGTCGCGGGCCTGGACGACGAGGCCGGACAGCCAGGCACTCCCGCTGATCTCATTCGACGTCGTCACGGTGCTCCTCCGTGCCGGACGGCTTCTGGTAGCCGCGGCTGCGCATGGTGACCTTGGCGTCCTTGAGGATGCGGTGGATGCTGCCGTAGGAACGTCCGGTCTTCTCGCAGATGGCCCGGATCGCCAAGGGCTCGGGCTCGGAGTACAGCGAGACGACGTAGGCGCCGAAGCGTTCCGCGCGCTCGCCGGTGAGGCGCTGGCCGGGCTTCACCGACGGCGCCTTCCCGCTTGCGGCGGGAGCGGCGTCAGACGCGCAGGAGTTCGTGGATTTCGACATGACGTGTCCTGTTCAGATTCGGGTTTCGTCGAGGGCGAGGTCGAGGAAGCCGCCTGCGGCCTGCAGACGGTGAAGTTCCTGTTCGTACACGGAGTCGCAGGAGGAGATGTCGACCTGTGAGGCGGCGACCAGACCGTGGATGTCACCTCGGCGCAGCGCCGCGTAGGCACGGCCCAAGGCGAAACGGGCCCCCGGGTCGCTCTGCCACTCGTCATCGACGTAGGTCTCGGCGACTTCGAAGCCCGCCCGCCCGGCGTGGGCGAGCGCTATCGCGCGCCGGTCGGCGGCGCTGCTGTTGTCCCTGACCAGGACGTACAGGGCGACTCGCGGCGGGCCGGAGATGCCCGTGGTGAGCGAGCGCAGGATGCGCAGGCGCAGGACGCTCAGCCAGCGTGAGCGCTCCACCGCCGAAACGGGGCGCCTCTCGCGGGCCGCGGCTACCGGCGTCGGCGCGGAGCGGCGATCGAGCAGGAGCGACTCATCGACGCTGGTGGCGCTTTCCAGGAGTTGGCTCATGCCGGCTCTCCCGCCATCGGGTGCGGGCGCAGGGCGGCCGGTCCGTCGGGGACTCGGATGGTCCCGTCGTCCCGGAAGGCGGCGGCCGGGTGCTCCACGCCGTACTGCCCAGCGCCCTGGAGGCGGACGAGTACGGCGTACTCCGCGATGGTGAGCAGCCGGAGATGGGTGGCCGCCAGGAGCTGGCGGGACATCGCGAGGAGTCGCCCGGTGCGAGCGTCTGCCCGCGGGGCCGGGGGTTCGCCGGAGAGATCGGCATGGCCGGTCGGGCGGTCAGGCGTCCGCGGGCTGCCGTTCAGATCGGTGAAGCGCCGCGATCGGGCAGAGCGCAACGGTGGGAGCAATGCCTTCACGGGGCATCCCTTCGGGGCGGGAACGCAGGGAGGAGATGGGCTTCGGCGAGGGCTTTGCCCTCGTCGCAGGAGGGAGGAGACGGCTTCGCGCCGACCGCGATCAGTGGACACGGCGCTCGCCTTCCTTCAGCGGTCGCTCGGTGGGGGCGGGCAGCGCCGTGGCGTGGACGGGCATGACCTTCAGATGTCGGACCGGGGAGATCCACAGCAGGGCTACCGGGGCGAGGAGCAGCACCATGCCGGTCAGTAGCGCGGCCCACACGCCGAGCACGGCGGCGACGGCGCCCGCCGTCACGGTTGCCAGAAGGCGGGCCCCGGCGACCAGCCACACGGAGGTCTGCTGGACCCGGGACTGCAGGTGAGGCGGGCAGAGCTGCTGGCGGATCGACCTTTGTGTGGACGCGGCCGCCGTGACCGCTACCGCCTGAACGACGCTGGCGGACACCAGAGCGGTCAGCCACCCGGGGCCCGAGCGGGCAAGAAGGAGCGGTATTCCGCACATCGGGTACGCGGCGAAGCCGACGAGCAGGACCGCACCGGGTCCTATCCGGTCCGCCAGCCGGCGGGCGACCAGGGCGCCCCCGAGGCTGCCGACCCCGACGGCGCCCAGCACCAGTCCGAGACCGGCACTGCCGTAGTGGAGTTCGGTCAGCAGGTAGTAGGCGAAGTAGGTCGTAACGACCCCCTCGGCGAACGCGTGGTAGGCCATCGTCAGGACCAGGGGCCGCTGGAGCGGATCGCGCAGGACGTGCGCGATGCCCTCACGGATCGACGTGATCACCCCGGGGCGCGGCCCGGCCGGATGCCGTGCACCGCGGACGGTGGAGATGCGCGAGGCGCACCAAGCGCTGATCAGGTAGGACGCCGAGTCCAGGAGCAGGCAGCGGGCGGCGCCGAGCAGGCTGACGGCGGCGGTCCCGCCGTAGGTGCCGGTGGATCCCGCGACCGCGAAGGCCGCCATCACCCGTGCGTTGGCCTCGGGCACGAGGTGCGGTTCCACCAACTCCGGCACGATGGCGATCGCCGCGGCCTGGTGCAGCACGGTGAGCGCCCCCAGCAGGAGGGCCACGCAGTACAGGACCGGCATGGAGAGCGCTCCGGCGGCCCAGCAGGCGGGGACCACCGCGACCACCGCGGCCGACGTCAGGTCGGTGCCCACCATCAGCCGCTTCTTGGAGCAGCGGTCGCCCGCCACCCCGGCGGGCAGGGCGAGGAGGAACCCGGGTGCCATCACGGCGGAGGCGAGGGCGGAGACCTGGCCCGGAGTGGCGTCGAGTTCCATCGCCGCGATTACGGGGAGGGCGACGGCGGAGACCGACGAGCCGGCCAGGGCCGTGGCCTCGCCCAGCTGGTACGCCTGGAAGCTGCGGTGGCCGCGCAGTGAGGGCGCCGGTGCCGAGGTAGCGGCGACGAGCGCTCCGGCGTGTGCCGGCCGAGGGGGCGGAGTGCTCACCGCGCCTCCCGGTCGGGGCCCCACAGAAGCCCTTCGCGGGCGGCGTATGCAACTGCCTCGGCCCGCCGTTCTACGCCCAGCCGCCCGAAGATGCTCGTGAGCGTGTACCGGACATGCTCGTCTCCCCGACGGAGGCGCCGAGCGATGCCTGCACGGGTGAGACCCTCCGCCACGAGGGTCAGGACGGCGACCTCCGGCGGCTTCAAGAGGACGCCGGGCCGACCGAGCGCCTGCCGCCGCACCGGCGCGGCCGCGGCGGTCCGAATGCGGCTGCCTACACCGCTGGGAAGGCGGTGTCCGCCGTCAGCCACCAGGACCTTCACGCCTGTGAGGAGGTCCGGATCATCGCGTAGCTCGGCGGATCGCACCACCGCCGCCACGCCGTACGGCGCGACAGCGACGATGTCGTGCGCGGTGACGCGGCCGGCCACCAGCACGACCGCGATGTCGGGGTGATGCGCGTAGTGGGACTTCAGGTCGTCATGGAAGGCGCGGTCGACGCGGTCGGTGGTCAAGACCGTGACGTCCTTGTGGGCAACGGCGCTGTGGCCAACGGGATCCGTGGCGGGCGCGGTCGCTGTGGGTAAGCCCTCGGCAGTGGCGTTCAGGCTCATCGGGACGCACCCGCGAGGAGCGATGCCCGCTGTTCACCGAGTTCCAGTTCGAGGGCTCCCTCCACGATTCCCTTGTGGCTGAAGCCCTGGGGGAAGTTCCCGAGCTGGCGCTTCAGGTTCGGATCCCACTCCTCGGCCAGCAGCCCGACGTCGTTGCTCAGGTCGAGTAGGCGCTCGAACAGGGTCCGCGCGTCGTCGTGGCGACCGATCATCGCGAGGTCCTTGACCATCCAGAACGCGCAGACGAGGAACGCACCCTCATCTCCCGGCAGCCCGTCCACACCGGGGTCGTCGCCGTTGGTCGGGTAGCGCAGGAGGAAGCCGTCAGGGGTGGAGAGCTCCCTCTGGACGGCCTCGATCGTGCCGATGACCCGCTTGTCGTCCGCCGGCAGGAAGTCCACCTGGGGGATGAGTAGCAGTGCGGCGTCGAGTTCGTGACTGCCGTAGTACTGGGTGAAGGTGTTGCGTTCGGCGTCGTATCCGTTGGTGCAGATGTCCAGGTGGATCGTGTCGCGGAGCTGCCTCCACTGCTCGACGGGGCCGTCGGCGTGGCCGCTCTCGACGAGTTTGACGGCCCGGTCGACTGCGACCCAGGCCATCACCTTTGAGTGCACGAAGTGCTGGTTCGGGCCGCGTACTTCCCAGATGCCCGCGTCAGGTTCACCCCAGTGCATCTCGACTGACTGCACGAGCTCGAGCAGCAGGGTGTTGCTGGTCTCGTCACGTTCGAGACCGCATTGAGCGGCCAGGTGAAGGGTTCCGATGACTTCGCCGTACACGTCGAGCTGGCGCTGGCCGGCGGCTCCGTTGCCGATGCGGACCGGGCCCGACTTCTCGTAGCCGACGAGCCAGTCCAGCGTGGTCTCCGGCATCTCGCGTTCCCCGGCGATGCCGTACATGATCTGCAGGTTCTCCGGGTCGCCGGCGACCGCGCGCAGCAGCCACTTCCGCCAGGCACGGGCTTCGTCGAGGTAGCCGGCCCGCAAGAAGCTCGACAGGATTTTTGCGGCGTCCCTGAGCCAGACGTAGCGGTAGTCCCAGTTACGGACGCCGCCGATCTCCTCCGGCAGCGAGGTGGTCGCTGCTGCGGCGATCCCCCCGGTCAGCGGATTCGTCAGCGCCTTCAGGGTGATCAGCGAGCGGATGACCGCGGCCCGGTAGCGGCCGTTGTAGGTGCACCGCGAGACCCAGTCCGCCCAGAATTTCTCGGTGTCCTCGAAGGCCTGGTCGACATCCAGCCTGCCCGGCGGGCCCTTGTACGAGGGCTGCCAGCTCAGGGTGAACGTGACGCGCTCGCCCTCGGCGAGCGAGATGCGGGAGCGCGTGGTCAGCGACTCGCCGTGGGTCTCCGCCTCGGTGTCGAGCCATACCGAGTCAGGGCCTGCAACCGCGGAGATGCGGTTGTCGTCGGTCTTCTGAACCCAGGGCACCACCCGGCCGTAGTCGAAGCGCAAGGACAGGGCGACGTCGACGGTGACGGTTCCGGTGACGGCTTCGGCAACCCGGACCACGCGCGGGCTGTCGTCGTCGTCCGTGCGCGGCGGCATGAAGTCCGTGACCCGCAGCGTGCCGGTCGGGGTGTCCCACTCTGACTCCATGATCAGCGAGTCCCCGCGGTAGGAACGGCGGTCGGCCGCAGGGCTCGGGCCGACTCCGAACACCGACGGGCCGATACGCCAGTAGCCGTTGTCCGGGGTGCCGAGAAGTCCGGCGATCACGGCCTCCGAGTCGAGCCGGGGCAGGCACAACCAGTCGATCGTCCCGTCGCGGCCGACGAGTGCGGCCGTCTGGAGATCACCGATTAGTGCGTAGTCCTCGATACGCCCAGCCATGGAAGTCCGTTCTGGTCAGTGGTCCGCGGGGGACCGTGGTGGTTGTCGGGGCGTGCGGCTCGACGCCCGCGGGACGCGGGCGCCGGGTGGTGCGGTGAGGCCGGCGCAGCAAAGGGCAGGCGGCCCCGACCTCAGCGCGGATTACGGCGGGGGATGCAGCTGTGCGGCGGTGATGATCACCGCGATGGCGATCACGAAGGTGGCCAGCCGGGCGATGTCCTTGCCTCGCACAGCTGATTCACCCGCCCAGGAGCGACAGGGGAGAGGTGCGAGCCGGACGGGGCGGGTTGCCGAGCAGCCAGGCGGCCGCCTGCACCACGTCCTGCGCAACGTGAATGGGTTCAGGGTCGAGGTCATGACGTGTGCGCCCGTCGGCGATCCACACGGTGCGCAGTCCCGCACGCTGTCCACCGCCGATGTCGGCGACGAGACAGTCGCCGGTCATCACGCCGTGGGCGGGGTCATCGACACCCAGCTCGTCCAACGCGATCTGAAACAGGACCTCGCCCGGTTTCCGAACGCCGTACTCGCCGGAGATCACGACCGAGCCGAAGTAGCAGGTCAGGCGGGCGACTTCGAGCTTGCGGCTCTGCGTGTCGGGGGCCCCGTTTGTGACGACGCCCAGTTCCCAGCCGTCGTCGGCGAGTTGTTGCATGGCGGCGCAGACCTCGGGACGGTAGGGCACGAGCTCGGCCGAGCGACGCCGGTAGTCGGCGTGCAGCGACGCGATGGATCGCCGGAGCCCGAATGCGGTCTTGATCTCCGCGAAGAACGCGTGACGGGCGCCGGCATGGCACGTCTCGGCTCGCATCAGCTCGGGCACTGGGATGCCGGTGGAAGCGCAGAACTCCTCCGCCCACCGGGCGAATGCCGCTGCGTGGTCGGTGAGGGTGCTGTCCAGGTCGAAGAGTGCTGCTTTGCGCATCTTCATCACCCCCACACCGGGCGGGGACCCGGCAGCACGGCCCCGGCCGGTCCGGGCGCGGGGAAGTCAGACGCTGTAAGGGTGGTTTCGTCGAGTTCGGCGTTGATCAGCTCGCGCATCAGCTGGCGGGCGACCAGCCGGTGCAGGGCGTCATCCCCGAAGCGGACGACCTGGTTGGGCAACGGGGGCTCGGTGGGCGAGTACAGGGTGCCGCGCACGCCAATGACCGGGGCTTCGCGGACGCGCAGAGCAATGAACCCGCGTTGGAGTTCCCGGCACGCGCGCAGCGCGCGCCGGGCGCACGGGACGCAGACCGCAGGCGTGGCAGTCGTGATGCTGTTGGAGAGAGTCAGGAGCGCCTGGGCGTTCTCATCGGCGTGCAGGAGCCAGAGCGTTCCGCGTTCGTCCCGGTCCGGTTCGCCCTTGTGGACTCCGCACATCGGCCGACCGTCCATCACCTCGCACTGGCGCCCCGGGTGGTGCGCGGCCCAGTCCAATGAGCCGGTCGGTGTCCCGCCCCAGCGTTCCCACAGCAGGCCGTCGACATCCCGGTCCTCGGGCCGTTCGTCGGCGAAGTAGACGTGCCCGTTCTTGTCGAACAGGACGGTGACGTCGCACGCGAACTCGCCCTCGAACGGTGCGATGTAGAGAGGGCTGCGTCGTTCGGTGGCCAGGTCTGGAGGTGAGGGAGCGCTGGGGGGTTGCACGGGAATCTCCTGGTCAGACTGTGAGGATCTGCTCGGCGTGTTCGGCGCTGCCCAAGGCGGTGTCCGTCGGTGACTCGGTACGGCGGGCCGCGGTCACGCCCGGGATCACCGGGTGGCGGTGGCGAGGCGGGTCTGGTCGGCGGCGAGGGCCGTGACGACGGGGTGGACCAGCAGAGGCCGGCTGAGAGGGCTGCCGTCCCGGCTCACCCACCCGAAGGCGCAGTCCTGCCCATCCTGTTGGGCCCCGAGCGGAGGGAGCGTGACGCTCGCGCCCGCCTTGAGGTAGGTCGTGCCCGGCGGCCACGCGGGATCGTCGGACTCCTCGGGAAGGAAAATCCCCCACTGACCGGCGTGCGCGAAGACCCAGCCCAGGGGAGCAGCCCGCGCCGGTCTCCCCGCGAGGGCACCCCTCACAAGTCGGCCGAGCGGCGCCGGCATGAACAGGACCTCCCACCCGGGCCCGACATGCTGCAACCGGTCAGGCTCGGCGGTGCGGGGCGGCGGCCCGGGAGTGATGCGCGGCAGGGTCGCAAGGGTCATGTCACTGCTCCCTGCTGGCTGGTCTCCGGCGTACTGGCCTCGGAGGAGGTCGTACGGGGGGCGAGCTCGACGGCGAGCGGCGCGCTGCTGAAGCCGCGCAGGAGATTGTTGAGGACGCGGACCGGCTCGCCGTCGGGGGTGAGGTGGGAGCAGCGGGCGGCCAGGGCACGCAGGACGGCGCGGGCCTGGAGCTCGGCAAGTGGGATCCCGGCGCACAGGTGAGGGCCGCCGCCGAAGGCGAGGTGCAGACCGTTGCGGGGGCGCCGGATGTCGTAGTCGGAGGCTTCGTCTCCCCAGTGGCGGGGGTCGCGGCCAGCCGATCCGTACAGCAGCCACACCTGCTCGCCCTCAGTCAGGTGGACGCCGCCGACGTCGGCGGCCTTCGTCACCATGCGGCCGAACCCCTGTATGGGGGCTTCGAGTCTCAGGGCCTCGTGGAAGGCGGGTGTGGCCCAGCGGATGGGGTCGCGGCGGAGGATCTGCCACTGCTCGGGGTGCCGGGCGAGCTGGACGAGGCAGTCGGCGAGGCCGAGGACGGTGGTGTCGATGGCCGCGGCCGTGTACGCCGAGGCGAGGGGCACCGCCTCGCCCTCTTCGATCTGTCCGGCGTCGACGGCCTCGAAGATCGCCCCCATCCATGACTCTGCGGGCACGCTTTCGCGGATCAGCTTCTCGTGGAGTATCTGGACCATGCGGGACGCCAGCGGCAGCGCCTGCTGGTAGCGGTCGCCATGCGGGCCGAAGACGTCGAAGGTGGCGGCGGCGCCGTCGAGCAGGACCTCGCGGTCCGCGTCGGGCAGGCCCATCAGCTCCATCACGGTGTCGCAGACCATGTGCCGGGCAAGGGCAACGGCGTCGAACCGGCCGGTCTCCGTGTACTCGTCCACCAGGCGCTCGGCGCGGGCGGTGATGCGGCCGGCCAAGGCCTTCATCGCGCGAGGAGCGAGCTGCTTGGACAGCACCCGGCGGAGCTTGGCGTGAGCAGCGCCGTCCGAGGCGAGGACCGTGCCGGCGAGAATCTCCTGGTTGGCCAGGGCGGTGAGGGCTATCCCGCCCTCGGAACCGAAGACGTCCGGCGTCTTGAGGATCGCGGAGAGGTCGGCGTGGCGGGGTATGGCCCACACGCCGTACTCCTCCAGGTGCACGGCCGCGCCGGCGCTCCGCAGGGTGCCGTACGCGGGGTAGGGGTCGGCCAGGAGCTCGTCGGTGAAGAGGGGGAGGGAGCTGGAGGGAGCGAAGGCGGGCATGAAAGTCCTCCGGGTCAGGCGGTCACGGGCTGGTTGAGCCGGTATTTGAGGAGCGTGATCAGCGCGAGGGTGCTGGAGCCGGACTCGCGGGCGTCCAACTGGAGAAGGGGGACGAGCGGCGGCAGCTCCATGGCGGCGCGCAGGTCGCCCTCGCTGTAGGCGGGAGCGCCGTCGAAGGCGTTGACCGCCACGATGTACGGCACGCCGCGGACATCGAAGAAGTCGATGCTGGCGAAGCTGTCACCGAGCCGCCGTGTGTCGGCCAGGACGATGGCGCCGACGGCGCCGCGGACCATGTCGTCCCACATGTACCAAAACCGGTCCTGCCCGGGTGTTCCGAACAGGTACAGGGTGATGCCGTCGACGGTGCGTCGGCCGAAGTCGAAGGCAACGGTGGTGGTGGTCTTCCTCTCGACTCCCTCGGTGCGGTCTATCCCCGCGCTCGCCTCGGTGATGACGGCCTCGGTGTTCAGCGGCTCGATCTCGCTGACCGCACCGACGAACGTGGTCTTGCCGACCCCGAAGCCGCCGGCAACGACAACTTTGACGACTTCCGGAGCAGGTTCAGTTGGCACCCCGTGTCCCCCTGGTTTCTTCTTCGTATTGGGCCTGCAGGCTGGCGCGTACGCGCTCCATGAGGCGGTGAGTGACGTTGTCGTTGCGCGACATGTCCACCGGGGCGCGGGCGGTCACCGACTGGTGCTGCTGGAGATCGGAGACCAGGACGGTGATGACCCCGACGGGCAGCCGCAGGAGTCCGGCGAGTTCCGACACGGCCCTGGGCTCGGAGCACAGCTCCAGGACGTGCTGATGCTGCTCGCTCAGCAGCCGCCCTTCGCGGCGTGTGTGCGCGGTGATCTGGGTGTCGATGCTCAGCGTGGCGTCGGGGGCCTGGGTGCGGCCGCCGGTTGCGGCGTACGGCCGCGTCCGGCGGCCGCCCGAGGCCGCCGTCACAGGATCGTCTCGTTGTGCTCGCCGGTTGCCAGCTCCCGGCGCTCGACGTCCAGCATCCCGCCGAGCTGGGCGGCCAGATCGGTCAACTCGAATCCGAGCTGTCCGAGCGTGGCTTCCTTCGACGCGTGCACGGCGATGACGCTGTGCACGCCGGCGCGACTGGCGACGCACCAGCCGTTCTCCATCTCCACCACCGTGCGCAGCATCTGGCCGCCGCGGATGTAGTCGGCCTGCCGTTGGGCGAGGATGGCCATGCCGCTGGCCATGGCGGCCAGGTGCTCTCCCAGCTCCTTCCGGACTGCCTCAGCGGACTTGTCCTTGGAGGGGTCGGCGGCCACGTTCGTCCAGCCGCTCATGTAGCGGAAGATGCCGTCCTCCGTCACGACGACCGCTCCGAGCACGTGAGCGATCTTGCCGACGCGCTGGTCGAGGAGGTTTTGGATCTCGGGGTTCATGGGTGTCTTCTCGTCCTTATCGGTGGGGGTCGTACTCGGTGGCCTGCTGTGTTCCGCTCTGGAAGTCCGCCCAGTCGGTGCCGACTCGCTGGGGGTTGGACTCGGCCCGTGCGCCCGGCTGCTGGGGGGAGTGAGCGTCGCCGCGCAGGATGGGGTTGAGGTGCTGGCCTGCCGCGCGGCGCGGCAGAGGAGCGGCGTCTGCGTCGGTGGCCACGGGAAGGGTGTCGGCTCCCAGATGCTCGGCCTGCCGCTGCGCATGAGCGGCGGCCGGGTCGAGGGCCGGCTGCCGCCGACGAGGCAGGGGCACTTGCGACGGCACCCCGTCGGGGGCCGTCGCGCTGGGAGCCGCCGTCCGTACGGGACGGGTCGAGCTGGACGGCGCGGTGACGTCCTGCTTCATCGTCGTGAGCGCCTTGTTGTCGATCATGACGACGGCGGTGATCCCGCTGTACGCGGATCGCCTGAGCGACACGCTCAGATGGTGGCGGCCGGCCAGCCGGGCGACGACGAACAGGCCGAGCTTGCCCTGCCGTTGCGCCATGGCCTCGAACGTCGCCTGGTTGTGCTGGGTGAGCTCCGCGTTGGCGGCCTCGACGGCCTCCTGGGACATCCCGAAGCCGGCGTCCTCGATCTCCAGTGCGAACCCGTGCACGGCCTTGACGCTGCGCACGGTCACTTCGCCGGTGGAGTAGCCGATCCCGTTCTCGATCAGCGCAGCGATGACCTTCACCGTGGCGGCCGCGTGCTGCGGGGGGACGTAGGCGGTGTCGGTGACCTCATTGGTCACCCGCCGGGGAGAACCGGTCTCCACCGCGGCGTCGTTGACCAGGTCGAGCAGTGACCTCGGCCTGTCGTAGAGGTCCTGTCGCATGCTGCCGGCCAGCGTCCCGACGTGCTCCTGGTGGCGGCGGCTGGCGGAGACGGCCCCGTCGATGGTGATCAGTTCATCCAGCAGGACAGGGTCGACGTCCGGCCGGGCCATCACCCTCTCCAGGTGGCCCAGGGCCCGGTTGATGTGCCCGAGGGTCCGCTCGGTCGCCGCCGCGACGAAAGCGCCGACCCCGCGCCGGTCGCCAGCCTGATCGGCGGCCTGGCGCACCGCGGTGCGCTGCGCCTCGGCCAGGGCGGCCTGGACGTGGCTGAACTCGTCACCGCCGACCGGATCGGGGAACTCCGCCTTCGAGTCGACGACTTCACCGCGCATCAGCCGCTCCACGACCTGCGGCAGACGTTCGGCGCCCTCCTGCGTCTGCCGACGCAGCTGACGCAGCCGGGCCGAGATGGAACGGATCAGCCAGATGATGAGCCCGGCGATCAGCACGATCGCCGCCAGGCTTCCGGCGGCCTGGAGGAAGACCTGGGTGCGGATCTCGTCCGCCCGCTGGAAGCCGTGGGCGAGCAGCCCCTGCGTCCGTTGCAGGTTCAGCCCTGCGAGCTGCCCGCTGACCTTCCCGTACGCGTCGTCCCACTGGGCGAGGGAAGACCGGTCGCCGATCTGCTCGTTCCCGAGATCGTCGGCCGGCGGCGTGATGACCGACCGCTGCGCCGCCTGGATCTCCTTCCACTCCGGGCTGGCGGTGATCTGGTCGTAGAGGGCCTTCTCCTGCTCGGGCAGGTAGGGGGCGATCCACCGCTCGTACATCACCTGCTGGGTGCCGTACGCCTCGGCGAAGGCCACCCGGTGGGCGTCCGTCATCTGCCCCGAATCGCGGGCCTGGGTGAGAAGCATGTCCTGCTGGGCCAAGGCGTCCGAGGCGTAGAAGAGTCCGACCAACGGCCGCGTTTCCAGGGTGAGCTGGCCGTCGTCCATCGCGCTCAACGCCTGGTAGAAGCTGATCATTTTGTTGATCAGGGAGGTGTAGTAGCCGGTGGACTCGTCGGGCCCGCCCTCCCGGGCGTCCACGTTCTTGCGCACCCGGGGCAGGGTGTCGAGCTGCTGGTAGACCGCTTCGACGTACTCCCACCGGTGACGCTGGTCGGTGCGCAACTCGGTGCCGGACAGGCGCCTGAAGGACTCCAGGCCGGCATCGGTCTTCTTCCGCTGCTCCTGCAAGGCCGTCTTCGCGGCAGCGGAGGGACGGGCGAGGTACGCGGCGGTGAGCTTGCGCTCGGCCTGCGCCGCTATGAACAGGGGCAGCGACGCTTCACCACCGAGGCGGCCCGTGGTGCTGTCGTTGCGCAGGTTCCGCTGCTGATCCCAGGCCGGCACCGCGTTGACGACGACCAGGATGAGCAGCGCGGTGATCGCGACGGAGGCCACCACAATGAGGCGGGCGCGCACCGTCATGATGCGACGCGGCGCCCTGTGGCCGGAGCGGTCTATGGGGGTCATGAATCCTCGGACGAAGTGGTGGGCGGGGAAGACAGAAGGGCGGGGACCGGCTGCCGCGGGGTGTCTCTGGGACCGCGGCAGCCGGGACGACGGCGACGGGGAGTCGCCGCCTCACTCGCGGCTCCCGGGACAGGACGGCGGTATGCCGAGCAGTCCCCCAGAATTCGGAAGCCGGAGCCCACGGGCGAGCGTCGGCGGCGGGGCATCCCCTGTCGCCGGGCTCGGGTCTATGCGGGCGGCCCGCAGTCGCCCAGGGAACCCGCCGCGGCGCTGACCAGCTCGGCCGTCGAACTGGGTCCACGATGCGATGCGCCGGCTCGGGCGGAGCGCGGCGCAGGCATCCGGGCCAGTGCGGGAGGGATAACCGCCTTGGCTCCGCCGAGTTCGCGGGCGGCGGGGCTCTGGAAGGCGCCCACGGCATGGCGCTCGGAAAGCAGAGGGTCCGGAGCAGCTGTACGAGGCGGTACTTCGCCGGTCGGAGCTGCGTCGATCAGGGCCTGCGCGATTTCCGCAAGCCGGATGGCAAGGATCACCAGCGGCATGCGGCCCTCCGGCAGGCGCTCTTTACGGATCTGGCGTGACAGGCGGATCAGGTCAGGGTCCGCATCCCCGACAAGCCGTTCCAGATGGGGGAACTGCCGGCGCAGGCCCACGATGAGCAGCGTGACGTCGTTGTCACCACGGGGCAGCGGCGACGATCCCAGCACCCGCTCCACCAGGTCCTCGACGGCGTGCGCGGCGACGAGGGGACGAAGGCGCCACCGATCGAAGGCGTTGGTGGTGTGCCGCCGCCATCCGAGCGCCGATAACACCTTGTCCCCGATCAAGAGGAGTGCGGCGGCGTGCGTTCGACGCTTTCGCCGGCCGATGCCCGTGCTGCGCCCCGTGGGGCTGCCAGCACCACCTCGGCGCCGAGACAGTTCCGGGCGGTACATGCTCGGCTTCGTGCCCGACGGTTGTCCGCCGGTCACGCGAGCCCGATGGGCCGCACGTTCCTTGTCCACGGGCCGCAGACCGTCGACGCGCTGCTCGCCGATGTCGGCCGGGGCAGCTTGTCCGTTCACTGCGCCTGGACCCGAGGTTGCGTCGATCATGGCGTGTCTCCCGCGAGGTCGAGGATCATCGAGACGGCGTGCGCCAGACGCCGGAGTCGGCCCAAGTCCGCCGAGGAAGGCGGGGCTTCACCCAGGAGTTCCCGGCCGTATCGAAAGGCGGCCTCCGCAGACGGGCCGTGGAGCCGGATGATCCGTCCCGAGTTCTCACACAGGGTTCGCAGGACGGCTTCCAGCCTCGGCGCCCACGAGTCAATCTGGGTGCGGTTTGGCGCGGCTGCATGTCCCAGGACGCCCTCTAGGAGGTCCTCGGTCGTCTCGGACTCCGCTACTGCTGTGAATCGCGTGGTCTCGTCCAGGCGTGTCAGCAGGTGTCCGAACGCCTCCTCCCTCGCTCCGATCGGCGCGGTGCGCACCCGGGCAGCCGCAACATCGAGGGGTGGCGTGTGACCGGGCGGGACCGGCGACGTGCCGGAGCGGGAGCGCGTCTGCGGGATGGCGGTCCCGGTTCCTCGTGCCGCCCTCGCGGGGCGGGCCATTGCGTGAACGCTCATGAGACCCGCCTCCTGGGAGAGTCGAGCTCCGCGCAGACGGACTTGCCGCTACCGGCCGGGGCGCTCTCGACGCCCCAGCGGTCGGAAAGCGCGCCGACGAGCCGCAGGCCACGCCCGCTCGTCCGGCTCCTCGAAGCCCCCTGCTCGCTGGGCTTCTCGTCGGACGGGTCCTGCACCACGGCGCGCAACTGGGCGTCGGACCACGTCACGGTGATTTTGAGTGTGGTCCCAGACGGGAGGTTGCGACAGCCGTGTACGACAGCGTTGGCCATGAGCTCCTGGCAGATCAGGGCAACGTCGTCGGCTACGTGCTCCAGGCCGTCCTCGTTCAACAGGGCCCGCAGCCTGCGACGGATGGGCGGGATGGCCGCGGGGTCCGCGGGGAACGACGCCTCGAACTGCGGCAGGTCCGCGCCGAGCCCGCCATCGTGGTGGAGAGGAGGCTCGGTCACCGCAGACGCTCCTTGATCCGACAGGACTGTTCCCTGGTGCGTCACGACGGCGGACGCTGCCGGGCAGGCAGGCGCCCTCCGCGTCAGGTAGTGCACGTTCATCGGCCGCTTCTCCTCGCCTGCCAGCACACGCTCAGCTCTGGCCACCGGTTTGGCCCGTGTGGATGAGGTCGTCGACTTCCTTGCACGCCGCAGGCGTTGGAGGAATATCGTCTTCACGAGAGAACCGTGTTCGCGGGCCGGTGGGTATCCCGGCAGACCGACCGGCGCGATACACGTGATACAAGATCTTTTCGGGGATTGGGGCGCACCATGGGGCGCACGCGCAACACACGGCTGGAAGGCGTCATCCAAGGGCTGGGCCTGTCCCAGCGCCAGTTGGCCGCTCGCTTCCGAGCGGTGGCGGCCGAGCACGGAGCGACTGAACTCCAGAGCGTGGCGCAGCCGTACATCGCCCGTTGGATCGGTGGGGCGCCGGTAGAGGGGCGCGCACCCTTTATCTTGGCCGAGACGCTCTCCCGTGGCCTCGGTCGCCTCGTCACGCTTGCCGACATCGGGCTGGCGCCGGACACCGAGCCCGAGCCGCAGTCGGCGTGGAGCGACGACACACTGACGACGCTGGTGACGCTCGGGGGCATGGACATGGATATCGACCGTCGGCGACTGCTGGCCACCTCGGTCTACTCGGTTGCCGCCCTGGCTCTTCCCCAGGACCAGTGGTTCGAGCGGGCCATGGACCGGGCCCGGACGCGCCGGCCCTTGTCGAGCTACGTCGTCACCGCCCAGGACGTCGAGGACGTTCAGGAGATGGCCGCGATATTCTCCCGCCGTGACCAAAAGCGCGGCGGACGCGCCGGCCGCACGGCGCTCGTCGCCTACCTCCGTACCGATGTTGCAGAATTCCTGAGCGGCCGGTTCCCCTCCGAGAGCATCCGACGCGGCATGACCTCCGCAGCCGCCGAGCTCGCCTACCTCGCAGGCTGGACCGCCTTCGACGGGCGCGAACATCCACTTGCACAGCACTGGCTGACGATCGCCACGAAGCTCGCCGAAGAGGCCGGAGACGCTCCCCTGGCCGGCCACGTCCTGCGGGCGATGGCCCACCAGGCCGTCGACCTCGGGAAACCTCAGCAGGCCGTATGGTTGGCCGAAGCTTCCCTCTCCAGCCGCCGCTACGCCCAGGCCTGCTGGCGGGAGCGCTCGCTCCTCGGTGTCGTGCACGCCCGCGGCCTGGCCGCCGCCGGCGAGAGGAAGGCGGCCATCGCTGCACTCCTGCGCGCGGAACAGGACCTCGGCAGGGCCGGCGAAGGAGACGACGAGCCCAACAGAGTGGGCTTCTTCGCCGAAGCCAGCCTCGCCCACGAGACCGCTGCCGCATTGCGCGACCTCGGCGACCTCCAAGGCGCCGAAACCCAGTTCAACCGCAGTGTCAGGACGCGGGGCGCCGAGTACGCCAGAACACACTCGGTCACGCTCGGATACCTCGGCGCCGTTCAGGCCCAGCAAGGTCACCTCGACATCGCCTGCGCCACCTGGAGCCAGGCACTCGACGCTATGACCGGCGTGCAGTCCGGCCGCGCGAAGGAGACCGTCGTCCAGATGCGCCGAGCGCTGTCGCCCTTCCGTAACCGGGCCGGAAGCCACGCCGCGGACCTCGACGCCCGCGCCCGCTCCATGCTGAGCCAGGCGTAACCCGCGGCGCCCGACCTCCCGGAGGCGCGAGGACCCACCCGCGCCCAGGCGGCAGTCGCTGTTGGCGATGTCCTCACCGGTCACGAGAGGTGTGCGCTTTGGGACATAGGCTGACCGCGTTGAATCGCCAATGACCTTCTGCCGGGGCCGGGACGGCTGACCGTGCAGGTGCTGAAGGGAAGACTCATGCCCGACCCGATGCGGATCGAGATCACGGCCGTCGCACAGGTCGTCGCCGGCCATGCAGACCCAGTCGACGACTTCCAGGGCGGTGTGGAGTCGATCATCCGCATGAACGAGGACTTCCCGCTGGAGACCCTCGCGGGTCTCGAGGACTTCTCGCACCTGGAGGTCCTGTGGCACTTCCACCGAGCCAGCCCGGCGGACGTGGCGCTGCACGCTCGAAGCCCGCGCAACAACCCGGATTGGCCAGCCACGGGAACCTTCGTCCACCGCAACCACCGACGCCCGAACCAACTCGCCGTGTCTCACCCGAAGCTCGTGCGTGTCGACGGACGAGACCTGCACGTCACGGACTTCGACGCGGTCATCGGCACGCCCGTCTTCGACGTATCGCCGTACTTCCCGGTCATGGGGCCCCGCGGCCAGGTTCATGTGCCCACGTGGGTCGATGAGATGCTCGGACGCTACTGGGACGCCCCGGACGGGAAGGCGTAACCCGTGTCGTGGGGATGCCGTGCGGGGAGGTGAGCTGACCCAGGGGGGCGGAGGCGTCATCACGGCTGCACCACCCCGGCGGTGAGGAGAGCCCGGACGGTCTTACTCTCCGCCTCGGAGTCGACGAACCAGGCCAAGTCCGTGATCGCTTTACTCCGGACGAGTTCGACCAGGACGCCATCCCCGATCCCGACTCGAACATCCTGGAAGTTGGGGAACGCGGGACTGAAGTCCTCCACGTCGACGATCAATTGCCGCGCTTCCGTGATGCTCAGACACACCCGCAGGGCTCTGTCGCCGCGCCGCGGGGTACTGCCGTGCTCAAGCGCGTTATCCACCAGCACGGACAGCACCTGCAGCGCGTCCGGAACGCTCCCATGCCAGTTCAGCATTGTGAGGCCGACGCGACCTTTGACCCGGGCCATCTGCCGCGCGGTCCGGACAGGGAGTTCGACGGGATGCTGTTTGGTGATCGGGCTGCCGATCCGAGACAGCTGTGATGCGGGCGGCGTCCAGACGGCTCCCGCCCCGCTCCGGGGGGCCACCCCCGTGCTGTCTGCTGCGTAACCTCCCGGGCCGGCCGCAACTCGAACGTCCGTACCCCGCGCCGTGTCACGACGTAACTGATCGGCCAACGCAGGCCGGGGGCCTGCGGCGTCGAACGGGATGTCCTCCCGCCGAACGACGCTGGGGATCTCCCCGTCCTCGGCTCCATCTGACCTCATGGACTCGCCTCTCGAAGTCTCGGCAACACACCGCTGGGCTGACCTGCGGCATCGCCGTCGGGACGGCCAACATCAAGCTCGGCATGGCAGTTCACCGCCACGATTCGGTTGCGCTTCGTGGCCGCCTACTTACGATGGACCTAACTTAACGCCGTCCGCAACCCTCTGAGCTACAAAATGCAGGACTGGCGTCTGATGAAGGACAAGCGCCCCCCTCGTAGCGTTGCAGCGTCGGTGTCCGTCACACTGGCTGGAGACAACGGCAGAGGAGGACGAAGGTGGGACAGCCAGCGCGACGTACGGCTCGCCGGCGCCGGTTGGGCACCGCTCTGCGCGAGTCGCGCGAGAAGGCCGGGATCAGTCCGGAGCAGGCCGCCAAGGCCATCCATGGTGACAAGTCGAAGATCAGCCGCATTGAGACGGGGCGTCACCGCGTCAGCCGTCTTGAGTTGGAAACGCTGATGGACCTCTTCACCGTGACCGACTCGAAGACGCGTGCTTGGCTCGTCGCCCTGTCGGCCGAGGGCCAGCGCCGCAGCTGGTGGCGTACCCATGGCGACAGGCTCGAGCAGGACTTCAAAGAACTGCTCGCCCTCGAAGAGGATGCGCAGCGCATCGTTGCGTTCCAGCCGCAGGTCCTGCCTGGCCTCGTTCAGACGAAGGAGTTTGCCGCTTCGGTCATCAGCTCCAACGATCCGGCTCTGGGCGATGAGGAGGTCGAGTTCTTCACGAACGTTCGCCTCCGCCGTCAGGAGGTCTTCGAAAGGGACACGCTCACCGACTACCTCTGCATCGTGACCGAAGGCGTCCTGCGTCAACGTGTAGGCGGAGCAAAGGTGATGAAAGGCCAACTGCGCCACCTTTTGGAGATCGGCGCAAAGCCCAACATTGCAATCCGTGTCGTGCCGTTCAGCGAACAGGGCTACACCGGAAGCAGTAGCGGAGCATTCACGCTCTACAGCTACCCCGACCAACTGGATCTCGACGTCGTGCAGGTGGAATACCTGGACGGAGCCCTCTACCTGGAAGAGGAGAAGACTATTCGGAAATACAGAGACTCACTGGATCTGCTGCGGTCGTCGATGCTATCGACATCGGAGTCGAACGACCTGATCTCGGAAATCTGCCGAGAGCTGTGACAACCGAAGAAAGTGAAAAAATGCGGCACGACCTGCCGGAACACCAGTGGAAGAAGTCGTCCTACAGCGGGGCGCAACAAGGGGACTGCTTGGAGGTGCAGACGACAGAAGAGGGACACATAGCTGCTCGCGACAGCAAGGCACCTCATCTGGGCGCCTTCGTGTTCGACCCCACCCAATGGGCGGCGTTCGTCGACGATGTGAAGCACGGTCGCTTCGGATGACCACCCGGCCGGCAACCTGAGTTTCGACGCAGACGCGCCCGGCAGATACATATGACAGCGTCCCTCCCCAAGAGTAGTGGGGAGGGACGCTGTATCTACTTTCTACCCTCTGAGCCTAAGCCGCAACCACCTCCCCGCAACGAAGGTGACAAGCAGGAGATCTCACTGATGGAACTTCAGCGACTTTCTTCACACTTGGGGCGCGCTCTTCGTTGGCTCGTCGAAACGGCCGGATGAGTTGCCGGGTAAGCAATTCGATGCCGAGATGAACTTCCGCGATCCGGCACAGCACGGCCCACGGCGCTCACTTTTCCTGATCACCCAGTACGGAGAGGCCCGTCCCGGCTACGCGAGCCGGACGCTGACCAACCCAGCCTGATCCGTGGGCCTCTGGTGCGACGACGGTTCGGACGTCTCGGAAGCCGAGATGTACGTAGTACGTGTGCAGGCGGCTATTGGCGGTCCAGGCGTCGAGGCGCAGCCAGGAGGCGCCGGCACGGGTGGCGCGGTCGCTGCACCAGTTGAGGAGTTGGCGCCGAGTCCGTCGCAGCGGCCGGGGCAGGAGCCAGTCGATGATGCTCAGCGCGACGTAGGAGTCGTCGGTGTGCACGGGGCGACCGTCGACGATGTCCGTGCGCAGCGGTACGCCGACGTGCTCTCCGAGACGCAGGGCGGCGTTCGCTTTGGCGCAGAACCAGATGTGTTCACCAGCGGGGGAGTTGGGGCGGCCGTCCAGCGCGATCTACCGTGCCTTCCATGACAGTTCTGATCGTCGGCGGCAGCGGCTTCCTGGGTGCCGAGCTGATCCGGCAAGCGAGAGCGGCCGGGCACCGCGCGGCCGCAACGTACGCGACCGCGCCCGGTGACGCTTCCCAGGCCGCGTGGCATCACCTTGATCTGCGGGATGTGGGCCGCCTTGACGCGGTCGTGGCCGAGGCGGACCCGCGCATCATCGTCAACGCCTCGAGCGGCGGGGCCGACTGGGCGATCACGGCAACGGGGCCCGTCCACCTGGCCATGATGGCGGCGCGGCGTGGGATCCGGATGGTTCAGGTATCCACTGACGCGGTGTTCTCCGGCGCCGCGGTGCACTATGACGAGTCCGCCCTTCCGGACCCGACCACCCCCTACGGCGCGGCCAAGGCCGCGGCGGAGACCGGTGTCCTTGCCGTGCATCCGGCTGCCGTCGTCGCCCGCCCGTCGCTGATCCTGGGCAATGGCCGCTCCGAACATGAACGCCTCGTGCACCACCTCGTCGACGGCGTCGTCAACGGCGCCCTGTTCACCGACGACATCCGTTGTCCCGTACACGTCGCCGACCTGGCGGCGGCCCTCTGGGAGCTGGCGGAGTGCGACGCGGCCGGCATCCGTCATCTCGCCGGGGCCGACGCTGTGAGTCGCCATGAACTCGGCGTTCTCATCGCCGAGCGGGACGGGCTCGACGCCGCTCGCATCCCCGCGGGCCTGCGAGCGGCAAGCGCTCTTCCCGGTCCCCTCGACGTCCGGCTCGACTGCCGGGCGACCCAGCGGCAACTGAACACCATGCTGCGCGGGGCACGCGAGTTCCTGCGTCCCGGTGCGCGACACGGCCTGCCTTCCTAGAACTCACACCGAGAACGCCGATGGCCGGATGGGTTCGGGAAGTCGGGACGCGAGTTGTTTGGCTGCCTCGAGGACGGTGCGGTCTCCCAGGTACGGGCCGATGATCTGGATGGCCAGCGGCAGCCCGGCCTCGGTCTTGCCAGCGGGGAGCACCAAGGAGGGCAGGCCGACCGGGCCGGTCAAGTTGAGCCAGCCGGTCTGGTCGTAGAACGAGCGCTTCTTGCCGTCGACAGTGATGTACCGCTGCGGCGCCGGCGTGCTGGTCTGGTCGGGCACGGCGGCCGTGGGCGCAGCCGGGGTGATGAGGATGTCGTGCTCGTTGAAGTAGCTCTCCCAGGTCGCGCGGAGTTTCTGGCGTGCTTCATCGGCGACGCACCAGTCGCGATGGCGCATGGTGCGGGAGTGCAGGAACAGGCCGCTCGGGTCGTCTGCCGGGACCTTCTCGGCCGCCGCGACATCGGCCGCGAACGCCGCATCGGTGGCGGTGGCCGAGGCCGTGGCGTACATGAGGCGTTGGAACAGCTTGTCGCTTTCGGCGAAGTCGACGGGCCTGGTGGAGTCGTCGACGGTGGCGCCGAGCCCGCGTACGAGCTTGGCGACCTGGTCGAGAAGGGCGCGGGTGTCGGCGTCGACACGGCAGTACGCGTCGTCGGCCCAGATGCCGACCTTGTAATGGTGGAGCTTGGTCTTGGTCGGGGCCGGCAGGTCGATCTTCCAGCCGGCGCGGTCGGCGGGTGAGGGCGCGGCGATGACGTCCAGGAGGAGGCCGAGGTCCTCGACGCTCCGGGCGATCGGGCCGAGCGTGATCATGTCGCTGCTGGTGTCCCAGCCGGGCAGGCGGGGGATGTGGCCGCGGGTGGGCACGATCGGGCTGGCGCCACGGGAGGTCCGCAGCGCGTAGACACCGCAGTACGCGGCGGGAAGGCGCAGCGAGCCGGCGAGGTCGGAGCCGACTTCGAGGCTGGTGAAGCCCGCGGCGACTGCGGCAGCCGGGCCGCCGGAGGAGCCGCCGGCGGTCTTCTCGGCGTCGAAGGGGTTCACGGTCTTGCCGAAGATCGGGTTCGACGTCTGGATGTCCTGGCACATGGTGGGCACGTTGGTGTGGCCGATGATGATCGCGCCGGCCTTGCGCAGCAGCGCGATGACGTCGGCATCACGGTCGGGAACGTGGTCGGTCAGGCTGGGGGACCCACACGTGGTGCGCATCCCCTTGACCTCAAGGGCGTCCTTCACCGTCATCGGCAGGCCGTGGAGCGGACCGAGCGGCTTGCCGGTCGTGGCGAGATGCTGGTCCGCCTTGTCGGCGGCCGCGCGGGCCCCGGCGGCGTCGAGGGTGACGATGGCGTTCAGCTTCGGGTTCGCCTTGGCGATGTGTTCGAGGTGCTGCTCCAGCAGGCTGCGGCTGGTGATCCGGCGCTCGCGAAGAGCGGCCAGCTGGTCGCCGGCGGACGCCTGGCGCAGCGGGGTCGTGCTGCGTGGTCTTCTACCGAGACCGGGGTGCGCACTGGCTGAGGAGATCATGGCGGTGGTGGTGGCGAGGGCAGTCGTGGCGGCGAGGACGGTGCGGCGGAGGATCACGTGCGGGCTCCTGAAGTGGTGCTGGAGAGGTCGGCGGTGCGTGCCCCTGGGAGAGGCGGGGTGAAGAAGTCGGCGACTCGCTCGAGGTGGAGCAGTTCCTCCGCGGCCGTGGGCAGGGGCAGGTGCACGTCGGCGTATTCGGTGGGAGCGTCGACCGGGGCATCTGCGTAGAAGCGGACGAGGGCAGCGTGGATCTGGTCCGCGGTGACTGCCGCTGCCAGCGTGGCGCCGTCCAGTCCTTCGCCGGCGCGGCGGGCTTCGGACTCGCTGCGTGCGGTGGGGTCGAGGTAGCGGCGCAGCAGCTTCTGGCCGTGGCGGATCTCGACGCGGCGCCGCAGCAGCGGGAAGTGTGCGCTGCGCCCGTGCAGGAGCGCGTCGTGCTGGGGGTCCGGCTGGAGCAGGGTGATCTTGGGATGGGCCTCAGCCAGAGCGGCCCACAGTTTCCGCAGGCGCCGGTACGACAGGTGCGTGTTTGCCCAGGCTCTGGTGTTGCCGATGCGCCGGGACAGGGTCGGCAGGAAATAGCCGATCTGCGTGAGGGTGGCACCTACGTCGCCGCAGATCCAGGCGTAGGGGTCGAGGCCCTTGACGCTGAAGTCGAGGATCCCGCCAACGACGCCTGCGATGCGGATCGCGCAGTAGCCGAAGGTGATGGCCGCGCCGATCGCGACGAGGCGCAGGCCGGTGGCGATCGAGCGGTTGTTCGCGGAGCGCGCGTACTTCCAGCAGGACCGCACCAGGTAGACCTCGGCCACGGTGTACGCGCCGATGTAGAGCGTCATGTAGGCCTGGAAGAAGTGATCGTGCGCGTAGTAGTTCGAGAAGTCGGTGGGCCGCTGGGCGGTGGGGGTCAGCAGGGCGAAGAGCGCTGCCATCCCGATGATCACGCCGGCGGCTGCGAGGAGCAGATGACGGCTGCGGCGCCGGGCCTTTTCAGCGGGCCGGGACCAGTAGGCGAGGACGGCAGCCTGGAGCGCGAACACGAGGATCACGCAGCTCTGGGCCAGAGGCACGGCAATGTTCGTGACTCCGAGGGTGCTGTCGATGCGTACCCAGACCCAGGTGATCGAGACGAGGTAGCTGAGGGCGGAGAACCCGTAGGTGAACGCGAGGGCGATCACTGCGGGGTTGCGCGGGCGCTTGCCCAGGTCGCGGAGCAGGAAGAGGAATCCGGTGCCGGCGATCACCAGGCACAGGGGGTGGAGTATGTCTTTCACGGTGCTCAGTTCTGGTCAGCGCAGCAGCGTACGGGCTATGGGGTCGTCATCGGCAGAGCCGCGGGCGGCTGCGGCACGCGAGCGGCGGACATGTTCCTGCAGGAGGGAGCTGATCAGCTCCGCTTCGAACTCGTCCGGCTCCACGTACTCAGTCCGGCCGAGAACCAGTCGGACGGTGGCCAGGTCGATGTCGGTGAACACACCGCCGAAGCCGGAGATGTCCAAAGACTTGCTCTTCTTGCCGTGCTTGAGCATGTGAGCGATCTCGTGACCGGCGACGATCTCGGTGTATGCAGGGCTGACGCCCTCGTCGTAGAACAAATAGTCCGTCGTGTCGGTGACGATCCACATGCCGCATGGCGCGGAGGGGTCCAGCGACTCCAGGTCCGAGAGGTCCGGCGTGAACGGGACCAGCTGGACCTCCCGCCCGATCTTCTGCTCCACGAACGGCAACAGGCCGAGGACGCTGTCGACGGCGGGAAGATCCAGTTCCTCAACGAACGCTCGACAGCGCTGCTCGACTTCACCAACGTGGTCGACGGGCCGGCGCGCACGACGGCGGTGCCACATGCGTGTTCCTCTCAAGAGCCGCTGAGAGCCGAGCGTATCCGCCGGTCAGGGAAGATCATGTTCCGGGTCGGAGGGCAGCCCGTCCCGCTCCCGCACGGCCTCGATCTTCTTCAGCACCTCGTCGAGGCTCTGCGGGGACAGGCCGATGGACCGCAGTGCGATCTCTTTCACATTGGCCTGGCTCAATCTGCGCAGCAGCTCGAACTGTTTGGTGACCCTGAGCGTGACTTCGTCCTCGACGAAGAATCCCGCCTCCACGCCGAAGAACCGGGCGAACAGCGGCACCAGCTTGATGGTCGGGTTCCGCTGCCCTTTGCGGAGCAGTGAGATGTACGCGCCGGTGATGTTCTCCTCGCCGTACGAGGAGATCTCCCGGGCAGCATGGGCGTTGCTGTACTCGTCCGCACCCGGCGGCCTGACCCGGTCGAACAGGTAGTTCAGTCGGTCGGCGAAGGACGCCCCGGGCCCGGGTGCGGGAACCGGGGGCGTTGGCGGCGTCTCACTGTCCGCTCTCTCGCCTGCATGGGGCACGGTGCGCTGCTCTCTCTCGAAGTGGTTCAACTATAGTTGACGCTGTGATGTCCGGAAGTTAGGTTCACCTTGCACGCACCGGGGGTGCGGCTGGACCACTGGGGGCCCGGAAGATGACCAACGGGGGGTAGATCTGTGACGTGCACGTCGCGGGACGAGCAGGATCAACTGCTCCGAGTCCCGGCGGTGAGCCATCCGCTCCACCGTTCCGGTTCTTTCGGTCGACTCATGCCACGATCGTGACTCAGTGTAAGTGCTCGGATGGTCTGAGCCCGGCACAAAGGACGGCCGGAACTGAGGTTCCGGCGCGCGTCACATTTACGCTGCGCAATATGTCGATATTGGGACAGAAGCGCCTGAGAATAGCGGAGATCGACATCTTGCGACAATCCGGGATCGCCGGACATTGCCGGGGCGGCAGTGCGCACTGATGCCTCTTTCGGGGATGGATGGAATGCGTTGCTGGGACAGGCTAGAGCATCGGATGCACCACCTGTGAGCTGCGGCAACGGTCTTTGTGACTTCTTATCAGGGACGAATGACGCCCTCTTAGGCAATGGCGGCGATTCCTGAACCCAGGATGCCGGAAATCGGCGGTCCATCCGGACTTGCCGCTAGTAACCGGAATTCTTGCTTGCATTTGGGCGAATCGGCGGGACATAGTGGGCTCCGCCCCACGCACTACGCAGTTGAGCCATTGCGCAGGGTTGTTGATCTTTCGTCACTTAGAGCGACGGATCCAAAGGGGTATCGCCCGGCCGGATGACGCATGCGGCGTCAATCGGTTCGACATGCAAATAGAACGCGTGTTTGGGTACGGGTTGGCAGGCGCCCCCGGAAGTGAATCGGGGCAGGGGCGAGGAGGACGAACGTGATGAAGAGGTGGGTTCCACGGCAGTCGACCGCCCGGAGCTGGAGCTCCGGATTGCGCAGAGTGCCGGGTGACAGACACCCCCTGCACTTCACGAATGGATTGCTGCGCTGGCGTAGGGACCCGTCGCAGCGCGCGCTCGTGAAGGAATGCGAGAGGCTGCTCGCCGATCTGCCTGTCCCCACCCCGTTCAGCGTCGAGGCGCTGGTGCGGAACATGGAGCACGTGCTGAAGCGCCAGATTCGGCTGGTGCCCTTCGACGATCCTGACGGAGGGCTGGGCACCGCGTGTGGCCTTCGGGTCAAGGCGCCGGAGTTCACGATCGTGCTCTACCGGCGCCGGTCCAGCCGCAACCAGACAAATCACATCATCCTTCACGAACTCGCACACGAGTGGCTGGACCACGGGACGACCCTGACCCCTGAAGAGATCGAGCGGTACGTCCCTGAACACATCCGGGAGGAAGTCCTTCGCCGCTTCCCCTCGGCCCTGGTCCAAGGGCGCGTCAACTTCGACAGTCCCGAGGAGAAGCAGGCCGAGCTGTCGGCATCCCTGATCAAGCGGCTGGCCCGCAGGCACCAGTTCGCCGGGGACGACATGACCAGCCTCCTGGAGTCCTCGCTGTCCCACCCCGTTGCGCCGCCGCGCCGCGGCTCTCACCAGGAATGACGGACGGCATGCTCGACTCTTTCAGATACCTGACTGCGGCCGTGATGACCATCATCGCCGTCTGGCGTTTTCCGGCGGTCCGGTACGGAGACGCGCACCGCCGCGCCCTCTGGGGTGGCTACGCCGGATTCGCCGTAGCCCTGTGGCTGTACACGCCGGCCGTGATGCTGGCCGTGGACCGCATTCCCGTGGTCGACCTGAGCGCCCTGATGAGGCACTTCGCCAGCACCGCGGCGATCATCGCGTCCCTGACGTACGTCGCGACCAGCTACGGCAAGAGCTCCGAGGCGGTGGTGCCCCGGCATGTCGCGATCTCGCGCTGGATCGCGCGCGCTTCCTACCCAGCGGGCGCCGTCGGCGTGACTCTCCTCACCATCCTGTTCTTCACCGTGGTGGACCGCCCCAGGCAGAGCGATGACTTCCTCAGCGACCATGCCGGGGAATGGGGCGCCGCGGTATACATGAGCGTTTTCTATTTCTTCCCGCTGGTCACTACTGCCGTCTGCGGATTTCAGTGGTCACGCGCATCTCGGCAAGCGGAGACGACGAGCATGCGCATCGGTCTCCGTTTGATGGGAATCTCGATGTGGATGGGACTCGTCCACACCATCGCCCGAATCTTCATTGTGTGGGCGGCCGTGCTGTTCCCGCTGAGCCAGTCCTTGATGGAGAAGCTCGTCGACCTCACGGCAATGTGGATGAATCTGCTGTTCCTGATCGTGGCGGCAGGAGCGAGTATCCCCACAACCAGCGCGGCCGCTGCTCGCTGGAAAACCATGAAAACCCTCTACCTGCTGCACCCGCTCTGGTTCGACCTGGTGAAGACCTTCCCCGGAACGAGCCTCTACCCGCCGGGGTCACGCCTGGGGGAGCTGATCCACCTGCGTGTCCCCAGCGACGTACGCCTGGACCGATGGACCCAGGACATCGCCGATGCCTGCGAAAAGCTCCGGTACTACGCTCCGGAAGCACTGCTGTGGGCTGCGGAGGACGCGACCGAGTCGCACGAGGACCCCGAGCCGGCCGCCGAGGCGTACTGGATCGCGGCCGCGATCCGGGCCGTCTCCTCCTCAAAGGCCGGCCAGTACGCAACAGGGCAGCTGCAGGAGAAACCTTTCGTCGACACGAATAGCGAAGCGGCCTGGCTTAAACGGGTGAGCAAGATATACGCCCACATAGCCCCGGCCGATGCTCAAAGAATTCTCCAGCAGTCCGCAGAACTGAAGACGTGAGCGGTCCGCGGCAAACCATAAATCCACAGCACACTGCGGTTTCCAATTCGGCTGCCGCATGCAGCAACCACACACACCGAGACGGGAGGAATACATAATGCGAAAGCGCCCGAGATACCCGGCCGAGCCATCAAGCGCGGACGGGGCTACCCGTGTCCTCAAAATGACGGCTGGTACCTTGGGCCAGACTGTGGGTGGCGTCGATTCCGCCCCGTAGGTACCGCCGACCCTGGCATGCGAAGCGCAGGCGCTGTCGCCGCCACGCGTAAGCCGGGCCGGACGCTGTCCAGTACGGACGGCGCCCAATTTCTCAGTAATGGAGTTCCTGCATGTCTCACCGCACCGGCCTCGTCCTCGACTTCGGAGGCGTGCTCACCACCCCGCTGCTGCCTGTGGTGCTCGCCTTCGAGCAGCGCGAAGGGCTCCCCAAGGGTGCCTGCATCAACGCCCTCTACCAGGACGGCGAGGGCGTCCGGATCACCAGCGATCTCGAGCGCGGAGCGGTCAGCCAGACCGAGTGGAACGAGTTCGCGGGCAAGAAGCTGGGTGTCTCTCCCGACAACCTGATGGGCAGGATCTTCGGTGGCCTGCGTCCTGAGCCGCTGCTGATCAACGCGGCCGCCGCGGCGAGGCGCGCCGGGATCAAGGTGGGCATCCTGTCCAACTCCGTGGGGCTCGCCCCGTGGGATCTCTACGACGGATACGAGTTGGAGAAGCTCTACGACGCCGTGGTGATCTCCGAGCACTACCAGATGCGCAAGCCCGACCCCGAGCTCTTCGAGATCGCGCTCAAGCTCATGGACATGCCCGCCGACCAGTGCGTCTTCGTCGACGACACCGAGGCGTACGTCCAGGCGGCGGAGCAGCTCGGCTTCGCAGGGGTGCACAACAAGGACCCCCAGCAGACGGTTACCGATCTCTCGAACCTGCTCGGCGTGGACCTCGCCGCAGCCGCGTAGCCGTACGGTGCGCCAGGACCTCAGTGCCTGGCCGCCCAGCTCCCCGGCCCTATGTCTCCCCGCGAGAAGGCATAGGGCCGGGGGTCTGTGGTTCGGGGCCGCATCCGAGGGGCCGACGCCCGGATAGGACGTCTGGTGCAGGCCGGCGCCCGGATGAACAGCTCGCCTTCTGGTCCGCCCTCTGCACACCGCCCTGCCGAAGGGCGCCAGTATGTGTTCCTGGAGCGGCGGGTCCTGCCTTCACAGCGCGTGCACGACGACTCCGCCGATGTCCTGCGGACCTGCCCGCTGCGCACGACCTCCTGGTGGCGCCGGCGGCCAGCTTCAGGACCCGTCTTCCACGTTCGGCAATTTGCCCTTCAGCTCTCCGACGATCTCGTTGATCTTGGTCATCGTTTCGGCTGACAGCCCCGTGTGGTTGCCGCGGGCGGCAAGGCCGAGGATCTGACCTTCCTGGATCGACCGGAAGAAGCGGACGGCTGCGAGGAACTCGCGGACCGTGGGGCTCAACTCCTCGTCGTCCCGGAAGAGGGCGGCATCGACCTGGAGAGCGTGAGCCAGGCCGGCACGAACCGAATCCGAGACGTCCGTCGTGGCACCCTCGCGGAGCGCGGCGATGTCTTCGGCTGTGGTGCTTCCCATGCGGCCTTGCGCGCGTACGTGCTCGTTGACGGCCTGCGCGATCTGTTCGTCGGACGGAGCCGTCTGGCCCTCGTACCCGTACTGCAGGAGGTAGTTGATCTTCTCCGCGACTGTGCGGGGCAGGGACGGCTGCTCGTCCGATGGCGCAGACGGTCGTGCAGTGCGAAGGCCGAACGAGACGTCCTGTGCGGCCAGCAGTTCTTCCCTGGTCACCCCGTAGGCGTCCGCGAGCGGGCCCACGTAAGCGTCCTGGAGCCGGCGTCTGCCGGATTCCGCGTTGCTGATGGGGACGCGGCTAGTCCCAAGGACCGCTGCGGCTTGGGCCACGCTGAGGCTGGCGTCGCAGCGCAGGAGCTGCAGGTCCGCAGGGCCGTCATGAGGGAAGAACTCATCGAGTGGCTGACCGAGCGCCTTGGCGATACCCGGGAACTTCTCACCCTTGGGAATCTCGTCGCCGCTCTCCCACCGGGCGACGGTCGGGCCGCTGACACTCACGCCCTCGTTCGCACCCAGCTGCTTCTGGCTGAGCTCTTTACGCCGTCTGACAGCGCGCACCTTGCTGCCATCGAACTGACGGGGCACATGAACTCCTGGCGGGGTGGTGGTCTAGACGACTTCGGCGACGAACACTGCACCATAACGGGCAACCGGCTGACGGCAACCGGCTTGATCGATACACGAATCTACCGTACGTTTCTGTATCGCACCTGGTGAGTGGGGCATCGCGTCACAGGTTGATCTTATGCCCTGTTTATTCACCACTGAACTACCCGTCCTGCGAGGGACGGGTCCACCGGACCCGGTCACGAAGTGGCCTAGGAACCGTTAATGGCCGGGTCCGGTTGGTAGTCCCCGAACGGAGATCTGGATGAGTGTCGCATCAACACGCCCCCGCTCGCATGCCCGCTTCCGAATTCAGCGTCATGTCGTGTATGGCACGGCGGTTGCGCTGGGCACGGGCATTCTGCTTGCGCCGCACGCGGTCGCGGCGGACAAGTGGGGACCTGGGTACCTGATTCCGGACAGTGCCGGTAAGCCGGACACCTCCCACATCGGCGGCTACAGCGTCGCCGGCGTCGACGGCCTCGCCTACTGTGCGGATCCCGAGCTCGCCGGCCCCGACGCGGCCGGCGGATACGGGCCCGCCAAGCCCGTCACCGCCTGGACCTCCAAGGCCACCGGAAAGAGCGCCTCCGCCGAGGACCTCGCCCGCGCCGCTTACGTGCTCGGCAAGTACGGGCAGACCAAGAACGACGAGCAGGCCGCCGCGGTCGACGCCGTCGTCTACACCTACCTCGACGCCGGCACGACGTACGCGCTGCCCGACGGCAAGCGCGCCCTGGAGCGCCTCGGCTACTCCAACGTCTCGCCGTCGGCGAAGAAGTGGGCCACCGGTTACCTCAACGAGGCCGCGATGTTCGCCGGCCCGTACAAGGTCAACGTCAAGCCGATCGACGGCCCGCTCAAGCCCGGGGTGAAGACGTCCGTCACCCTCGACGTCACCTCCGCCTCCGGTCACAAGGTGCCCGGCATCAAGCTCGACCTCGACGTCTCCGGCGCGGCCGCGGGAGCGGCGAGCATCACGACCAACGCCGACGGCATCGCCACCGCGACCATCACCCCGGCCAAGGACGGCACCGTCGATTTCAAGGCCCAGGCCAAGACGCTGCCCGCCACCCAGCTGCGCGCACTGACGCCGAACAACGCCAAGGCGCAGCGGCTGCTGCTCGCCGGCAGCGCCTCCAGCGCCGAGGCCGAGGTGCACCTGAAGACCGACAGCCCCAAGGGCGCCCTGGTCGTCACCAAGACCGCGGCCGACACCAAGAAGGCCCTCGCGGGCGTCGAGTTCGCCGTCAAGGACAGCGCGGGCAAGACCGTTGCCACCGGCAAGACCGACGCCAAGGGGACCTGGCAGGCCAAGGACCTCGCACCCGGCACCTACACCGTGCACGAGGTCAAGGCCGTCGAGGGCTACCAGCTCGCCGCCGACCAGAAGGCCACCGTCACCGACGGCAAGACGGCCGATGTCGCGGTCAAGGACACCAAGATCCCCGAGCAGCCGAAGCCGAAGCCGCGCTCGGTCACCATCCCGGTCCTGCCGCAGACCGGCGCCTGACCGCCGCTGCGCCCCGCGTCCACTGCGGACCCGGCGGCGGCGGGGTGGTGACCAGCCCCCAGCTGAGCACCACCCCGCTGCCCGGCCCGCGCCGCTCTCACTCGCAGGAAACACTCATGCCCCGCACGAACAGCACCTCCGAGTCCGACGACGCCATCAACTCCCGCAAGTCCGGCCCCGCCCGTTTCAGCCGGCGCCCTCTCGTGCTCGCTGCGGCCGCGGCGGCCGCGGGTCTGGGCGTCGCTGCTCTGCTGTGGACGCAGACCGGCCACGACTCCGGCGACCCCACCCCGGCCGCCGCGAAGGCCAGTGCCGTGCAGACGCCGGACCCGCTGACCTCCTCCGCCGCACCCGCCAACGGGAAGGCGAAGGTCGCCGACAGCACCGGCGCCTCGCGCGTCGCCGCGAGCCGCACCCTGTCCGACTGGAGCGCTGCCAACCCGGCCGCCCAGGGCTCGCACGCGGTGGGCGGCACGAACGGAACGGGCCCCGGCGGCCGCATCGCCGAAGTCCTGCGCATCCCCGCCCTCGGCAAGGACTGGGCCCAGCCCGTCTACGACGGGGTCGGCGAGACGCAGCTGCGCGCGGGCGTCGGCCACTTCCCGGACACCGAACAGCCGGGCCAGACCGGGAACTTCGCGTTGGCCGGCCACCGTTCCGGAGTCGCCGACCCCGCCTTCCGCGACATCGACCGCATCACCACCGGCGCCGAGATCCAGGTGACCACCGCGCACCGCATCACCTACGTCTACACCGTCACCCGCGTACACACCGTCGCGCCGACCGACGTGGACGTCATCGCCCAGGTGCCCGGTCACCCGAACTCCACCCCCACCAAGGCGAAGTTGACCCTCGTGACCTGCTGGCCGGCCACCGGCCACACCAAGCGGGTCGTCGTCGAGGCGGACCTCGTCTCGGCCAAGGGCGGTGCCTAAGTGGCCGAGGACGCCGACCCGCAGGAAGAAGTGGCAGCAACGGCGGAGGCGACCGAGAAGGTCACCGTGCTGCCGGCGCGGCCCTGGCCGGTCTACAACGTCGACCGCGCCCGCGCCGAGCTCATCGCCATCGAGATGCTCACCCGCGGCGCCTCGTACCGCAAGGTCCGCCACGTCACCGGCCTCTCTCCCCGAAACGTCAAGCGGCTGCAGAACATGGTCGCTGAGGAGGCCGCGAACCCGGCCGCTCCGCGCATCGTGTGCCGCACCCCGGCCCGGATCCGGGTCCGCAACTCCACTGCCCCTGGCACACCCGCCCCCGCGAAGCCCGCAGCACCTGCCCGGTCCACTGAACCGGACGAGACAGCCGAACCCGTCCAGATGACGTTCTCGCTCGACTGCTGAACCCGGCGCGCCGCCGCGCGCCCCACCTGTCCTTCAGGCCCGAACTGCCGCGGGCCTACTTCGCGCACCCGAAATCTCAGGAACCCCTGTGCCCACGACCGTTGCACCACCCCGGCCGGCGCCCCTGCCGCCTGCCGTGGAGCACGACGTCGCCGGACACCGCGTGCCCTCCGCCGGTCAGTGGATGTCCACGACCGGCGGCCGCATCGCGCCGAGCGGCGAGGCATGGCTCGAAGCCGTGTACTGGTTCTACAAGTACAGCCCGTACGCCTCCTCCGGCTCCCACGGGCCGAAGAAGTTCGGCACCACCACCTGGCGCATGGCCAAGGCGATCGCCCACCTCACCGAGTGCCGCCCCAGCGTCGGCAACCTGGTCCAGTGGCTGAAGCTCTCCGAGCGCACCGTCAAGTACCACCTCGCCATGCTGCGGGAGAGCGGCCTGCTCACCTACCGCGCCAGGGGCACCCGCGTAGCCGGCTGCGGCGGACGGGCCAGCGAGTTCGAGCGCACCATCCCCCAGGCTTTCGACGACGCCGCAGGGCTGCGCACCGGCCCCTCGGACACCCTCATCCGCTCCGTGCGCGGCTTCTCCCAGGACAAGATCCAGCTGCTCAAGGAGCTCCACGCCGCCGCCCGCCCTCCCCGCCGCAAGAAGCGGACAAAGGGTGCTAACCGCCGCGCCCTCAAAGCGGCTTCGGGAACCCCGTCTTGCACCCCAATGGTGGGTAGTACTTCTAGTTCTTCTACTGCGGGTGATCTCAACTCTCCCTCTGAGAGCAAGCTCGCCAGCGGGCAGCACAAGTCCCCCGCCCCCAAGAAGCCCACCCGCCGCAAGCTCAACACCACCGGCCGCCGCTACCAGCTCGCCGCCGAGCTCATCCAGCAGGTCGGCTGGCTCCACCGCGCCGCCGTCCCGAGGATCGCCTGGATCGTGCGGCACGTCGCCGACGCCGGATGGAGCACGGCCGAGGTCATCGCCGTCATCGGACTCTCAGCCCCCGCCCGCCGCGTCCACCGCCCCTCCGGCTTCCTCGCCAGCCGCCTCAAAGGCGCGCACCTGCTGTACGACACCCCCGCCAAGCGCACCGCGATCGTTGACCACTGGCGCGACTCGCGCCCCGCCGAGCACGACCGGCACGCCGAGTGGTGGCAGGACGACTGCCGCAGGCCCGCCAGCCGCGCCGTGGCCCGCGCGGTCGACGCGGCCTTTGCCCAGCTGCAGCAGCCCGCCGCCCCCGCGGTTGACGAGCGTGAACTCGCCGTCGGCGACGACGGCCTGGTCGCCCTCGAACAGCTCACCCGCGACGAGGTCATCGAACTGCGCGCCGCCGCGCTCAAGGACCCTGCCCTCGTCCGCGCCACTCTGACCACCTGCGGGGAGACCTACGCCCGCCGCCTCTACAGCTCGGCCCTGGTCGACCAGGTTCAGCGCCTTGCCCGCCTCGGCCGCACCGTCGTGCACGGCTGGAGGCCCGCATGAGCACCGACGAGGCCACCGGCGTGGACCTGGCCCGCGTCGCCCTGGCCGCCGCGAAGAAGGCCGCCAAGGAGCGCGGCGCCACCACGTCGGCGAAGCGGGCCCCCAAGCGGCGCCCGGTCGCGCGCCGCAACGGCCGCGACCCCCTGGGCCTCGGTGGCGCCCTGGCCCAGCTCGTCACCGAGCGCGGCTGGGAGACCCCCGCGGCCGGCGGGTCCGTGATGGACCAGTGGCCCACGATCGTCACTCCGGAGATCGCCGACAACCTGCGGCCGGCGGCCTTCGACCAGAGCACCGGCCGGCTCGACCTCGTCCCCGCCACCAGCGCCTGGGCCACACAGGCCCGCCTGATCAGCGCGCAGCTCATCCGGCAGGCCAACGCCGCCGTCGGCACCGAAGCCGTACGGCAGATCCGGGTCCTCCCGGTCGGCGCCCGCACCCCCCTGGCGGCCCCCGCCCCGGCCCCCGAGCCGGCCGCCTCCACGCCGCGCGGAGAGATCCGCACCCGCGAGAACGCCTCGCCCGGATACCACCGCGCGCGTGCCGCGCTCGCGCCCGCCCCCGCTGGCACGACCCAGGGTCCGGTGCGCACCCGAGAAGACGGAAGCGACGGCTACCAACAGGTCCGCGCCCTGCTGAAGAGCCCGCCCGCCGCGCCCGCCGCCGACCAGGCGCCGCCCCGGACACGGCAGGACGGGTGCGACGGCTACCAGCAGGCGCTCGCCCAGGTCGGCGTCCCCGCCCCGGCCCTACGTGCCAACGAGGCGCCGGTCGTCACCCGGGAGAACGCCTCCTCCGGATACCAGCTCACCCGCCGCGCGCTCCTGGACGGCAGGAGCCGCCGCCGCGCCGGACCCACCTGACCACCGCGCCCCCGCCCGCCCCGCTATCGGCCCGACGCGTACGAACGAGAGCAGCCCCGCCCATGACGTCCACCCACGCCGAGCACCCGCTTCCCGCACCCCCGCCCACCTGGAGCCGGCCCGCCCGCAAGACCGCCTCGACCATCACCGACCCCGAGCTCGACGTGCTCTACGCGCAGCGCGATGCACTGCTGCGCCTGCTGGCCGGCGCCCTCGCCGCCGGAGCAACCGCATGAGCAGCCCCGCCCTCGCCCACCCCGAGGCGGCCACACCCTGCGCCGAAGCCGACCCCGAGATCTTCCACGACGACGCCCAGGCCGCCGCGGCCCGAAAGCTGTGCGCCGGCTGTCCGCTCGCCGATCACTGCCGTACGCAGGCCCGCGACAACCGGGAGTGGGGCACCTGGGGCGGCGAGACCAGCGCCGAGCGCGCCGCCGCCGGCCACCCGCCCGCCGGCTGGCGCGGCCGCGGACACAAGATCGCGCTCAAGCCCTGCGGCACCCCTGCGGCCTACCGCCGTCACCTGCGGGCCGGCCAGAAGCCCTGCCGTCCCTGCAAGTCCGCCGAATACCTCCGCCGCGCCGAGCGTCGAGCCCGCCCGAGCCACCCGCGACCTCCGACCAGGACGAGGAGCCAGACATGACCGGACCGAGCAGCACCCCCCGGGGCGAACACTCCGGCACCCGCGGCATCCGCTGGGAGACCGTTCTGACCTCCACGGAGACCGTCGTGCCCGACGACACCTGGGACGAGCAACCCCCGAAGCCGAGCCGGGCGACCCGCCGCGCCATAGCGCGCAAACAGCGCGGAAAGCCCAACTCCGGCCAGAGGTAGGTAACCCGCCAGTAGCGGCCGACGGGCTCTATCCACAGGACCCGCACCGCACCCTTTCCCTGCTTCGGCCCGCCTCCGTCCCGGCGCGCCCCCGACGAGACGAAGGAGCAGCGGAATTGTCCACGCCGAGCACCATCACGCCGGCCCCCAGCGAACCCACCACGAAACCCGGCTCACCGTTCACCACCCGCCGCGCCCACCTGGGCGACCTCGACCTGGTGAACGCCCTGCACCACGCCTGCTCCCTCGACAGCCGGTACGCCCGATACGCCACGCCACGCCGGGAGTTGAAGGCGTCGGAGTTCGCGCGGCTTGTCCACCCCGCCGCGGGCGACAGCTGGCTCACCACCCTGCACGAAAGCCCCGAGGCTCCCGCGACCGCGGCCGCCGTCACCCACCTGCTCAAGACCCGCACCGCCGGCGTCTACGAACTCGCCGTCCTGGTCGGCGATCCCTGGCAAGGCCAGGGCCTGGGCACCTGGCTCACCGACCAGGCACTCGCCGCGGCCGCCGCCAACCCCGCCTGCCGCACCGTCACCGCGATGTTCGGCGCCTCCAACCGCCGCGCCCTGCGCATCCTGCACCGCCGCAACCTCAACATCCCCGCCGCCAGCGGCGGCGTCATCGACATCACCCTCCCGCTGCCCGAACGGAGTTGACCGTGGCAAAGCTGCCCACCCCCACCGCCGAGCTCCAACGACCCGACGGCGCCCGCCTCGCCCTCTACGTCGACGGGCCCAGTGATCCCGACCTCGTGCTCGTCCTGGTCCACGGATGGCAGGCGGCGGCCTCCGTGTTCAACGAGCACGTGCGCCACCTTCCGCGCCCACGCACCCGCATCGTCCGCTATGACCAGCGCGGGCACGGCAACTCCACCGGCGGCCGAGCCCTGCCGTCCATCCCGCTCCTCGCCGACGACCTCAAGGCCGTCATCGCCGCCACGGCTCCCGGCCCGCTGCCCGTCCTGCTGGCCGGGCACTCCATGGGCGGCATGGCCGTCCTCGCGCTCGCCGCCCAGCACCCGCACCTCGTCGGCGACAAAGTCACCGCCGCCCTGCTCGCCGCGACCACCTCCGGCGGCCTCGACCTTGCCACCGCCCCCAACCCGCCGCTGAAACGCATGATCGGGATAACCCGCCATGCCATGGCTGCCGTTTGCATCCACGCTCCGGTGCCCGCCCACCGCATCCGCGAACTCGTCCGGCCCCGCCCCTACCCGCAACCCCCGATCGACCACGCCGCTCGCTGGTTCAAGGCCCTCATGCGACACGACGTCGCTGAGCAGCTCGAAGCCCTCGCCCGGATTCCGGTGCACATCCTGGTCGGCGAGAACGACCAGACCATCCCGCCCATCCACGCCCTGCGGCTCGCGGCGCAGATCCCCACCTCCCGCCTCCACGTGGTCCCCGGCGGCAGCCACCGGCTGCCCACCCAGCACCCCGAGGCCTTCCTCGCCGTCCTGGAACGGGCCTGCGCCGACGCCCTCCCGCCCGCCATCCGCTGGCACCGCCGCCTCACCCGCCGCGACCGCGCGGCGATGCTCCTCGCGCCGGGAAGAGGCGGTACGGCAGACTCACGAGCCAGCTGAACACCACCATGAGCGGGGCCGCCCGGTCGGCGGCCACGCAACCAACGAACGACAGGACCAGCACGTTGAACCATCCCGCGGACGCCGCCGGGCGGCGCCCGGAGCGCAGCCATATACCTGCGTTCCTGCGCCGGCTCGACCCGCCCCGCACCTGGGACGGACGGCCCGACTACCGGCCGCCGGCCGCGTTCCTCGCGGCCGGCGCCGCGCTCGTCCTCGTCTTCGCCGGCTTCTACCTGGCCCTGTACTCCAAGCTGTGGCACCGCCACCAGCACCTCGCCCTGACCGCGGTCTTCGCCGGCGCCGCACTGCTCTCGCTCGCGCTCTACGCGATCGTCCACCGGCTGCTTGCCCGGTTCGGCCTGTACCTGTGGCAGAGCGTCCTCGCCAGCATCGTCCTGCTGGCCGTCATGGGCTCGGCGCCCGACTGGGCACGATCGCTGTTCCCCCGGGCGTACGACCGCTACGAGCGCGAGCTCGGCGGCCCAGGACACTGCCTACACACCACGCCCTACAACCTCGACCGCACACAGACCACCTTCGCCGACGATCACCCCGGCCGGATGGTCATCGACCCCATCGCCGAGGGCCTGCCCGTGCTGCGCCTGGACCACGCCGTCGACGGTGGCCTCCAGCACCTTGCCCCCGCCGACACGACCGCCCGCAAGATCCTGGATCAGTACGGCTGCTGACGTTCGCCGCGCGAGGGCCGGATCACCAGTAGCGGTACTGGTGAGAAGAGGGAGGCGTGTACTTCTCCCACAGCGGGCCATCGTGCGAGCGGCGGTCGCGGTCACCGGTCAGGCCCACGATCCGGTGCACGGGAACGCTCAACTGGTGCTCGGTGTCGCGCCCGGTGAAAGTGAGCACGCGCCGACGCGAGTCCCAGCCGCCGACGGCTCCGTACAAGACATGCACCGCAGTGTCGCCGCGGGCGCCGGTCTCGACGATGAGCCGCATGACGCCGCGCGGCGGATACGGCTCGGTCAGCTCCCGCAGCTGTTGGCTGGCCGGACCGGCGGCGGTGTCGTCCGGAACCCAGATCCACTGCCCCAGCTCGAACGACTCCTTCCACCGCCACCGGGAGTCCTCCTCCCGCTGGGGCGCCCAGTGCACCGGCGGCTCGGAGCCGCGCCGCCCGCGCAGCAGCACACGGGCCTCACGCACCCGCTCGGACGGCCGAGGGCGCCGACCGTCCTCCGCGACGTCCTCGGCCAGCAGGGGAAAGGCGGTACGCAGCAGCGCACGGGCCGCGCCCAGCACCGCAGGAGTCGGCCCGTCCGGCGTGAGGCCGCCCTCGGCGAGCGGCTCACCGGTGATCAGACGCCCCCGCTGACCCGTGGCGTGCTCGAGCGCACGCTCGGCGGCGAACGCGGGCACCATCACGACCACCGCGTCCGCGGGCAGGTTCTCGCCGTAGGGGTTGTAGCGCTGCCCCGCCCCCCACGGCACGCGCGGCCCGATCTGCTCGTACTGGGCCAGAAAAGCAAGGTCACGATCGTGCGACCCGGTCAGCGGCCAACCGCACACCAGCAGCAACTGCTGATTGTCCGATCCCTGCGACGCCCCGGCGAGCTCGGCCTCCAGACGGGCGCACCAGCGCTGCACAAAGGAGTGCCACTGGTGGTGGAACTCGGCCTCGGCCCAGGCGGCCGGCGAGGCGTGCCCCGCCGCGCAGGTCAGCGCCGGCAGCGGCAGCGCGGTCACATCCCGCACCCGGGCCTTGCCCCACTCCCGGGCCACCACGGCCGAGGCGTAGTCGAGCGCGCCGCCCGAATCCTGGCCCTGCTCGCGCGCCATCGTCCAGGCCGCGCGAACCATCGTCCACAGTTCCAGCGACGGCCGCCCGTACCCGTATCCGTATCCGGTTCCGAGTACGGCGCCCAGGGCCCGGGACTCCTCGTGCACCGTCCGGTCGGCCGCGACCGCGTCGCAGGCCGCGGTCACCAAGGTGGTGGCCGCCGCGGGCGGAGCGGCCGCACGGTACGCGGCCAACGCCTCGTCCGACCGCCCGACCACGGCCGTCCACGCCCGCAGCGCCCGCCACCCCTGGGCGCCGAGCTCGGCATGATCGAGGACCGGCTTGAGGACGGCACGGACCGCGGCATCGTCGTGCCGGGCCGCCCGTTCCAGCGCCTTGGCGTAAGACGGCCAGGTGTGCGGCCCGCTCGCGCCGGCCAGTTCGCTGGCACGGGCATCGGCCCGCAGGATCTCCTCCAGCGCCCGCCACAACTCCTCGGTCCCGTCGGGCAGTTCCACAGCGTTGACGCAGCCGGAGCACAGCTCGGCCAGCGCCTCCAGGACCACGACCTGCTCGGGAGCTCGTCCCGACAGCCTGGCCGCGTGCTGGCAGTGCCCCCACGTCTTGCCCTCCGGCACCGGCACATGCCACTTCCCCGTCCCAGTACGCACGAGCTGCGTCTTGGCATCGACGACCGCCGGCAGGTCAATGTCCAGGCGCCGCAACTCGACTCGGTCCAGTGACGACAGACGGCTCCGGCCGTGCCTCATACTTCAAACCGCCTTGCTCTGTGCCGTCCGTTGCGCCACCACGCTACCGGCGCCCGGGGCCACTCGGAGCGAGGTATCGGCGGCACCAGTCAGCCGCAGGGCGCTACCTCGCCGTCCGCCGCAGCGCCGGCTGCGGCCGCCCTCGCAGCGAATTCGGTCAACTTCCCACGTCATGAGTCGGACCCGGAGACGATGGCCCTATGAACGAGTTGACCGCCCGCTGTTCGCCCGCCCGTTCCCGAGCAGTCGAGGAACTGGCGGAGGCCATGGCGAAGTGGGGCTGTGCCGTGCCCGACGACCCAGGAATCACCGAGCTTGCCGACCAACTCGCCTATGTGGCCGGTCACCTTCCGGAAGACCTCGTCAGCCGGGCCGAGGCCGCCACCGACCTGGAGGCGGCCGTGGAGCACCTGCGGGCCGCGGCGCGCCTGGGGGGTCTGCTGCCCGTCGTCACCCTGCACCACCTCCGCCTCGCTCTTCAGCGTGAACGCAGCGCACGGCACGACCAGGCCCGGTCCGCGACCGCCGATGAGCCGGCCGCGTACCTGGAGGCCCAGGCAGCTCGACACCACCGCCCCAGCGGCCGGAGCTGACGCCGCTTCCGGCCGCGCACGGGCGGCAGAGTCGCAGGGGCAGCGGAGCCGCAGGGGCAGCGTCCGCGTCTGCGAAGCTGAGCGAATGAAGCCCGTCGGCATCGCCCTCGACAGCATCTGGCCCGCTGAGCTGCGCACTGAGCGGCTGCTCCTTCGACCGGTCACTCCCGAGGACGCCGACGTCGTCCGCGACCTGCTGACCGACGAGAGGGTTCGCACCTACCTGGGCGGCCCCGCCTCGCCCGAGCGGGTTGCTGCCCGACAGGCCGCATACCCGCAGACGCCCGGCACCTGGGCCATCGTCCGAGTCGCCGACGGCCAGGCGGTCGGACTGGCAGGCATCGGCGCCGACCCGCGGTGCGAAGACCGGGCCGAGGTCTCCTACCAACTGCTCCCCTCCGCCTGGGGCGGCGGGCTGGGACGCGAGGCGGTCGGCGCCATCGTCGGCTGGTGGACAGCAGCGGTGCCCGACGGCGGCCCGGTCGTCGCCGTCACGCAGGCGTCCAACGCCCGCTCGCGCCGCCTGCTGGAGTCGCTCGGCATGGTCCTCGTCGACGAGCTCGACGAGCACGGAGCCCGGCAGTGCGTCTACACCCCCGGCGGCGACCAGGAAGACTCCGACCTTCGCTGGCTACGCCTGACCGCCTCGCACCTGGACAAGGTCGAGCGCCGCCGCGGCGCGCAGGCCCGCGCCACCGCCGCAGGGCAGCACGTCCCGGAGGACCTTTCGGTCCTCACCGCCGAGGAAGCGGCTCGGCTCTGTCCCGCCCGCCATGGGACCTACGGCCGGATCTGCGCCCACGCGGCCGGCCACGCGCCGACCCTCCACCTGGGCCGGGCGCAGGACGGTGCCTGGATCGCCTGGCTGGAGAACTTCGCGGCGTGATGCCCCGCGGGGGCCGGATTCCAGTGGGTGCGCACCACGAGGTGCGAGGGCGAGACGTCACCGCAGCCGGGTCACCGTCACCACCCCATGCCGCGTGGTCCCGGCCAGGACCTCGGCGACGATCCCCGTCTCCACTGCCTCGAACGCCGCCCCGGACTCGGTGCGCGCGGGGCGCCCGGGACCCACGTCGGCCATCCGCGCCACGACCTCGTGCCCGACCGGCGCGCTCACCGTCTGGGACAGGACAGTCCGCCCGTTCGGCAGCCGCACCGCCAAGGCTCGGGGCCGCGACCGCGGACCGGTGAAACCGACGACAGCGACGTCGAGGGTGTCGGCATGGCGTACCTTCCGCCAGATCCTCGCTGCCCGGTACGTCGAGGTGGCGTGCTTGGCGACCAGGCCCTCCACGCCCTGGGCGCGAAGCGCCTCGTACCAGACCAGAGCGGTGTCGCGATCGTCAGTGGCCGGCACGGCCTGCAGTGGGGGGCCCACGCCCTCCAGAACATTGAGCAGGAGCGCCCGGCGCTCGACGTACGGGCGGGACCGGATATCCCCGAGCTCGGCGTGCGCCAGGATGTCCCACGCGGCGAACGACGCCGGCCACCGCGCCGCCAGCTGGGCGGCGCGGGCGGGGGACGAGGCAGCGCGAGCCTGCGCCGCGCTGAAGTCGACCTGCCCCGCTATGTAGACGACCGCCTCGCCGTCCAGGACCGTGCCGGCCGGAAGCCGGCGAGCGGCGCGCGCCAGGTCTGTCCAGGCGCCGGTCACGTCCCGCCCGGAACGGGACTGCAGCCGCACCCGGCCCGCCTCGCACCACAAGATCGTTCTGTGACCATCCAGTTTCGGCTCAAACCACCAACCCCGGCCGGCCGGCAGCTCCGGCACGGCCTGGGCGAGGGCCACCGCCACAGGGAACTCCACGCCACTAGGCTGCGTCGCCGGTCGCCGCACCGCGCGCCGACAAGAGCCCACTGCCGCCACCCGCCCTGGCGCAGCGGGTACAGAGAGGGCGGCGAGGAAGCTGCGGTTACGCGTTCCGGACGTCGAAGAGGCCGTCCTGCGCTGAGGCGTCGATGCAGGTCTCCGGCTTGGGCCGGAGCCCGGCAGAGGCATCGAGGTCGAGCAGGGTGGACCAGTGACCGGCGAGAGCGCCGTCGCAGAGCAGCCGTCGGAACACGTCGGCGGTGACCTCTACATCGGGCATCGCCCGGTGACGGTCGGCTGGTTGCGCGATGCCGTAGTAGCGCAGCAGCGCGTCCAGCCCGTACGACGACATGCCGCGGAGGACCTGCTTGGCCATCTTGAGGGTGTCCAGGAACGGGGTGGAACTCAGCACGGGGCAGTGTCGGCGCTGGCGGGCGATCAGTCCGGCCTCGGTCGAAGCATGCTGGGCCACGAGCCGGTAAGGCGGTGCGGTCAGATTCTGGTCGAGCCCGGCGAGCACCACGGCCGGCACGGGGGCCCGCCGCAGGGCGGCTTCGCTCATCCCGTGGGCCAGGTCCCGGGAAGTGATCGGCACGTCCGAAGGCGGCTGGATCAAGGACTCGAAGCGGCCGTCCTCGACAAGATGTCCGTCTCGGACGACCAGAGCGAGGGCTGCGACCTCGGTCGGTTCCGCTGGCCGGCCCGTCGGGGTGAGCGCCTCGAAGTCGATCACCACGAAGGTCGTGCCGCACAGGTTGTCCATCAGCGCTGTCATCGAGCGGCATCCTGCCCTATCGCGACCGTCTGCGGTGGGCCGTTCGTGCCGCGGCCCCTGCCGTGCCGCCCGGCCATCAGGGGATCGGACGCACCGATCACCCATACGAGGGACAGCGATCACGGGCCCGAAGACGGCAAGCTCAAGGACACGCAGGATATGCCGCAGCCGAGACCAGGGACGTGGGACATGGATGACCAGTACGGACCGGTGGTCGCTTCCTACACGCGGGCAGAGTTCATCCAGGACGGCGTCCTCATCGAAATCCCGCCCAAGGTGGCCTCCGACGCCGGCTTCGAGGTTCCGCTGCTCATCACCGCCGGCGCCCAAGGAGAATTCGTGGCCGGCACCGACGGCGGTGAGGACGAGCGGCTGCGCACGGTGCTGTCGGCGGTGGCGAGGGCCGTAGCGAGGGGGCCCGCGAACGAGGTGTGCTTCGTGGTGCCTGCCGAGGATCTGCCCACCACTCAGGCATCCACCGGCGTCGACCGACTCCTCGCCATCACCGAGCCCGGTGATACGGGCGAGCCCGTCATGACCTTGATGCTTCCCCACGAAATGTGACCTCCGTCCGGTCGACGGCCGCGGACCGCTGGCTGGCGCGGACGAGCGGATAGACCGGCCCCGTCGCTTCACGCTCGCCGCACCATGCAAGGTCGCGTAAGGGGCCGGGAAGAGCTGCAGGGCCCCGCCTGTCAGCGGCCGTCGATAGGGTCCCCGCATGGGAATCCACTTCACGACTGCTGTCGTGCCAGCGGAGCGGTCCGGCACGGACACCGACAACGCGGTCCTGGTCTTCGCGGCCGACACCCAGGACGACATCACGAACCTGCCCTTGCCGGTGGCGCTGCACGTCCAAGGCAACGAGCTGGGGTGCTTCGGTCCGCACGGGCAGATCCTCGGCACACCGCTGCGGGTCTCGGACGCCTGGATCGCGGCGGCGGCGCCAACAGGGGAGCACGGCGCCCAGGCCCGGGTGTGCGTGGTGCTGGAGCCTCTGCCCGAGGAGCGCGGCACCGCCCACGTGCCGGTGGAGGAGGGCGTCACCGAAGCCGGCCTTGCCTCATGGGTGGGGGATGTCATCGCAGGCCGATACAAGATGGCCCTCCGGGCCGTGCGCGTCTCGATCGGCAACCCGCTCCTGATCGACGCCGCCCTCCACGCGCCGACGCGGCTCCCCGAGTGGGCAGACTTCACCCACGTTCCCTAGCCCTACCCCGCGGGAATCGGGAGCACCACCTGGGTGCGGCAGAACGCGCCACCGCCTTGTTCCACGGGGGTGCGCACAACTGGGCAGGCATCCAGCCCGAAGATGAGTACGCCGACTCAGGACTGGGCCGGGCCCACCGCCGACGATGAAGATCAACATCGTCGAGCCGGGAGACCGCTCATGCTCAGCCGCATCGCAGACCTTCTGGTGCCCGCCGTCGGCCGACTGTCGGTGACCACCGACACGGACGCCCACCTGGCGCCGGGCAGCATCCTCGCTGCGAACCACACCTCCCTCGCCGATCCCGCCATCGTCGTTGCGGCCCTGCGGCGTCTCGGTGTCGAGCCGGTCATCATGGCGGCCGCCGGCCTGTGGCACGTCCCGCTGCTCGGCCGCGCGCTTGCACGCGAGGGCCACATCCCCGTCGTCCGCCGCGACCGGCGCGCCGCGAACGCGCTGGACCTGGCCGTCGACGCCCTGGACCGGGGACGGCTGGTCCTCATCTACGCCGAGGGCGAGCTGCCGCGCCGCAGGGACGCGGCCGAAGCGGCGCCCGGGGGCTTCCGCAGCGGCCTGGCCCGGCTTGTCGAGAGCACCGGGGCTCCCGTTGTTCCCGTGGGTCAGGCCGGCGCCCGCCGGGTGACCTCGGGCAGCGCCGTAAAGCAGCTCGCAGGTCTTGCCACCGCCCCCCTGCGCCGACCCGACCTGCACGTCCATGTAGGTGCGCCACTGGTGCTGACCGGCGACCGCGTCGTACGGACGGCGCGAGCCAGGACCGCGGTGACCACGGCGTGGCGGACGGCGGCAGCCCACCTGGGCGAGCCCGCCGCGCTCGTCGCGTAGCGGCACCGCGTGCCTCCGCAGCTCCACGGCCTTCCTGGAGACGAGTGGAGGGCATCGAAGTCCCACCGCCGGACAGCGGCGTTTCGGTCGAGCACCCAGGGATGAATACGGCGCATTGGGCCGCGCAGCGGGTGCGCGGCTTCTACGATGGCCTCCTGGCCAGACACGTACCGCCACGGTCGTCAGCCGCTCGTCCACATCCGCGCGGCTTCGCTGACGGCAAGGGTTTCCGGACCCCGTGCTGCGTCATGGTGGTGTCCTTCGAACTCCCAGCCGCAGCATGATGTGGGCGCCCGCGCGCTGCGGCCGAGGAACCAACCATGCCGAAGAACCGGACCACCGCACAGCAGCGGGCCCGACAGATCCAGCACGCTCCTGGCACCCGCCTCCCGTACGGGAAGGCCCTGGAAGCCGCCCGCAGCCGTCAACTTCACCCCGACCAGGCACGCAAGACGCTGCGCGAGCTCGCCGAAGCCGACGACATCGCCGTGTCCTGGCGCGACTGCCTTCGAGGACACCTGGCCGCTGCGGACCACGCCGACTGGCCCACCATGGAAGACGCGGTCGCGCTGTGCGAGGACCTCTACCGGCTGTCTGGCGCCCCCGCCCCGGCCGAGGTCCTGCCGGACATCCCTCCGGCGCTCCGGTACTTCCCGCTCGACCAGCTGCGTAACGCGCTGAAGAAGGGAAGTGCACCCGACTACCTGTGCGCCGGCATCGCCGCGCTCACCGGCCCGCTCCGCCGTCTGCTCCGGCGTCCGTACGGCTCACGCCCCCAGCAGGACGACGTCACTTACCGGGTCCGGAAGGCGGCGATGTACCCGTCGCGCCGGCAGGTAACCGTCCACACCGTCGACGGCCTCCACATCGAGGACATCCCCTTCCCCCGCCCCTGGGGCACACCGGCCACCACCGGGTACTTCACCTGCGAAAGTGCCCCGGGCCGCGAGGACCTGGCCCGCGCAGTCCTCGCGCACGCACTCGGCGGTGCCGCGCCGACCAGCCGCGCCTCCTGCGGAGCCTGCCACGGCAACGGCTGGCTGACCGCCCTGGACCCGGAGCACGAGGCGCACGTTCCCGCCTACCGGCCGGACGGGGGCCACGTGTGCATCTGCGGCGGATGCCGGGGCACGGGCCTGCGCCCGCTCCCCGCGGACCTGTTCGCCGCGACTTTCCTTCGCCGGCTCCAGGCCCGCACCGGCCCGGAAGTGTCCCGCCGCGAGATCCTGGAGTGGACCGCCGCGCACGCACCTGCGCAGCCGGCTGTCCAGGCCAGGTGCGCCGAGGGCCCCCAGGACGCCTACGTGCAACAAGTCGTCGCGGCCGTGGCTGACGCCGGCTTCACCGTCATCAGGACCAGTGCCCCCGACGGCTACGAACTCGACTTCGACGAACAAGGAGTCCTCGGAGCGCACTTCGCCGTCGGCGGTGAGGCCGCTCTGCGTACGTTCGCGACGGACTCCGTGCTGCTGTTCTGGTTCAGCGACCGAGGCTGGTCGGTCACCGGGTTCGGGGAGGTCCGCCAGCTACTGCCCGCTGACCTGGTCCCCGAGCCGCGTGCCGTCGCGCAGGCACTGATGGCGCCCGCGATCGAGAGCGCAGCGCCCTTGCCCAGCCGGTCGCCGCTCCATCTCGACCCCTACACGGCTGTGCTGGCCTACCTGACGCCGACGCACCCGTAGGAGGACCCCACCCCACTCACCGTCCAGCTCACGGCCCGCCGAGGGCCGGCCGGGCCTGCCCGCCTCCGGGCCAGGCCCGGCATTCCTGCCTGCGCGCAGTACCCCGGCGAGGAGGATCGGCGGGCCATGGCCTCGGCGGACGGTGAGCGCGGCTACCCCTGACGGGTGAACGCCCGACCTCCCCCTTGCCCGCTCAGCGGACTCACGCGTTACAGTTATCGTACGAATGTTCGAAAACCGGGAGGGGTGCGAGCACACCAGTGGGACAAGGCACGATCGGAGGACGCCATGGAGGGCTTTGCCCACCTGCACGTCGCCTCCGGTTATTCGCCCCGGTACGGTGCCTCGTCCCCGGCCGCCCTCGTCCAGGCCGCCGCCGAGCGCGGCATGCAGGTCCTCGCGCTGACCGACCGTGACACGGTCACCGGCTTCGTCCGCTTCGCCAAGGCCTGTGAGCAGCACGCCATCCGGCCCGTCCTCGGCGTCGACCTGGCCGTCGCCCCGCTGACTGCGGCCCGCACCGAGCGCCGCCGCACCCCAGCCCGCGGCGGCGCCCACGTCCGCGAGCCGCTCCTGCGCGTCCAGCTCCTCGCGCACAGCCGCGCCGGCTGGACACGACTGTGCCGCCTGCTGTCCGCCGCGCACGCCGCACCGACCGACGGCTACCCGGTGGCGACCTGGGACCTGCTGCGCGAACACACCGGCGACGGACTGACCGCCCTGCTCGGCCCCGCGTCCGAACCCGCCCAAGCCCTGTCCGCCAGCCGCCCCGACCTCGCCGAGCAGCTGCTGCGCCCGTGGCGCGAGCTCTTCCGTTCCGACCTGCGGCTGGCCGTCGTCTGGCACGGACTGCAGGGGACCGGGCCGGGCTCGCTCAGGCTGGCCGCCCGCACCCTGGGCCTCGCCGATGAGCTCGGCATCCCAGCCGTCCTCACCAACGCCGTCCGATACGTGCATCCCGACCAGCACCGGCTCGCCGACGTCCTCGACAGCGCCCGCCTGCTGCGCCCCATCGACCGCCGCCACCTCGACTCCGGCCAGCGTTGGCTCAAGGACGCCCGGCAGATGGCCGCGGCCGCCGACCGCATCGCGCTCGCCGCCGGCGCGGACCCCCGCCGCGCCCGCCGCCTGCTCGCCGACACCGCGGCCACCGCGCAGCGGTGCGCCCTCGACCCACGCGCCGACCTCGGTCTGGGCCGCCCGCACCTGCCCGAACCCGGAGCCGTCGGCGCCGCCGACGCGGCGGACGCCGCCCGGCTGCTGCGCAAACGCTGCGAGGCCGGCATGGTCCGCCGCGGTCTCGACCGTTCCCCGGAAGTCCGCGCCAGACTGGACCACGAGCTCGACATCATTGGCCGGCTCCAGTACGACACGTACCACCTCACCGTGGCCCAAGTCGTCGACGACGTACGCCAACTGGGCATCCGGGTAGCCGCCCGAGGATCGGGCGCCGGCTCGATGACGAACCACCTGCTGGGCATCGCCGCGGCCAACCCGCTCGACCACAACCTCGTCTTCGCCCGCTATCTCTCGCTGCGCCGCACAGACCTGCCCGACATCGACCTCGACGTCGAAGCAGACCGGCGACTTGAGGTCTATGACGCGATCTTCGCCCGGTACGGCACCGACCGCGTCGGCGTCACCGCCATGCCCGAGACCTACCGGGCCCGCCACGCCCTGCGCGACACCGGACTCGCCCTCGGCATCGCCCCCGGCGAGGTCGGCCGCATCGCCAAGGCCTTCCCCCACATCCGCGCCCGCGACATCCGCGCCGCCCTCGCCGAACTGCCCGAGCTCAAGAGCCTCGCCGCCCAGGCGCACCGCTACGGGCCGCTGTTCGAACTCGCCGAAGGACTCGACGCACTGCCGCGCGGAATTGCCATGCACCCCTGCGGCGTCGTGATCTCCGACGCGACGCTGCGCACCCGTCTGCCCGTACAGCCCACCCCGGGCGGCAACTACGAGATGTTGATGGCCGACAAGGCCGATATCGAAGATCTCGGCTTGATCAAACTCGATGTCCTCGGGAGCCGGACGCAGTCCGCGATGGCCCATGCCGTCGCCGAGATCAAGCGCGCCACCGGCCAGGACCTCGACCTCGACCAGGTTCCGCTCGACGACTACTTCGCCTTCAAACTCATCCAGGACGCACGGACGGTCGCCGTCAGCACCCTCGCCAGCCCTGGGCAAATGGATCTACTGTCCCGTTTGCAACCGCGCGATGTACAGGACGTCATCGCAGATATCAGCCTCTTCCGTCCGGGGCCCGTCGCCGGCGGCATGCCCGCCCAGTACATCGCCGCCCGGCATGGCGAGCCGCCGGCCTGCCCGCACCCCGACCTGGCGCCGATCCTCGCCGACACCTACGGCGTCCTGATCTGGCACGAGCAGATCATCAAGATCGTCGCGCTCATGTGTGGCGTCGACGACGCGCTCGCCGAACTCGCCCGCCGCGCCCTCGGCGACGCCGACCGGCTGCCGAAGGTGGGGGAGTGGTTCCGCGGCCGGGCCCTGGCCCACGGCTACGACGAGCCTGTGGTGACGGAGGTCTGGGAGAAGCTCAAGGCGTTCGGCGCCTACGGATTCGCCCGCGCACATGCTGTCGCGCTGGCCGTGCCTGCCCTGCAATCGGCCTACTTGAAGGCGCACTTCCCGGCCGCGCTCTACGCGGGCGTCCTCCAGCACGACCCGGGCATGTGGCCCAAACGGATCATCGTCGCCGACGCCCGCCGCCACGGCATCCAGGTGCACGGCGTCGACATCAACCGCTCCGCCGCCACCCACCGCGTCGAACCCGCCGACGACGGCACCTTCGCGGTACGCCTCTCCCTCGCCGAGGTCCGCGGCATCACCGACGAACAGACCCGGCGCATCGTCGACGGCCAGCCGTACGCGAGCGTCCAGGACCTGTGGCAGCGCGCCCGCCCCGCCCGCCCGGTCGCCGAGAACCTGGTCAACATCGGCGCCCTGGACGCGCTGCGCGGCGCCGCCAGCCGCCGCGACCTGCTGCTGCAGATCGCCGAACTGCACCGCCAGACCCGCAACCGGCCCCTCGACGACGGCCAACTCCCCCTCGACCACGGCACCTCGCCGACCGCCCCGCCCTCCGGGCTGCCGGAGATGACTTCCCGCGAGCGCCTGGCCGCCGAGCTCAATGTCCTCGGCATCGACGTCTCCACCCACCTCATGGAGCACCACCACCAGCTCCTACGCGAGCTCGCCGTCACCAGCGCCCGCCGCCTGCCCACCCTGCGCCCCGGACAGCCCGTCCTCGTCGCCGGGGTGCGAGGTGCCACCCAAACTCCCCCGATCCCGAGCGGCAAGCGCGTGATCTTCGCGTCCCTCGACGACGGCAGCGGCATGATCGACGTCGCCTTCTTCGACTCCGCCCACGACACGGTCGCCCACACCGTGTTCCACAGCTCCTTGGTCCTGGTGCGCGGCAAGGTCCAGCGGCGCGGCACCCGCGCGACCGTCGTCGGAGAGCGGGCCTGGGACCTCGAAGCCCTCGCCGCCGCCCGCCGCGACCACGGGCCCGACGCCGTCCACCAACTCCTCGGCGCACCGGCCGCACCCGCCGCCGGCTCCCCGCCCGCGCGAGTCCTCCACCTGCCCAACGGCGCGCAGCTCCAGGCATGGGCCGACCTGGTGCCCGCCGGCGAGCGCACCGCGAACCTCAAGGCGTACGCCAGCCCCGGATCGGCCGGTTGAGGACCATGCACCAGCCCTACGTCCTGCGCATCCACACGCACCTGCCCCAACACCCCGGCGCGGAGCTCTACCCCCAGCTCCTCGAGCTACTGGAGACCATCACCCCCACCGTCCAGGCCCTGCAGCCCGACGCCGCCGACATCGAGATCGGCAGCGCCGTGCGATGCTTCGGCCGCACCCCCCACGAGCTCGCCCATCTCGTACGACTGCGAGCCCTGGCCCTGCTCGGTCTCAACCTCACGATCGGCGGCGGCCGCTCCCGCATGATCGCCGCGATGGCCGCCGACGCCACCGCCCCCGGCGCCCTCACCTGCATCGACCCCAGTGACACCGCCACCGGCGCCTTCCTGCGGCCCCGCCCCATCGCCGCCCTCTACGGGGCAGGTCCCGCCACCGCCCAGACCCTCATCCGCTACGGGATCACCACCATCGGCCAGCTCGCCGACACCCCGCTGCTGACCGTCCAGAAGATCCTCGGCACCGCCGCCGGCCGCCTCCTGCGCGAGCGCGCCCACGGCATCGATCCGCGCCCCGTCCTGCGCGAGCAGCCGGAGCAGTCCTGCTCGGCCGGCGTCGACTTCCCCAGCGACGAACTCGACCCCGACCGCCACCGCCAGGCCATGCTGCACCTCGCCGAACAGCTCGGCTTCCGGATGCGCGGCGAAGCCCAGGTCGCCCAGCGCCTCGCACTGACCGTCCGCTACGCCGACCACACCAGCACCCACCGCACCCGCACCCTGCCCGAGGCCACATCCCACACCGTGCAACTCGCCCGCACCGCCTATGACCTCTACGAGACCCTCGCCCTCCAGCGGGCCCGGGTGCGCGGCTTCGCGCTCCGCGCCGAAGCCCTCGCCCCCGCCGACGGCGCACACCACCAGCTCACCTTCGACCCGGCCGACCACAAGGCCCGCCTGCTCGAAGCCGCCGCTGACCAGGCACGCAACCGATTCGGCGCGGCGGCCGTACGCCCCGCGGCCCTCGCCCGCCCCGCGGCCGCGCGAAGGCGCGATGTCAGACCCCCTGCCTAGGCTGAGCACACCCATACGACAACCGGAGAGGCGGCGGCAGTGGGCCCCGACGAGGTACAGGAGCTGTGCACGGAGATCCTGGCCAAGGGCCCCGACATCACCGCCGTGGACCGGTGGACCGATCCCGGCCGCCCCAGCGGACTCGTGATCACCTTCAGCAGCGGTGCCCGGCTGTGGGCAGGGATCACCACCGCGGGTGCCATCGGCACCAACCCCCAGGACGCACCCGCTCCCGCGCCGCCGCTGCCCGCGCTCTTCGACAGCGCGGGGAAGATCACGGCGGCACGCGCCGAGCAATACCTTGCCGCGGTCCTCATGGCCGCGCACGCCCCGCAGATCACCAGCGTGTACGGCTACTCCTCCACCTCGTCGGCACGTCACCCTGGAGTAGGGCTGCACCTGGTCGGCGGGGGCCGCGCCTTCCTGCCGTTCATCTACACCGCTGGCCACGGCAAGAAGCCGGCCACGCGGCCGTTCACCATCGACTCCGTCTTCTGACCCGGCAGGGCAGGGGTGGTCGCACTTTGCAAAGTGCCGAAGATGGCGGACACGAAGTCGGTGGGCCGTCGTACCGTGTCCCGGTGATTCACGACTTCCACCGACGCAAAGGCGGTGCCCCGATGCTCGGGGCGAGCGCGCCTGGACAGAGCGGACCTTTCGGACCGTACGGCGATGCCCCGGCAGCCGAGGACGATGACGGCGCCGCACCGGATGTCCCCGACCGGGAGCCGGTGGACCTCCCGGGCTGACCAGGCGCGTGACCGACAGGGCCCCGACTGCGGTTACGGGAGAGGGCTGGACGCCGGAAGGCATCGCACTTTGCACAGTGGCGGGCGCGACTTCGAATACCAGTGCGCATATGTCAGTGGGGGCAGATACGGTCGACCTGTGTAGATCATTAGGGGAGGGGCGCCGTGGAGGCTGTCACCACATCGAGCCGCAGCGGGCGTCCGCCGGGCATCCGGGCCGGCCAGGACGGACTGACCGACCGTCAGCGGCGCATCCGCGACTGCATCGCGGAGTCGGTCGAGACTCGGGGCTACCCGCCGTCGATGCGCGAGATCGGCCAGGCGGTCGGCCTGGCCAGCACCTCGTCGGTCGCGCATCAGTTGGGTGCGCTGGAGAAGAAGGGCGTCGTACGGAAGGACCCGCAACGCCCCCGCGCCTACGTCATCGCCGCCGGGGCAGCGACTTCACCCGCAGACGACTCTGCCGCGGTGCCGCATCCGGACGTCGTGCACGCCCCGCTGGTCGGCCGCATCGCCGCAGGTACGCCGATCACCGCTGAACAGCAGATTGACGACTGGTACGCCCTGCCGCGTCAGATCGTCCGAGGTGGCGACCTTTTCATCCTCACCGTCTCCGGCAACTCCATGATCGACGCCGCGATCGCCGACGGAGACCAAGTCGTCGTCCGTTCCCAGCCGGCCGCCGAGAACGGGGACATCGTCGCCGCGATGATCGACGGGGAGGCCACCGTGAAGCGGTTCAAGCGAAACGCCACCGGCGTCTGGCTGATGCCCGAGAATAAGGACTACCAGCCGATCTGCGCCGATGAAGCCACCATCCTCGGCAGGGTCACCGCCGTAATGCGCCGCGTGTAGCCCTCCCGGCGCGACGGACCGGACTCCGGGGCGGGAGGAAATGAACCGTGACGGTCCTGCCCCGGCCCGCCGTCCGGTGCCCCACCCCGGCTCGGGGCGGGGCACCGGACGGCGGGGATGACAGCGGGCGCCGGACAGGCGTTGACTGAACCCATGGGTTACAGCGCTAGCCCCATAAAGCGTCCGCGCCGCACGAAGGCCCAGATCGAGGAACTCCGCGCCGCCCTGCACGCCATCGCGGAGGGCGCCCAACCGTGCAGCGCTCGGCACATCTACTACCTCGGCATCGGCCGCCTGTGGGACAAGGACACCGGCCGCTCTCGCCGGAACTACTCCGTGGTCGTCCGCGAACTCGGCTACATGCGCGAGCACGGGCTGATGCCCTGGGACTGGATCACGGATGGAACCCGGACAGTCCGCCTGGACGACCAGTACGACAGCGTGGAGGACGCCCTCGCCCACACCGCCCAGTCCTTCCGGCGCAACCTCTGGGCCTCACAGCGCCGACGCGTCGAAGTCTGGTGCGAGAGTGACTCTGCGGCCGGCGTCCTGCTGCCGATCACCACAGCCTGGGGCGTGGGCCTCTACTCCTGCCGCGGACAGTCCTCCAAGACGTACGTACGGGAAGCCGTCGACGACTACCTCCGCCAGCCCAAGCCGCTGACCACCTGCTTCGTCGGTGATTGGGATCCAAGTGGCCGCTCGGTGCCCCGGTCGGTCATCGAACGGATGGAGCGCTACGGCAACGGCCAGCTCGACCTCGACTTCCAGCAGATCGCGGTCACCGCCGCCGACGTCCGCTCCGGCCAGTTCACCACCCACTACGTGAACACCGCGGACGTCAACTTCAAGCGCTATGAGCAGGAATGCCACGCCGAAGGACTCGATCCCATGAGCGCGGTCGAGGTCGAAGCGCTTGACCCCGGCCTGCTTCGCGGCCGGCTCAGCGACGCGATCGAGGCCCTCATCGACGACGTGGCCGCGTGGAACACCCTCGCCCGAGCCGAGCAGGCCGAACGCGAGCTCCTGGACACCCTGCACACACGGGTGAGTGAGGCCCTGCGCCGAGAATCCGAGGGACCACCCGCGCCCTGACCACCGCCGACGAGCCATCCTCGGCGACATCGTCACGCAGTACGGCGGCGGGTTCGAGAAGATGGCCGATACCGCGTTCCAGTGCTCGCCGCACGCGCCCGCTAACCTGCCCGGCAGCCTCCGCCGAGACCGCCGAGCCGCCCGGCCCGCCGAGCTGACTGGCACAGCCCCCCGAGACCGGAACCCCGCTGCGCGGACCACCATGGATCGAAGCCCGCCCAGGTCCGTCCGGCTCGTCCAGCAGCTGCAGTCGAATGGCGTCGGCTGACCCGGCCGGGCGCACCTCAGAGCGCAAACGGCTCATCCGCTGCTCGGGTACCTCGCGTTGTCAGTGCCGAGTGCGACCGTAAACGGCATGACCGCCACCGTGGAGTCCGCATCGGACAGCCTGACCTCCGCGCTGCGCCTGCCCGTCTGGAAGGCGCTCGCCGACCGAGCTGAGGCACTGCGCCGTGCACTGCCCGCCCGGCCAGATGATGCGGCGGAGCGGTGGCACTGGTGGCAGGGCATGACCGGCGAACAACAGCGTCGCGCCGCCCTCCTGGAGCACCTGGACGCCCTGTGCGGGCACCTCACCGGGCGGCCGGCCCTCGGCTACGCCGCGCACGACCCGCTGCCACTCGCGGCCCTTGAGGAAGCCGACGGCTTCACCAGCGAACCTGTGGCGGAACAGATCGCCGCGTACCGGGCCGGACTCCGGGACTCCGAGGGCGGTCAGCCGCTCGACGCGCTCCGACCCAGCCAGATGCCCGCGAGGGTGTAGAAGGTGCCCGCGGCCAGCAGGAAGTGGAACGTCCTCCTGGCGCGGCGGGTGGCGAAGGGAGCGGTGCTCCCCGGGGCTCGCTCGCGGGCGGCCTGTCGTCGCGCGCCCGTCCACCGGTTCGCGGCGGTGAGGAGATGCCCGATACCCACCAGAGCGAAGATCGCCGAGAACGCGACGTAGTCCTGGGCTGGCATCCGCCCAGGAAGGCGAGAACCAACTGCCCTTCAGGAGCTCGGACTTTGACCGATCGCTCCCATGGCGGCCGCGCACCGGGCGAGCGATAGGCTCCAGGCCTATGTGATGAGAGGCACCCGGCCTTTTCCAGGGGCAGTGCTGATTCCATCCCACTCGTGTGCCGCCGAACTCTGAATTCCCATCCGAGCTGCAGAGTGATCCAGGCGGCACGGAAAGCCTCCCTCAGATCAGGCCCGGAAGGAGTCCGCAGGTACGGCGCGGACTATCCGAGCAGGGGCCTGGAATCTCACAGTTGAGGTGAATCATCCAGCGTGATTTCCGTACAAACCGTGCACGCTGTGACGGTGCGCGAGGGGGGCGGAAATCGCCGGAACTTATCCACAGGGCAACTCTCCTAGCTTTCTGACGTGTGCTTTCCGCTTCAAGCGCGGGACGTCGTAACTCGTCCTGCGTGCGAATTCGGACGGCTCATTGAGAAACGCAGTCAACGGCTCAGGAGACGACGCATGCAGACCAAGTTCATAGGCCGCGCCGGAGTTGCGGTCGCCACCATCACCATGGGGGCCGCGGTCACCCTGGCGGCCGCCCCATCCGCCCTTGCGAGTACCCCCGCGCAGGCCGCGACCACCCTCGCGGCGAAGAACACGTGCCCCACCTGGTCGGTGACCGGGAAGGCAGTGAACTTCCGGAGTGGGCCGAGCACGAACTACCGGTCGATCGGCCTGCTCTACCGCTGGAGCGACTCCGGCACGAAGGTCTCCAGCAGCGGCTCGTGGATCAAGATCAAGCTCGACCACAAGTCCAAGACCGGGATCAAGAAGGGCACCACCGGCTGGGTCAACAAGAAGTACCTCGAGCAGTGCGTCTACATGCAGCTCGACTGACCAGCCACAGAGTCCTGACGCGCGGCTGACGCCGCAGCGCCCTGAACTCCCGGCCGGGCACTACCCCCTGCCCGGCCGGGCCCGGCCGAGGACCGCCCTTCAGCCCCCGAAGTGGCGCCAGGTCCCTCTCCCCGTCCTCCGAGAGCGGACCCGTCCCGGCCAACCAGGGGGTGCCGCCACCCGCGCCGGCGGCACCCCCGCCCTCTTCCTTCGCTTCACGGCGCCGCCCTCCGCGCCGCAACCCAGCTGGAGTCTGTGTGTCCACCACTGCCACGCCGGTCGGCCGACCGGACCGGGCCGGGAACGGAACCACACGCCGATGGCCGGCGGCGATCTGGACGCTGATGGCCGGCACATTCCTCGTTCGGGGCTTCGGGTTCACGTACCCGTTCCTGCCATACCGCCTGAGCGACCTGCACCTGACCACCGGGACCGTCAGCACCATCCTCGCCGTGTTCGGCGCCGGCTGGCTGCTGGGCTCCATCCTGTGCGGCTGGCTCGCCGACCGCATCGGCCACCGCGCCACCCTCATCACGACGATGCTGCTCGCCGCGGCCGCCCTGCCCCTGCTCGCCCAGGCGAACGCCGTCCCCGCGCTGTTCGCCGCGACCTTCACCGCCGGCATCGTCTACGACGCCTCGCGGCCCGTGTTCACCGCCGCGATCGCCGACGCCTTCCCCGAGGACGGCGTCCGCGCGTCCGTGAACGCCTGGCGGCACTTCGCCGTCAACGTCGGCGCGGCCGTCGCCGGAACCGTCGGCGGCATGCTCGCAGGCCCCCTCGGCATCCAGGCCCTGATCTGGGTCAACGCCGCCGCCTGCACGCTCTTCGCGCTCCTGGTGTGGCGCTTCCTGCCGCCCGCCGACCCCCACCGCCACCCCGACGGCCCCCCGCCCGCCAACTACCGAGCCGCGCTGAGCGACCGGGGCCTGTGGCTGCTGCTCCTGGCCAGCCTGTGTGCCCTGACCTGCGCCGCGAGCCTGTTCTCCTCCCTCCCGATGCTCATGGCCAAAGACGGACTCGACGCCGCGGCCTACGGCTGGACCCAGACCGCGAACGCTGCCGCGGTCCTGCTGCTCTCCCCGCTCCTGAACCGCTGGCTGAGCCGCCAAGCCGATCAGCCCAAACCGATGACCGGCCTGTTCGCCGCGAGTTCCCTCGCCCTGGGCGCGAGCATGGGCGCCGCCGGCTTCGCCTCCACCACCCTCGGCTACTCCGCCACCGCCGCGCTCGCCGTGCCGGGCGAGATCGTCGTCTTCGTCGCCGCGTCCGACCTCCTCAACCGCATCTCGCCCCCCACTGCCCGCGGCCTGTACGCGGGGATCTGGGGAACGACGCTGGCCGGCGCGGTCATCATCGCCCCCTCCCTCGCGGGATGGGCGCTCACCCACGGCGGCGACGAACTCGCCGCCGCCGCCACCTTCACCGTCGGCGCCCTCGGTGCCGCACTGGCCTGGCCCCTGGCCGCGCTCATCCACCGCTCCCGCCCCGTTCCCGCCCTTCCCTGACCAGGAGCCACCACGATGTCCCACCACAACCAGCCCGTCCTGCTCGTCCTGGGCGCCGGCGACCGCGCCTACCGCTCCTTTCTCCTGCAGGAGTTCGCCGCCCGCCACCACCTTGTCCTCCTCGACAGCCTCCCGCCCGCCTGGACCCGGCCCTACGTCACCGACGCGATCACCGTCGACCTGCACGACCACCATGCAGTCCACCGTGCGGTCACCGAGATCGCCCTGCGTCACCCGATCTCCGGCGTCACCACCTACCTCGAGCACCACGTCGAGCTCGTCGCGCACCTGGCCAAGGAGCTCGGCCTGCCCGGCGCTGATCCGGACGCCGTCGAGGCCTGTCGCGACAAGGCCCGCACCCGCCAACTCCTCGCCGAACACGGAGTCCCCTCCGCCCGCTCCGTCCTCGTCAACAGCGCCGAAGAGGCAACCGCGGCCGCCGACGCCATCGGCTACCCCGTCGTCATCAAGCCCCGCGGCCTGGGCGGCAGCGCCGGCGTACACCGCGCCGACTACCGCGAGCACGTCGCCGCCCACTACGACAGCGCGTCCGCCGCGACCCTGATCGGCCTGGAGGCGAGCGCCGCCGCCGGCGTCCTGGTCGAGGAGTACCTGCACGGGCCCGAGATCAGCGTCGAGTGCGCCGTCCGCGGCCGCGGTGACGTGCACATCGCCGCGATCACCCGCAAACGGCTCGGCGCCGAGCCGGCCTTCCTGGAGACCGGCCACCTCGTCGACGCCACAGACCCGCTCCTCGACGACCCGGTCCTCCACCACGTCGTCACCTCGGCCATCAAGGCCGTGGGCATCACCACCGGGATCCTGCACGTCGAGGTACGCCTCACCCGCCAAGGCCCGCGCATCATCGAGATCAACGCCCGCCTCGGCGGCGACCTCATCCCGCGCCTCGTCCACCTCGCAACCGGCATCTCCCTGCCGCAGGCCCAGGCCGCCATGGCCACCGGAGACACCCCGGACCTGAACGCCTCCGTGGCACAGAGCGCCGCCGTCGAGTTCCGCTACCCGACCGTCACCGGGCCCGTCCAGACCGCCCACGCCCGCGCGTTCAGCGCCGACTGGCTCGAACGCCTGGTCTGGACGCGACAGCCGGGCGACAGCGTCACCGCCGGCCCGCACAGCACCATCAACGACCGCCTCGCCCACGCCGTGGTCTGCGCTCCCACCGCCGGGGCCTGCCAGGAGCGCCTGGACCAAGTACTGCAGAGCCTCACCGTGCACATCGCCGAACCCGTACGCACCACCGCCTGCGTGCGCTGACCCAGCCCCCGCCCCGTCGTCTCAGGAGCCCCCGACATGTCCCGCGCCCTGGCCGCCACCGCACCACGGCGCCTCCGCCCGCCCTACGCCGACCGGAGGCCGAACACGTGGTGACCCTGCCGTTCATCCGGTCCAAGAGCGCCGCCCCGGCCGACGACGGCGCGGCAGTGGCGGACCCGACCACTCTCACGGCGCGACTGCGCCGGATGGGCCAGGGTCTCGCGCTGCCGATCGCAGCGATGCCCGCCGCCGGCCTGCTCCTGCGCCTGGGACAAGACGACCTCCTGGGCCGCTACCCGGCTCTGCACACCACGGCCGCGGTCATCTCCGGAGCGGGCGCCGCCGTCCTCGACTACCTCCCGGCGCTGTTCGCCGTCGGCATCGCCCTGGGGCTGAACCGCGCCAAGGACGTCGCCGGCCCTGTCCTGGCCTGCCTCATCTCCTACCTGGTCCTGGCCAAGGTCATCCTGGTCCTCAACCCGCTGCCCGCCGACCAGCTTGACGCCCCGCCCGCCCGCTGGCCCTACGGCGCGCTCGCCGGCATCGTCGGCGCCCTGCTGGCCATGGCCATCTGGAAGCGCGTCACCACCGGCCGCCGACGCATCCCGCCGTTCGCCGCCTACGGGATCGTCGCCCTCGCCGCGATCACCGCCGGCACCCTGCTCGGGCTCGCCTACCCCACAGTCGAGCGGGCGCTCACCGCGTCCGCGGCCGCTGTCACGGACCACGCAGTCCTCGGCGGAGGAGTCTTCGGATTCCTCAACCGTCTCCTTGGCCCCATCGGTTTGCACCAGCCGCTCAACGCCGTCGTCTGGTACCTGACCGGCGACTGCGGCAACGGCATCAAGGGCGATGTGCCGTGCTTCATCCAGCAACACGACCCGGACGCCGGGGTGTTCATGGGCGGCTTCTTCCCCGTCTACATGGCTGGCCTGCCCGCCGCCGCTCTGGCCATGTGGCGCAGCGCACTGCCCGAGCACCGCCGCCGCGTCGGCGCCCTGCTGCTGCCCGCGGCCGCGATCTGCTCCCTGGCCGGGGTCACCGAGCCGATCGAGCTCACCTTCGCGTTCGTGGCCTTCCCCCTCTATGTCGTGCATGCCGTCCTCACCGGACTGAGCCTCGCGATCGTCAACCTCCTCGACATCCACACGGGCTTCGTGTTCAGCGCCGGAGCGATCGACTACGTCCTCAATTTCTCTATCTCGCACCGGCCATTGCTCCTGCTGCCGCTCGCCCTCGCCTACGGCGCCCTCTACTACGGGATCTTCCGGTTCGCGATCACGCGCTTCAACCTGCGCACCCCCGGCCGCACACCCACCGCCCCCGACGCCCTCCGCCGCGAAAGCCCCGCTGACGCGCAGCCCCCGCACCAGCGCATCAACACAACCGAAGGAGAACGGAGTTGACCCGGCACGCCATACAGGCAGCCTGCTACGGCATCGGAGCGATCTACCCGATCGTTATCCTCGACCCGGTCCACCGGTGGCACCGGCCCGTCCACCCCGGCCTGCCCGAGCAGAGCCACGGCGAGGGCCACGGCATGCTCGTCCTGCGCTGGACCGGACCTCCGGGGGAGGACGCCCACGCTCCGGCGCTCCTCGAAGCCGCGGCCGCCCGAGCCCCCGTCTCACCGCCCACCGGCGCCGAGCTACGGGCATTCCAGGCATCGCTGCCGCCTGGCCTCCACCTGATCGACCTGCACGACCAGTACGTCATCGGCCCGTGGTCACAACGGCCCGGTACCACCCGGCACACCCCGCCACCGCACGCCGCATAGCACCGGCTCCACCTACCGACCGGAAGGCTCCCGTGTCCCAACGTCCCCACGCCCAGGTCGCCGTCATCACCCCGACCCGCCTGGATCCGCTGCGCCGCACCTACTTCCTCGAGCTCTACAGAAGCCTTGACGCGCAGCGCGTCACGTTCGAGTGGATCATCGCCCCGAACGGCCCCGACGCCGATCCCGCCACGATTCCCGACGTGATCGCGAAGGACCCGCGCGTCACCGTGTGCGCACGGCCCCGACCGGGCGCTGCCCCAGCCCGCAACATCGCGATGAACGCAGTCACCGCCCCCTTCACCTGCTTCGTCGACGATGACGATGTCCTTCCGCCTGACTCCCTCAGCACCCGCTACCACCACGCTGTGGAGACGGGCCTGGGCTGGGTAGCGGGCTGGTCAGCTGACCTTCTGGAAGACGGCTCCCTGAACACCTGGGTCTGCCCCACCCCGGTGGGCCGCCATGCGGCCGGAGACGTCTGGACGTACTGGCCCTCACCCGACAAGAAGCCGCCACTCGGCCACACCATGCTTCTCACCCGCACCGAGATTGCACGTGCCTGCGGCGGTCAAGGTGGACTGTGGAAAGGCGAGGATTACGTGTACGTCATGGCGGTCACCGGCCGTAGTGCCGGCGAGCTGCTGCCGGTGGTGACGTACCACTACCGCGACCACGCGCACCAGATGACAGAGGCCGCCACGTATTTGGACGACGACGAGCGAGGCGCAAGAGTCTTCTCCTGGCTCCAAGGTAGAGACGACCGGGAGCTGCGCCGCCGGGAACGCGGCAGCGGCGACCTTGCGTTGGTGCGCAGGGCCGGCTGAGCGGGTGGCCGCCTCGACACCGCCACGGATGTGGCCCCCGCGCCGGTCGGCGAGGGGGCCACGTCGTACGCACATGCGGTGGATCGAGCTCCTGATCCGAAGTGACAGGAAGACGCTGTCACCGATCGGACGGGGTCAGGAGGATTCCTCGCGGGGAGGAGCCGCGCACGCCCCGGTCAGCTCTTGTTCGCGAACTTCCAGATGCTCGGGTCGCCTTCATCGTTCGCGGACCAGTGCACCTCGATCGACTTGGCGTCCGCCGGGACCAGGTACGACTCGCACAGCGTGTGGCTCTCGCCCGCCTTCCAGCCCTCGATGTCGTAGGGGTCCTCGCAGCCGGCCCCAGTGTCCGCGGCGCCGATCAGGAGCGCGCCCCGCTTGCCGTCCGCCCAGATGGTCGTGCCCTTGTTCGCCTCGGACCGATCGGTGAGCGCGGGGCCTTCTTTGTGCGTGAACTTCACGTGAGCCACGGCCAGGACCAGGCCCTTCGCCGCTTCCTTGTCGGTGACCAGCTTCTGCGCCTCAGCTTCGGTCCCCAGGTCGACCTTCTCGGCGACCACGTCGTAGGTGACGCTCTGGCTGCCCTCCTTCACCTTCCCCGTGACGGCCTTACCCGGCGCGAGTTCGCCGCTGGCCGGATCACGCGGTGAAACGCTCGCCTCGCTCTTGCCCGCGGCCTGCTTCTCGCTGGACTTCCCGGAGTCGGAGCTGTCGCCTCCGCCGCACGCGGTCAGCCCCAGCGCGAGAACGGCGATCGGTGCGGCGGTGCGGAGGATGGTCTTTCGGAACGGCACAAGAACTCCTGCCTGGGGTGCTCCCGCAGCGCCGTGTCGGCGCGCGCGGGAGCAACGGTCAGTGACGTCCCTGACCCTCCAGCCATCGTCCTGTGGACAGAGTCCGGCCGTGCAGCACCAATGGGGAGCCCGCTGCAGCAAGGGCGGCCCCGACCCCTCCCGCGCGCCGGTGGCCCACGTCCGGGACCGGCGGGAACACGGAGTGGGACTTTGTGGCGGTGAGCGGGTAGCCGCTGGGCGGCCGACTCAGCACGAGGCCCCCGCGCGCCGTCCGGCTGCGGGGGCCTCGTGCCGTCACGTGTGTGGGGGCTACTGATCCACCCAGCGGGTGGCGCTGCCCTGCGCGTCGACGTCGACCAGGTGCACGCGGGTGTCCCGGGTGGCGACCTGAAGGGCGATCAGGTGCGAGAGCGAGCCCGGCGTTCCGGGTTCGGGGTACTTGGGCTGACCGCCCTTGGTGATCCCGAAGGTGAGAGGGAGCCGCTTGCGGGTGGTGGAGGCCGCCGCGTCGTTCTGGACGGGATCCGGTGTGCGCGCCGTGTGATCGTCGGACATGCGCTGTCTCCAGGTTCAGGAAGGGGCGGGCGAGGAGTGCGGCTGACGCCACTGTGTCATGCGAGCGGCGGTGCCAGCCGCGTTCTGCGCGACTCGAGGGCCGGCCGTGCGCGATGGGGTTCTACCAGTGCGCCGGTCGGCGCCCTCGGTGTAGGGCTCCGAGGAGCGTGACGCCGAACTTGGAGCGCAGGCGCCGAAGTTCCCACAACGAGAGCAGGCTGACGGACACCGGCGGACCGATCAGGAAGAGCAGCTGGACCGTCGGCGGCGCGACCACAGGGGAGCCGCCGGTGAGCTGGAAGCCGAACATCACCCAGACCAGCAGCGGTGAGAGCAACGGGGGGAGAACCTCGTGAACGTCGCCGGTGCGGAAGACGTAGTGGACGCACAGCACTGCCGACGCGAGGCCGAAGGGTACGGCGAAGAGCACCGCGGCCAGGGCGGCAAGGAGGAAGACGATCTGGAACACGCCGAACTGCGGAGCCAGGCGGGCCCCGCCGCTGTTCTGCAGCAGGAGGAACAGGACGAGCACGGACGCGAACAGTGCTGCGAAACCCGCCATCGGTCCCGATAGCCGGCGTACGTACACGGCGCGGCCCGGGGCGCGCGCTGCGGCCACGAAGAGCACGAGCGCCAGGGGGCCGGCGACGACCAGCACGCCGGTGCTGATGAGGACCTCCGCGAGCTTGTCCTTGGCGAAGGCGGACATCGACTGCTGCATCGGGTACGCGTAGATCATCCATATTGTCGCGGCAATCCCGATGACCGTCCGCGCCAGCTGGACGGCTTCGATCGTTCCGTCGGTTAGCCGGCCGGGCCGGGCCGGGCGGAAGACGCGGGCCGCGAGGGCGAACGGCAGCATCAGGAATGCCGGACGCGTTCTCCTGGGCGGGTGCTGTGTCATGTAGGTCATCGAATCCCCCGTGGGGTGGGCCGGTCATCTGCCGGCGGGCGGGTACTGCAGGGCGTGGTGCGGTCGAACTGCGGCCTGGGTCAAGCGCTGTTGTGGTCGGCTGACGTCCGCGACGCGAGCGGCCGACCACTGCGCATGACCCAAATAACTTGACTAAAGATCGCATTGTAGCTTAAGCTATATGGGTCAGGCGAGGGGGGTTCCCTCGCTCTCCGAACCCGGGAGTTTCATGATTCACCTGCCCCTTGCCCAGGATCTCGACAAGGAGATCTACAACCCGCACGAGTTCCACAACCGGGTACGCAAGGCACTCCTCACCGCCGCGGAACTGCGGACCAGCCATTTCGGCGGCGTCATCACGCCGCGCGAGGTGAGCACCCTCACGCACGAGCACATGGCGCTCGCGGCACGCCGGATCAGCGAAAAGCCCCCGACGGTGCGGCCCGACGGCAGCCCGACCGCCGACCTGATCATCGAGGTCCTGCTCGTCCTCCACTCGGCTCAGCCCTCCGGCCGCGGCCGCAGCATCCACCAGCCCGCGTGGGTTGCGGACTTCACCAAGGACCTCCACCAGGCGATCCCGATCGCCTTCGACGCGTTCTGGAACAAGTTCGACGGCCATCTGACCGCCGACCTCATCGACAACCTCACTCCCCGCCAGATGACGTCCACCGCACGCCGGATCAACTCGTCCGGTCGGGCGGCCACCCAGCTCGGGACCCACTCCGAGCTCCTTGTCCGCAGTCTCCTGCGTGTCATCCATGACGCTCAGCCGGACGTCTCCGCCGCGGTGCCCGCCCCCGTCACGGCGGCCCAGCTCGACCAGGGCAGGGCAACCGAACCGACCACCCTGAATGAGGCAGTGACCGCGGCGATCGCCGCAGCGGCCCAGTCGAAGACCCCGACGATCGTGGTCTTCAGCCTCCCTCAGCCCTAACGCCGCCCCAGCGCCGGCGGTGCTGACCAGCACCGCCGGGGCGGGCGCCCCGGCGGCACCCGGCGCGAGACCGCTCCGCGGCGACGACGCCCCGGTCCGCCGCGCACGCGAAGGCGCGCAGCTCAGACGGACACAGCTCAGACGGACAGCGCGCCTCAGCGGCCTAGCCCTCGAGACCCCACCAGCTGCACCGCACCGGTCGGCGGCACGCGCGCTACGACGATCCGGCCGCCGACCGGCCTGCGCGCGCCCGCCGCCACCCACCCGACCGTCACGGCCAGAGCGTGGCGAGATGCCGGCACGCGATCTCAAACGCCCCTCACCACCAAGGAGTTCTGCCATGCACCGCGACCTGGAAAGCACAGTCGCCGACCTGTCTGGGGACGAACACGTCCTCGCCACCGGCGTGGACACCCGCGGCCACCAGGTGACCCGCGCCGGATACCTGCTCGCCGCGCCCCAACGCAAGACCGGGCAGCACGACAGCGGCAGCGAGGAGGGCTGGCTCGTTCACGTCGGCGCGCGCGAAGCCATACCCGAGCGCTCCAACCGGGTCATGCTCTACCCGGGCAACGGACGCATCGCGCGCACCCCCGAGCCGGACATGAGCCGGTGGCGCAAGACCCCGCTCACACAGACCGGGGCGAGCGCGCGCACCAGGAATCTGCAGATCGTGTTCGGCGGCAAGGCCCTTCGCGGATCGGCCGAGCCGACCGAGGAGACCCTCGTGGACGTCACCTACAACACCGAGGGCCTGTACATCCTGAGCATCCCGGACACCGGGGGAATGACCCACTTCCAGTGCCGCCTCGGAACGGCGATCTGGTGGGCGCCGGTGCCGGCCGCGAACTCCCAGGGAATCGGGGCCTGAACGTGACGGCGCAGAAGATGCTTCCGCTGGCCGAGCTGCCGGAGGAGGCGACTGAGACCCATGCCTGACCGCACCGACTTCCCCACCCGCATCGGGCAGCCCGCGATCAACAATCTGGCCGCGCTGCTCCGCGGTGACGTGCGTGTGGACCCCGAGCGGGCCGAGGAGCATGCACGCCGCATTCTGGCCCCGGCGGAGAGCATCGGGTACCGGCACGGCGCCGAGGTCGGCTACCTCGAGGGCCTGTCAGCGCGAGCCAAACGGGATGAGGAGGGAGTGTGACCCCGCTGCAGGCCGAGCCCCGTCAGCTCCGCCTGACCGCGCCCGAACAGCAGGCCCTCCAGCTTCCCGGTGCCGAAGACCTGTGCCAGCGGTGGCACGAGCGCACACCAACCTGGCGCCGCACGAGCGAGGGCGGGTTCGACCCCGGCCTGCACCGTGTCGTCGCCATAGCGGAAGGACCCGCTCGTCGCTTCGTCGAGATCCACCACTACAGCGGCTCCTGGCCCGCGGTCCGCTTCGTCTTTGGTTTGCAGCGCGTCGACGAGCCGTCTGGCCCCGGCGAACCCGCCGGGGGCCGGCTCCTGGGCGTCCTCTCACTTGGCATCCCGATGAATGGCGCCGTCCTCGACGTGTTCGAGGGGACCCGCAGGTACACCGAGACCCTCGAACTCAACCGGCTTGTCCTGCTCGACCGGGCCGAGTCCAACGCCGAATCCTGGTTCTGCGCACGGGCGTTCACCGCAGCCGCGCGGCAGGGCATACGCGGCGTTGTAGCGCATTCCGACCCACATCCGCGTGTCCGGCGCACGCCCGAAGGCGGCACCGAGCTCCTGAGCCCCGGCCACATCGGGCACGTGTATGCCGCCCAGGACTTCGTGTACCTGGGACGTACGCGTCCCCGGAAACTCACGGTCCTGCCCGACGCCACGGTGCTCTCCGATCGCACAGTTGCCAAGATTAAAGGTGACGAAGTCGGACATCGTGGTGCTGAGCGCCGCCTCGTCGAATTCGGAGCGTCGCCCCGCCGGTCCGGACAGCCCGGCCGCGACTGGCTTGTCCAGGCCCTTGAGCAGATTTCGGCGACCGTTGTCCACCACGGTGGCAATCACCGGTACGCCCGTGCGATCGGTCCCCGCCGCACTCCCATCATCGCCACGGCCTATCAACGGCCCCGCCATGGGCGGACCGGAGCGTGCGCCCCGACGGGACAGCGGTCGACCTGAGTACCTGCTACGGACTAGCTGCTCCGCCGCCCGCCGGGTTGCCGATGCCGGCTCGGACGCCTGAGCCCGCTGGGTACGATCGGGGCAGGGCAACCGCGCCGCGCCCGAGTCCCGCCCGACCGCGACCACGCCGCATCAGGCACCGAGGCCAAGAGTCTGAGACTCGCGCGAGGTGATTGGCCTGCCGCGATGTCCCCTCCATCGACGGTCGCAGAGCGTGGGACAGCCGACCGTGGACAAGGTGCGACACCGATGACGAACAAGAACCGACGCGAGATCGACCGCGCGGTCCGCCAGTACCAGCAGGGCCATCCCGGAACCTCCCTCTCGGATGCGCGCCGCGCCGTCGAGCGCAGTGCAGAACACCCCGGCCCGGCGCCCTCCCGCCTCCCGCACGTTGTGCTGCCGCGGGCCGGCGAGTCGCTCGTGGACTGGATCGACCGGCTGGCCGAGGCCAATGGAGCCCGCCGGCACCAGATGATGGAACGCCTCGGTCTGGAGCCTGGACGCTCAGCCAACGAGCGGCTCCGCGACCTGGCCCAGCACATGCCGGAGCACACCGCGCGCCAGCTGCACGCTGCCACCGGGATCGACACCGAACTGGCCCATGCGATGGCAGCTGTCCCTCCGAGGTCGAACCGGAGTGTCCCGGAAGGGCCGCTGACCGCGGACCAGGCGGCCGATCGCCTCCACCATCTGCTGGCCGAGGCACGCTCGAAAGCGGAAGGCGAAGGCATGCCGGCCTCATCCTCCTGGAACCTGCAGTTCATCGAGCCGCAGATCACGCGCCTCGGCGGAGCTGTTGCGCTGCGCACGGCAGCCAAGAAGGCCGCGCGCCGCCTGCGAATGAGCGTCCGTGTCACCGTCTACCGCCCCGAAGGACACCCGGAACAGCTCATCACGGTCAACAACCAGGGCCCGTACAAGACCGTCAAGCGCGAACCGGTAGACACCCAGGTGTCCGTTCCGTTCGAGATCGCCCCGTTGCACCGCCAGGGCCCGCAGTGTGACTGCGGCCGCGGGTACTGCCTCAGCGGCACCGACACCGGCTTCGGCCCGGAGCGATGGCCGGAGCAGATCTGGGACTCGATCCGGCCCGACACCGACCTGCGGACCCTGCCCGAGGAGTACCGCACCACCTTCGCCATCGACGTGCTGTTCGCGCAGCTCAAGCACCGCGACTTCCGTGACTCCATCCTGGACCTCACCCCGTTCCTCGAAGGAGCCGAGCTCGGCCCTCTCGCCGACGTGCAGGTGTACGCCACGAACGCCCGCGGCCACTACCGGGGTCGCTCCCACGGTGCCGTGTGTCAGCACGCCGACACCCGTGAGGGCCGCGGCTTCGGCCCCATGCCCTCGGAGCGCCACGAGATCCTCTCGCTGGCCGAGCTCGTCGAGACGTTGCGCCCCCTCCGCCACAGCCGTCAGCGCATGGGTCTGAGCAGCTTGGTCGGCCCCGGCGCCGCGCGACGCGACCGGGACCTTGAGGAGCGCTGGTGCACTTCCTGCGGCGGCTACTCGGTCCGCCGCTTCACCACCGTCGAGCAGTGCGCCCACTACCTCGCGGAGCACGAACGCTGGTCTGAGCGCATGGATCACGAACCGGACACCACGGCCGAGGACGAAGTCAACGAGGATGAAGAACGGGCCCAGGAACTGCTGAGCAAGATGTTCGGCGCTCTGGATTCTCCCGGCGTTCTCCGGATCTTCGATGCCCACGACCGTGCCATGGGGATCGTTCCCGACGACCCGCACGAACGCCCGTAACAACCTGCAGCCCGCCCGGCACCCGCAGTTCCCCGTGGTGCCGGGCGCCTGAGCGCGTCCCCGTGCGAGCGCACCACGGACGTGCTCAGGCATCGCCGCCGAACGCGCCGGACCACCTTCTCCGCGGTAGCCGGCCGAGGATCTCCCCGGACTCTGTCCACAGCCCGCCTCGCGCACCATCGCCGTCTCCACACCTGTGTGATCTTGAAGGAGACCGCATGCCCATGACGCGATCGAGGCGCCGCCCCGGCGCCGGAGCGAGCGCCCAGGCCATGGCCGACACCATCCGCGCGGCCGAACGCCGCAAGCAGCACCGCACCGCGGCCTGGGCGATCCCGCTTCTTGTGGCGCCGGTGGTGCTCGGCATCGGCTTCTTTGTCGCGGCCGTGACCAGTTGGCACGCAGGTCTCGCGGTCGCCGCGGTGACGGCGGTACTCGCCCTGCGCCGCATCTACCGGAGCAAGGGCAGCACCTGGGCCACCGGCGCCGCCGGCGAGCGGCGTACCCGCTGGATCCTTGCCCCACTCGTCTGGTGCGGACTCGGACGGTGGGCAGTCCTCCACGACCGCCAAATACCCCGGTCCCGCGCCAACCTCGACCACATCGTGCTGGGCAAGTGCGGCCCTGTCTATGTGGACACCAAGACATGGAAATCACGCAAGGCCAAGGTCCACCTGCGAAGCGGGAAGCTCTGGTACGGCAACCACCCCCAGAAGGACTCCCTCGACACCGTGTTGTGGGAGGCCAGCCGCGTCGCCGAAGTGCTCGGTCATCCAGTCCAGGCCGTCGTCGCCGTCCACTACGCCGCCGTTCCTCCTGGTGGGCTGATCAGCCAGGGGGTGACCATCATCCAGTCCAGCGAGCTCCGGCGATTCCTGCGGGCCCTGCCCAAGGAGCCCGGCTGGGACCGCAGGCGCATCGCCGCGGCCTACCGGCTCGCCGACACGCAGCTGCGGCCCGCAGGCTGACAGGCGCCGAGGGGGAGCGCTGCCGTTCTCGATGGCCATGCGGATGTCGACTCGCGTCCGCCACAGGTAATTCACGTGCATTGGGCATCAGTTGTGGCTACTGTGCCGTATGTGAGCCCCGGGTCGCAGTCACTGCGATCCCCCCGCACACTGTCCGGGGCACAGCTCGGTAGGCCCCGGTGTCCGCCTCTGCTCTCAGGAGTACGCGGCCCGGGGCACAGCCTTTTTCGCAGACAGTGGGCTCGGGGCACGCAGCTAGTCCGCGCTGACCACGGTGTACGTGATGGTCATCCGCACGAGTCGTACCTCGGCGTCGGGGTGGCGCCGCTGCCGATCACCCAGTCGCTCCTGGGCCAGGTCGTACTCGTCGTCGCGGTAGCTGAACCGGAACCGGCCGGCCGGGTGCCGGACTTCGACGATCCAGGCGTCTACGACAGGGGCGGCTTCAACTCCGGCGTCGGCTTGCACCCACGTCGTGATCGGTACGCGCGCGGGCACAACACGGGTGGCCACCACGCAGCGACCCCATCCGTGGTCCACGACGTCCTGATGCTCGGTGAGCGGCCTGTCGTAGTCGACGGCCCAGAAGGCGTCGGCGTGCTGGAAGATGCACCGCCGCGTCTCGGCCCAACGGCCGTTGGAGACATGGAGGTCGGCTACGGCGACGTGTTGCGGCAGGTCGTGCGGAACGCCGAGGGCGCGGATCTCCTCGATGGTGAAGGTACGGGTCTTCAACGATCTCCTCGCAGGGAGCGGGCGGTGGAACGCCTGGGGGCCGTGGTCTGTGGCCACGGCCCCCAGGGAGGTCACTTGAAGGTGTCGGCTTCGGCCAGCTGCGCGACGCGCTGGCCGAGCTCGGTGCGGAAGGCCCGGAACAAAGGTCCGTGTTCGCCGGTGCCTCCGTCGTCCGGCTGGACATCGCCGTGGTCGTCGCGGTACTCCGCGAGGCCCAGCCAGGCGAGTCCGTTCTTGGTAACCCAGTGGACCTTGCTGGTGAAGGCCCCGCTGGCGTCAACCCGGTCGGTCAGGTCGCGCCACTGGGCTGCACTGAGTGCAGCGCGGCGGCCGGCCAAGGTGATCCGCCAGGTCGTGTTGCCCGTGTAGACGAGCGCTTCGTCGTCGCTCAGCCGGTACCCGTCGGAGTCTTCGCGGTAGATGAACTTCGCATCGAGCATGGCCTTGAGCAGGCGGGAGGACACCTTCGACGGGAGGTGTCCGTCCGGATGGACCGATGCGGCCTTGAGATATTCGACTTCGCGCGTCGTGGCCTGGCGCTGCGCCTCGGGCTTGAGATGCAAGAAGCCTCCTTCGGCTGGAATGTATGGGCGTCACCGTCCGTAGACCTCGCGCGCAGGCCGGGCGACCAGCGCTGCGGCCCCCGGCTCAGCGGTGCGAGATGGAGGTGTGTGCGGCTGCCGCGGGCAGCCTCGACGGGAAGTGGCTCGGCGTCACAGCAGCGCAGACATGACGACGACGAACCCGCCGAAGCCGACGAAGAACGCGCCGAACCCCAGGAAGTCGGAGTCGATGCGCTTGTCGAGCTCGTGGAGTCCGCCCGCGGCGAGCAACATCGCGACGCCGATGATGAGCTGGAGCCACCAGGGGAGCTTGTCGACGCTGGAGAGATCGGCGTCGGAGGCAAGGTACGAAATCACGGGCGCTCAATTCTCTTTGGTCATGAAGCGGCTGAAGCGGCCGTCGCGTGTGTCCTGCTCGTGCGTCACGCCAGGTCGGGGTCGGTGCAGTGGACCGTCCTCGTGCGTCCCACGGCGTCGGTGACCGTCCACAAGGACTCGGTGATGTCCGTGTTGAGCTGCCGCCCACGGGCCTCCTCGGCCGCCTGCTGGGCGTCGTTGACGTCGTCGATCTCAATGCGCCAGGTCGCCACGAAGGCCTCGGGGGCGGTGGTGGGCGAGGGCACTTCTGGGAGGAGCACCAGGGCGCCGAGGTCGAGGGCGCTCTCCCATCCCGCGCGACGCAGGGTCTTGGCGAACGTGGTGTTCTGCTCCTCCTCCAGGTCCCAGGTGTCGGAGCTGAGCGGGTTGTAGCGAACGATGATGTGATCCGCCCCGGGATCGGGGCGGGCGATGAGGATCTCGGCCAGCTCGTGTCCAGCGCTGTCGAGCGCGGCGCGCACGGCGGAGAGGGCAGGGTCGGCCTGTGAGGGCGTAGGCATGAAGAGTCCGTTCTCCCAGTACCTGCTGGCGCGGCCTGGCAAGGCGGCGCGTTGTCGGGTCGATAGGGGGGCGACGGACCCGCCCGGGGGTTGGGCGGGTCCGCCGCAGGAAGCCGTCCGGCGGGCGTAGGGGAGCGCCGGACGGCGGGTTGGTGAGTGCACCGGGAAGGACTCTGGAGAGCCCCTCAACCCCTGTGACGCTAATAGCTTAACCCAGATCCGCGAGTGAATCAAGCTAATAGGGTCATGAGGGGGGAGGGTCCGGCCCACGCGCGTAACGGTCACGGTTGCGCGGGCGGCTCACGAGGCGGGGGTGCCCAGTTTGCGGTCGGCGGGGCGGCCGTTGCGGCCGGCTCTACGCCGGGGGAGTCTCGCGCGTCTCGTCTGCCCGTTCGTGCGGCGCGAGCGCGAGGGCGATGCGCAGGACCTCAGCGGCCGTGAAAACGCTCTCGTCGTCCAGTTCGAGCGCGACGTCGCCGCGGCCGAACGGCGAGCGGGTCGCAGACCCGCGCTCCTCTCCGCCGAGGCGGCAGATCACCACCTGCTCCTCACGGGGCAGGGCATCGAGCGCGGGCCACGGATCCTGCTCGCAGTCACAGGCGTGGTCGTGGAAACACTCCTCCTCCAGGTGCTTCCGGATCCGCTCGTAGGCCGCAGGACTGACGTGGATCTTCAGGGTGGCGCGCTCGCCCCGGGACTCCGGGATGATCACGGCCGTACCCAGGCCCGAGGTCATCACGGCGTTGGCCGTGCCGGGCATCCCGCTGTACTGGCGGATGTGACCCTGCGCGGCGTCGGCCAGCGTCGCCAGCGCCACCGTGCGGGCGGTGTCGATGGCGTGGCGGACACCGTCGAGCGCGGCGCGCAGGGCCATGGCCGAGGTCTCGGGCAGCACGTGAGGTTCAACGCGGTTCATCTCGCGCCTTTCTGGAGGGCCGCAGCGGGCGACGTCAGCGGACGTCCGCCAGAACCTGCCGGTCCTGGCGGAACCGCTGGATCATCGGAAGGCGGGCGCCGGACTGGAGGAGCGCCGGCAGTTTGGCGGGCGCGGGCTCGCCGTCGGCGATGCGGCGGGCGTAGCTGATCGCCTTCTGGAAGGCGGTGAGGTACGGGAGGAGGTCCTCGGCCGCACGTCGTCGCAGACGGCGGTCGCGGCGGCTCCTGGGCTCATCGATGTAGCGCTCACTGCGCTCGTAGATGCGCTCGAGCAGGAATCGGCCGCCCACCAGGGATGCCAGCGCCCGGTTGCCGGCGACCACGCTTCCCGTGCCGGACGCGCTCAGCGGCAGCACGTCGGCGGTGGCGCGGTCGACGGCGACGGCGATCGCCTTCCAGGCGTCGTCCTGCAGGAGTGCGTGGTTGGTGCCGCCCAGAAGGCTGGAGCGGCCCAGTCGGAACCGAAGCCGGGGCAGGAAAAGCGGTATGGCGGACGAGCTCATCGTCGAATTCCTCTCGGAAGGCGGCCGTCATCGGCAGCCGGGCGGAAGCGTCGGGATGCGGCGCCGGCGCGGAGGGCCGGGGCGACGCGCAAGAGAAAGCGCGAAAAACGATCACGACCCTGGAAAATTAAGTCATGTCCCAATCATGTGTCAACTTACTAGGGTCAACGTGTATGGTGAGGGAGATCCACGTCGGACAGAGGTGCCGCCCGCCCCCTCGGGTGCCGCGGTGCGCGACGGGGATTGTCACTGGGTGCTGGCAGCATGAAGGCGCAGCAGCCGAACAGGCAGAACGAACATGGAGACCCCTATATGAACCGCAGTGAGTTGGTGGCCGCACTGGCCGACCGCGCCGAGGTGACCCGCAAGGACGCCGACGCCGTGCTGGCCGCCTTCGCGGAGGTGACCGGCGAGGTCGTCGCCAAGGGCGAAGAGAAGGTCACCGTCCCCGGCTTCCTCACCTTCGAGCGCACCCACCGCGCCGCCCGCGAAGGCCGCAACCCCGCGACGCAGGAGACCATGACCATCCCGGCCGGCTACAGCGTGAAGGTCTCCGCGGGGTCGAAGCTCAAGGAAGCCGCCAAGGGGTAGCGATCCGGCGCGTGCGATGACTGGAGGGCCCGGTCGTCCGGCTCGCCGTGAAGTCGCCCGTGGGGCGGCCCGGGACCATCCCGGGCCGCCCCAAAATCTTGGGCCCGGAGCCATGGCATCGAACATAGGAAAACGAAGGTAAATATTGGGAAGTTCTGGTAAACTTTGGCGTATGGACGAGGCATTGGACGCGATCGAGCGCGAGATGGACCGGCTCCGGGCCGAGATCCGGTCCGCCGTCGAGGCGTCCGACGGCGAGAGGGTCGCGGAACTCCGCGCCCAGTTGCGCGCGGCACAGAACGGGTGGGATGCACTGCTCCCCGGAGCCTCCACCCCGACCGCGGCGCCTGTCCTGCGGCGGTCCATGAAATCCGCACGCGAGCAGGTGCTGGAGACCCTGACCCTGATCGGTGCCCCGGCGACGCAGAAGACCATCCGCAGCGTCCACCACGCCTTCTTCGGCACGACGCTCGCCACCTCAAGCCTGGTGACTCTGCGGCGGGACGAGGAGCGCAGCTTCCGCAGCCGCAGCAGCCCGCGCACCCACGTGTGTCCCGCGTTGGCCGCCGATACCTTGCGGCCCGTCCGGTCCGTGCTCGCCTCGTCCGACTGGCCCCTGCCCCAGCGGCTTCTCGCCTCCGGATCCAGCCGGGTCAACTACCTGACCATGGCCGTAAATCTGGCCGAGGCCGCAGAGCGCGCTGCCGGGGAGGCGCACGCAGACGCCGACGCGATCCGCGACCTGCTCCAGGGCCTCGCGCTCAACATCCCCGGCCTCAGCAGCGGGAAGCCCGTCACCGCCGCACGGATACGAACCGTCGCACAACGAGAGCTCGATCACCTGCTCCCCGCCGACCAGGACGCGCGCGACAGGGCGGCTCACGCCGCCGCCCAACTCGAATCCGCACAGCGCCTGTTCGGCGCTTCAGCACCGCAGAACACCTGATGACCACCGTAGAACGACCGGAAGGACAGGGCAGGCGATGACCGAGGTACGCCTTGCCGGGTGCGCCGGCTGCATCGGCAGCGACCGCCCTGGCTACGTCGTCGTATGGAACGTCGACAGCGGGAAGATGCTGTGGGATTGGAAGCGCTGCCCGGAACGGTGCACCCCTGAATCCCGGGCCGCCACGATCGCGCGTCACCAACAGCGCCGTGCCGAGGAGGCCGAGGCCGCCGCCCGCCAGGCCGACGCCGTACCCGCGTCGCCCACCCGGCCGGAACCCGCCCCCGAACCCGCCCGCGCTGAGCCCATGCGGCAGCAGCCAGTGCACCGCCCCGCCAGCCCCCGCCCGGCCGGCGGAGAGCGCGGACGCAGCCCCCAGGTCGCAGCACGGTCGGGCGGCCGCCGCACCCCGGCGCGCGACGCACCCGGCACCGCGCCAGTGACGAACAAGCCGCGCCGGTGGCCGGCCGTCGCACTCGATCACGACGGCGCAGACTGGAACCTGGACATCGAGCAGGTCCCGCCGCCGGCCGGAACGAAGGTCACTGACTGGTTCGCCTGGCTCGGCACCGGGCTGCCGCTGCGCATCGATCGCGTGCACGACGCGGGCCGCACGGGCGACGGAATGGTCTGCCTGTCGGCGACCGCGCTCAAGGCCCTGGGCCTGCCCGCGGCGTTCCCCACCACCGACAAGGCCCTGGCCGCCCTCACGACGAAGCTGACCAAGGCAGCGGCCAGCGTTGGAATGGAGCTCTCTCAGGAGATCGGCCCCATCTTCCACGCGTTTCGCCGCGCGGGCGCCGCGGGCGGCCCCAAGTCGTCCCTGCGCGTCGTGGTCACTCCGTGGCTCGGGCAGGGCAGCGAGAAGCAGCAGGTGACCGGCGCGATGCTGGCCCGGCTCGCCGCCACCCCCGCGGGCGACCCCGACGCGCTGACCCTCGCCCGCCGCATCCGCACCTACGTCAGCGACCTCGGCGTCGCACCCGGCATCACCCCGGCCACCACCAGCAAGCTGCTCCTGGACGGGGTCCGTCCCCGCAATGAGCCGTACCAGGACGAGCAGGGGGAGTGGCACTCCCGGCTCCGCGACGGGGCGCTGCCCTCCGGTGACACCGTCGTCCCGCCCGCGGCCGGTGCTCGGCACCCCCTCACCCGCGAGCTGGTGGAGCGCGGCGAAGTCCTGTGCGAGGAAGAGGACTTCAAGTGGTGGTCCCGGCCACTCACGGAAGCCGAGGCGGCCATGCCGTACGCCGTCGCCTGCGACGTGTGCGCCTCCTACCTGTCGGTGACCATGTCGCTGCGGCTGCCCGTCGGCCCGCTGGAACACCGCACCAACCCGCCGTGGGACACCAAGTCGGCTCCCGCCGGGCTGTGGTGGTGCGACTTCACCGCCGTCCAGGTGGACACGGAGCTGCCACACCCGGCCACCTTCCACGGCAAACCCCCCACCGGACCCGGCTGGTACGCCACCCCGACCGTCGCCTACATGGTCACCGAGTTCGGCTTCGACCCCACCACCATCACCGAGGCGTATCTGTCCCCCCTGACGGTGCCGTTCCTCAAGGAGTGGACGGTCCGCCTGCGCGAGGCGTACAAGCGCGTCTACGCGCTGCTCGGACTCCAGGACGGGCAGGAGCCGGAAGAGTTCCTTGCCGCCTACGCCCGCCACAAGGACCTCGACCCGCAGGACGTCGAGCGCACCGACGCCCTGGTGCTGGCCGGCCTCTACAAGGAGGTCTACAAGGGCGGCATCGGGAAGTGGACCGAGGGAGCAGCGCACCTCGACGACGAGACGTGGCTGAAGGACATCGTGGCCAACTGGTCCTATCGGCCCGAAGTCCGCTTCCACATCATTTCGGCCGCCCGCATCGCCAACCACCGCCGCATGCGCAAGACGTACAAGAAGACCGGGCGCGCCCCGTTCGCCATCAACGTCGACTCCTACCTGTACGCGACCGAGCACCCGTCGCCGCTTGAACTGCTCACCCCGCCGGAGAACGGCAAGCCCGTCCTCGGCGTCCTTCGCCTGGGCATCGGCCCCGGCCAGTTCAAGCACGAGTCGAGCATCCCGATGGACCAGGTCCTGGAGCTCATGAACACGGACGAGCACCCCTCGCGCCTCACCCACGACTACAGCACCGACGGCACCGCCGTAGCGGCGTAAGGAACGTCCTGTGAGAAGGAACCAAGCAGAGGTCGCCAAGCAGACCGAGCTGACCGAGATGTACTCCCGGGTCAACCAGCTCTTCTACACGTCCAAGCACGCACCTGTACGCACCACCACCCAGACCGAGCACGTCCTTGAGCGGCTCTACGGAGGCCAGACAGCGGCGATGGCCGCCGCCTACAACATGTCGCCGCGCACCATCCGGCGGTGGCTCGACGGCAGCCGCACGCCTCAAGGCGCGAACGCCGCGCGGCTCCTCCGCGACGCCACGGCCGCGCAGACAACCAAGCGCGGGCGGGAGCGGCGTGCCCAGCAGGCAGAACAGCACCGGGGTGACGTCCTGGTGCCACGGGTGAACAGCTTCACCGTCCGCGGCTCAGATGCGGTGAGGCCGCGGGACATCTCCATCAGCCTCAGCGGCCGGCAACTTGCCGCCCTGGCGCTGGCGGAGAACGAGAGCCAGGTCGACGACGTCATCCAGGAAGGGATCGCCGCGTATTTCAACGGCGGCGCAGCGGGCAATTTCGGCCCAGGGGACTTCGGGTACGACGCGGGTTCCCTCGTCTTCAACGTGCCGCTGATGACCGGCGCCGGCCGGAACGCTGAGTGAGCGAGACCATGGAGACCGGCCTCCTGACGGGCGCCGGCCGGGGCCGGTGTCGGTGCCTACGGGCACACTGGACGCCATGGTGACATCGGCCCAGCCGGAGCCCGCACGAGTCCTTCCCGCGCTGCCGGACCACGACCACGAGGCCGGCGAGATCCACTGGGACCGATGGGAGCCGGCCCTCGACGCCTCGCACATCGACCCGCGCTGCCCCACCTGCGCCTTCCCCGGCCCGCTGTCGACCGCCTTCGGCCAGACCTGGTACACGCCCGAACCCACCACGGTCCGCGTTAAGCGGTCGCGCCCCGGCCAGCCGTCCGAATGGGTCCAGGTGCGGGGCAAGCCGTACTGGTGCAAGACCCACTACGCGGTGCGCTGTCCGCAGTGCGACGAGATGAGGGTCTACCGGCGCAGCGGGTGGGTTGAGATCTACTACCGTCCACCCACCACCGAGCGAGCTGTTCCGCAGACGGACGACAACGTCCTTTTCTAGACACAGGCTCCGAAGCAGAAGCCCACGTCACCGAGCCGCATTCCCGCCCAAGTCGCCCCCGACGGGGGGCCGGAGCGGTACGTATTCCACCACCCTGACAGGGGCACCGTCAGGAAGGGTCCTCGTTGGCATCGAGGTTCGGGAAGTGCGTCGCGGTGAGCAACTCCGCCGCGGTGATGCCCCGCTCGATCCCGGCCCGGTAGATGACTCCGACGGTGGTGACCTTCGCCGCGAGCCGCTCGTACTCCGCCAATGGATCGGGAAGGCCCGCCAGTTCAGCCGCTGCGGGCGCAGATGCCGGCGGCACCATGTCCGGGTACAGGTCGCGCCACCTTCGGATCTTTCGGATGGACTCGACCGAGGTGTGCCAGCACGCGGCCAGTACCTGCTCGGCGAGTTCGCTGGGCAGACGCATCGGAACGCTCTCCGGGAACCCGCCGGTGCGCGATCCTGGCCACCGGCCGCCGAGAGCCCGCGCCTCCGAAGGCACCGCGGGCCACTCCTTGGACCACCCCCGCTCCTCAAGCTCCTGCCCGATGCCACTGGCGGTGAGGGTGTCGATCGTGTCGAGCAACTGAGCAGTCCCGCGGAGGCGTTCCACCTCCAGCCGCCACCGGTCGCGCACTGCGGCAGCGCCCTCGCGCGACAGACCTCGCGTCTGCCAGGAGGAATGCGACGACAAGATGATGCGGCGCCGCTTCTCCATCCCCAGGGCGTCCGTCATCCGGGCCCGCGTGCCCGCGACCACCCAAGCCGTCACCGCCGTCGTTCCTTGCGCCACCAACGCCACCCACCGACCTCGTACTTTGCAAAGGACAGTTGGTCAGGCTAGTCGCGCACCAGAGCGTCGGCGTCGTCGGCACGTGCGGGACTGTTCGGAAGCGTCCGACCGGACAGCGCCGGACACGCGCCGCCGGCCCAGGGCCACCGCGAAGCCGCGGCCTCGTCATCCGACCAGACCACCCGCGGGGCGACTCGCTGGGCACGCCCGTAGATACCACCACTCCCCAGCCCAGCCCGGGGGCCGTCGGTGCGAGTTCGGTGTCACGCCGGGTGTCACGGTCACTGTCACGCAGTCAGGCGTGACACCCGGCCACCTGCGCAAATGCGCAGCCAGAAGGCACGCGTGCTGCCGTGACGCCAGTTGGGGCGCGACCGGGGGCTAACTGCTCAAGAGCATGTGGCGGGCGTCGAGAGCCCGGCTCAGCAGGGCCGCCTCACCGGCGTCGACCGGCATCGGTCCGCTGGCGTGGATGGCAGGCGGCATGGTGATCCGCACTTCACCGTCCCCGAAGCTGGCGGCCAGGTCGGCGATCTGGTTGTCGGTCAGGGAGTGGCGGACGAAGACGTCCACGCCGCTGAGGGAGACGAGGAAGGTCAGCAGGGTGGCGAAGCGCACCTCGATGATGTTGCCGCTGAACATGGCTTCGGCCAGCTCCTCGGTCGTGCGCTGGGTGTCGCTCAGGTCGTCGGTCGAGGGCATGGAACTCCAGTTCTCTCGGGGCAGAAGTCGGGCAGAGCGATCAGGTCTGCGTGTCGGCAGGGGCGTAGGGGCCGCGGAACCGCACCGGGATCTCGCTGGGCGGGGTGCTGGGGTGGGGCGCGTCGGCGGGGCCGCGCTCCGAGTGGCTCCAGTAGTGCAGGGCGAGGACGTCGACGGAGGCGTCGCGCTCCTCACGGGTGGCCCAGGCCTCGACGCTCACATCGCCCTCCGTGTAGACGGCGAAGGCGTAGCACAGCTCGAAGGGCGAGTCGTAGAGGGCAACCGCCTGGTACGGCCAGTTGCCCAGGTCCCAGCCTTCGGTGCCCCAGTCCCGGATACCGGTCCATCCCCAGGGCGCGAGGTGGGCCAGCCAGTCGTCGGCGTCACCCCCGTCGTGGAAGTCCTCCGGGAGGAACGGCAGGAGCTCCACGGGAACAGGACCAGAGACGAAAGGGCGGTCACTGGAGGGGCGGGGAGCGGCAGTCACGGGAGCCTTCCTGGTCGGAAACGAGACCGAATCAACACTTCTAATGTACGCACATGGTAGTTATATGTCAAATTAAAAGGGTCATCATTGAGGGGTGACGGTTCCGCGAGTTCGTTGTGACCCTGGAAACTTGACGACTACCCCTGACGGGGGTACTGTGATACTCGTTGAAGCGGTTGCTCCGGCCCGCGACGGCCGACCCGTAACTCTGCGGGACGGCTGTCCACCTGGAGCGGGAGGGGTTCGGTACCTCTCCGGCCGCGAAAACCCCGTGCAGCGGCAATCTTGCGATTGGTAGTGTCCCGGCTGCGGGGCGGCTCCGATACGTGCTTCCTTCTCTCTCTTTGGAAAAGACTCAGCGCGATCACTTCCCGCCCCGCATCCGAGAGCTTCAGCCCGCCGCGCCCGATGCACGAGCAACCGGCGCCCGGCTTACGCCCGTTGACCAAGAACAGGTTGAAACTTTCGACGACGCCGAGCGGTTCTCAGGGCCCTTCCTCCCACCGGGACGGACACGGGCCCGAACGCTGCGGCTCATGAAGACGATGCCCTGCACGACAGGGCCCTGCAGGCCCGGCGAGCGCCGGGGCAGGGGGAGGACGGCAATGACAACCACGACCATCACGACCACCACCGGAGCCCGCCGCGGCCTGGCCGCAGTGCTCCTTTCCCGTCGTGGATCCGTCTACCTGAACTCCCCGTCGCCCGCGGCGCACGCCTCGACGGCGACCGTAGACTCCCTCGTCGGCATCAACCTGCTGGAAGCCGACCTCCTCGAGCGCGGCTTCCTCCTGTCGGCAGACCTGCGCCAGAACCTCACCGGCCGCACCGAAGCCCAGCTCGTCACCGCCGGGCGCGACCTGCTGGCCGACATCGACGCAGCCCTCGGAGCAGACCGCGACCACACGCCGCTCTTCCGTCGCTTCCCGGACAGCACCCCGGCCGACACCCTCGCCTTCTACGTCGACCGGGTACTTACCGTGCTCCTCCAGAAGGCCGAGCAGCCGTGCGTGCTGTGCGGCTCGAACGACACCGTGCACCCGGTCGCCCCGTGCGCCCACCTGGTCTGCACGTCCTGCTTCGACGGCGCCGACTTCTCGGCCTGCCCGATCTGCCACCGCCGCATCGACGTAGACGACCCGTTCCTGCGCCCGCAGGACCACCGGCCCACCGCCGGCACCCGGCGCGCGCTGCCCGACCGGCTGCGGGTCCTCACCTACGGGGGCGCCCTCACGGACCGCACCGCGGACGCCAAGACCGAACTGACTGGACTGCTGACGCGCACCAGCGCGCTCAGCCCGCAGGACACCGACGACCTGTCGACCCTCCTCGACGCGGCCGGCGACCGCAGCGACCTCGCGTGGCTCCCGGAGTCCATCCCCGGACGCGCGACCAAGGCCCTCGTCCTGGCCTGGCTCCTCGACGAGCCGGACCACCACCAGGTCGTACTCCCGGCCGTCATCTCCCGCATCACCACGGCCACCGACGTGCTGCGCCTCGCGGCCGTCCGCTCCGGCGGCGACGCCGGACTCCTCACCCCGACCCGCTTCACCGCCCTCTCGCGCCCGCTGCGCCGCGCCATGCTGCAGGCCCTCGACGGCCTCGACGTGACCCTGGCCGCGGAGGACATGCGCCGCCACGAGCAGGCATGGAAGCACCTGGCAGAGCGCCTGCACCCCTTCGAGCACGCCACCCGCTACCCGAACGCGGCCCTCACCTTCGCCGCGCTGCGCAAGACCACGCTCACCGACGACGCCCTCTCCCACACCCTGCGGACGACGGCGCGCCGCGTGCCGACCGCCAGCACCAACCGGCCGAAGGTCGCCCTCGCGCTCTGGTCCACCCAGGTCGAGACGGCCCTCGCCGAAGCCGACGTACCCCGCGCCCTGCCGCTGTTGGCGCAGCGTCCCGGCGAGCTGCTGCGCCGCCTCGACCACATGCTGCGCCTGACGGGCAGCGACCACGCTGCGCGTGTCCTGGACGCACTGGAGCAGGCGGTTCCCCTGGTCGCCCCGGGAGTGATCCTCTCGGCGCTCGGCGAGATCCGCACCCGGACCCGCAAGGGTGCCGAGCGGGTCTTCTTCCCCAAGGGCGGCAACGCGAAGGCCCACATCGTCGCGGACCAGCGGGCTCCGCTGGCGGGCACGGTCGTCGACCGGGCCGTGGCCATCCTGACCGGTGAGATCCTGCGCCGCGCGGGCCATCTCGCTCCGGTGGAGACCGCAGTTCTCGACGCAGGGCTGGACGGACTGATGGTCCCGTTCGCCGAGCGGACCGCCTCGCGCGCCCTGGTCACCCTGCCGCGCGGCAGCGAGCTGGCCCTGCCCGACGGCCGCACGGTCCGCCTCTTCCTCCACTGGATGGAGAGCGCCGCCTCCGGCCGCACCGACCTGGACCTGTCGGCGGCGATGTTCAACGACTCCTGGGAGCACGTCGGCACCTGCGACTACACCCGGCTCCGCTTCGCGGGGACGGCCGCCGTGCACTCAGGCGACCTGACCAGTGCCCCGGCGCCGCAGGGCGCCAGCGAGTTCGTCGACCTCGACCTTGACCAGCTGGCCGCCGCAGGCGTCCGCTACCTGGTGGCCGTGGTCTTCTCGTTCAACAACGTCGCCTTCGACGACCTGGCCGACGCCTTCGCAGGATTCATGGCCCGTGACGAGGAAGGCAACACCGGAGCGGTCTTCGACCCGCGCCAGGTCGAGCAGCGCTTCGACCTGACCGGCCAGTCCCGCGCGAGCGTTCCCCTGCTGATCGACGTGAAGGGACGGACCATGCGGTGGCTCGACGTCGTCAAGGGCGTCACCGGCACCAACCATGCCGTCCACCGGCACGCGAATGACCTCGCCACCCTCGGCGAGGGCCTGACCGGCCTGTTCACCTCCGGCGCCCGCGTCGGACTTGGCGAGCTGGCCACCTGGCAGGCGGCAGGCCGTGCCCGCACCGTCGTCGTCCGCCACCTGGACGGCTCCACCACCACCTACCGGCGCCGCCCGCAGGAGACCAGCGAGACCTTCGCCACCCGCATCGGCACCCCGAACGCCGACGACGCCCTCGACCTGGACGCCACCGACGTACACCTCGCGTACCTGGTGCGCGGCGACCTGGCCCTGGCCGACGGCGGTGAGGCGTACGCGCTCTACCCGGCAGGTCTTGATGCCCGGAACGTGCGCCTGCTGGGCGCTTCCGATCTCGTCGCCACGCTGTCCCCGCTGTAGGCGTCAACCCCGCCGCTGTACACAGGCCCTTGGGG
>NZ_JBHXMF010000021.1:0-85407 GCF_042721055.1 Streptomyces sp. NPDC058470
GTTCCTCCGCACCCCGCCACTCACACCGCCACCGCTACGAAACGGTCGCCGGGCTGCCCGCGGCGGGCAGCGCCGGAAGCGCGGACGTCGCGCCGCCCAGGAGCCCGGTGACCAGGCCGAGCACCGGCGACAGCAAGCCGGTGACCGCGCCGAGCACCGCGCCCAGGTCGAGCGAGGTCAGCGCCTTGACCAGGCTGTCGATCGCCGCCTGGAGCTGGGCCACCAGATCGGAGACCGGGTCGGCTGCGGCCACCCCGGCCCGATCCGTCGTGCTCGAAGTGACGCCGGCCCGATCCGTCGTGTTCGAGGTGATACCGGCTCGGTCCGTCGTGTTCGAGGTGATACCGGCCCGCTCCTTCAGCCGCTGCTGGAGTGAGGCGTTCGCCGTCTCCACCGCTGTCGCGAGACCGGCCGCCTCGACCGCGTCGAGAGGGCCGGCGGGCCGTGCGGTGAGGGTGGACAGCACGTCCAGCAGAGGGTCGAGCAGGTCGTCGTGGTGGTTCACCCTGTCCAGTACGTCAAGCCGTTCCAGTACTGCGTCCGCCTCGGCGGAGGACCATGCCGCGGCGGCACCGCCCGGAGCCGTCCGGGACACGTCGACAGCGGCAGCGGCGGTGCCGAGCGGACCGAAGACCAGAGCGGCGCAGACCAGAGGTGACAGGAGGAGTCCGCGGGAAACAAGGGCACGCATGCACAGTCCTTTCGAGAGCTGCAGTTCCTGGGGCCACCGTGGGAACCACCGCTCCTTCCCGCAACCGATCACGTATCCGCCATTCGGCCCCAGTGCTTCGCCGACAAGGCGCTGACCAGCATCTTCCGCCCGCATGATGCGGCTGCCGATACCTCGACGGCATTCGGCTGTCAGGGGACTGACGCATCGACAGGTGGATCGTTCAGTCGACGAACAGCCCTCGCGCCGCCGCCCGTGCGTCGAACTCCTCCAGGCGGACCTGAGCGTCCGGCAGACCGTCGCACATCACCTCCAGGAGGACCTGGCCCAGCAGCATGGGAGCGCTCACCGTGTCGAAGACCAGGCCGGTGCCCACCGCGGCCGGGAGGAGCAGGTCGCTGTGCGCGGCCACCGGGGCGAACGTGCCGTCGGCGATCGTCACCACGGTCAGTCCGGTGGCCCGGGCGTGGCCGAGCGCGTCCAGGAGCTCGCGCGGATGACGCGGCAGCGCGAAGCACAGGAGTGCGCTCGCCCCGGCGTGCCGGGCGGTGTCGATGCGGTCGGCGAGCAAGGACCCGCCTTCGTCGAGCAGTCGTACGTCGGGATGCACCTTCGCGGCGAAGTAGGCGAAGCCGCGAGCCTGGGCGGCGGAGGCGCGCAGCCCGAGTACCGGCAGCGGGCGCGAGGCGGCGAGCAGCCGGCCCGCGCGTTCCACCGGCCCGGAGTCGGCGAGCAGGGAGGCCAGCTGCCGCAGGTTGTCGATCTCGGCCTGTACCGCCTGCTGGTACTGGTTGCTCGGCCGCGCGTCCACGGCGACAGCGGCGGGTGCGACCTCCCGCAGATGTCGGCGCAGTGCCGGGTATCCGTCGAAGCCGAGGGCGACCGCGAAGCGGGTCACCGACGGCTGGCTCACCCCGGCCAGTTGGGCCAGCTCCACGCTCGACAGGAAGGGCACGGCCGCCGCCTGCCGGACCAGGCAGTGCGCGATGCGGCGCTGCGTGGGGGTGAGCCGACGCCCCTCGAAGAGCTGGTGCAGCCGGGTGGAGGCGCCGGGTGTGCCGGCCTCGTCGACATCGCTCTCGCTCATCTCGATCCCCCAGCCGGTCGCACGCAACTCCTCGTCAGCCGGTCGCACGCATCACCTCGTTCCTGCCTGGCTCTCGGTCCCGCCCGGTGGGACTCACGGCCGGGCGGGCGGTGGCCGGGTGGTCGGACCCACGGCCGGTACCGCCCGCTCCGGGCCGGCCTGCCCCAGGAACGGTCCGGGGACCACCTCGGTCAGCTGACGAGGCCGACCTGAGTCAGCCACTCCTTGGCCACGGTGCTGGCGTCCTCCTTGTCGTTGACGAGCTTCTTCATCATCTCCAGCAGGTCCTCGGTGGTGAGCTTGGCCGAGACTCCGTTGAGCGCCGCCTTGGCGGTGTCGTTGACCGCGGACTTGTAGACCAGGGGCGTGATGTTCTGCGAGGAGAACAGGTTCTTCGGGTCCTCAAGCACCACCAGCTTGTCCTCGACGATGGCGGGATCGGTGGTGTAGAGGTTGGCGGCCTGGACCGTGTTCTTCTTCAGCAGGTCGAGCAGGGTGCTCTGGGCACCCGCGTCCAGCGGCTGGAACTTCCCGAACTCCACGCCGTAGATCGTCTTCAGACCGACCGCACCCTGCGTACGGGTCTTGAACTCGGAGCCGGCGCCGATGGTCATGTCGCCCGCGACAGGCTTGAGGTCGGCGAGCGTCTTGAGGTTGTACTTCTCGGCAGTCTCGGAGGTGACCGTGACCGAGTCCTTGTCCTCGGCCGCGGCGGAGTCGAGTATCTCCACCGACGAGGGGAGTTTCGCCTTCAGCTGGGTGTTGATATCCGCGGTGCTGGTCGCGGTGCTCTCCTTGTCGACCGCGACGGCGAGCAGCGCGCCGTTGTACTCGGGGAAGACACTGATGCCGCCCTTGACGATCTGGTCGTAGTAGACCTCTCGGGCCCCGATGTCGAACTTACGGGTCACCTTCAGGTCCTTGGCCTCCAGGGCCTGGGCGTAGATCTCGGCGAGCAGCTGGTTCTCCGGGAAGTTCGCCGAGCCGACGACCAGGGCCTTGCTGTCGCTGTCGCCACTGCTCCCCGTCAGCGGGTTCTCGTCGCTGTCGCTGCCGCCGCAGGCGCTCAGGGACAGCGCGGCGATCAGGCCGAACGCAGCGCCACGGATCATGCTTCTCATGGGTTTTTCCTCTCTCAAGAGCCCTGGAGCTCAGAAACTCATGACTTTGCTGCCGGGCCCTGAAGTCCCGGCGAGACGATGACGCGCCGCAGCGCGGTGAAGAGAACCTGGACGAGGAGAGCCAGCACGACGACGACGGTGGAGCCGCCGATGACCAGTTCGTAGTCGTTGCGGGCGAGCCCGTCGACGATGAAGCGGCCCAGGCCTCCAAGGCCGGGATAGGCGGCGATGGTCGCGGTGGCCACGACCTGGATCGCGGCGACCCGCAGCCCGAGCAGGATCAGCGGCAGCGCCATCGGCACCTCCACCCGCACCAGTACCTCCCACTCGGTCATGCCGACCCCGCGTGCGGCATCCCGGGTGTCGGCGTCCACACCGCGGACGCCTTCGAAGGTGTTGATGAGGATCGGCGGGACCGCCAGCGCGACCAGGGCGACCAGGACGGGCGTGGTGCTGAGTCCGGCGAGCGTGACGACGAGGACCACCAGGCCGAAGGTGGGGATCGCCCGCGCCAGGTTCGCGACACTGGCGACGGCGAAGGCCCCACGGCCGGTGTGTCCGACCAGGAGCCCGAAGGTGAGCCCGATCAGGGTGGCGAACAGCAGCGAGATGCCGCTGTAGGTGAGGTGTTCCAGGAGACGCTGGGGGATTCCGTCGTCGCCGTGCCACTGCTGCGAGGACGTCAACCAGTCGCCGACCAGCTGGAGTTGGTTCACCAGGTCGTTCATGCCGCCGCCCCCTTGCCCCGGGCCCAGGGTGTGAGCAGCCGCTGCGCGAGGACCAGCACCGCGTCGGTGACGAGTGCGAGCAGCATGATCAGGACGATCGCGGTGATGATCGGGGTCGGGAAGTCGAGCTGCAGGCCCCGGGTGATGTAGAAGCCGAGACCGCCCTGCCCGATCAACTGCCCCACGGCGACGAGGCTGATGGACGAGACGGCGGCGACGCGTACACCGGCCACGACGACCGGTACGGCGATCGGCAGTTCGACCTGGACGACACGGCGCACCGTGCTGAATCCCATCGCGGTGGCCGCCTGCCTGACCGGTTCGGGAACCGAGGCGAGTCCGTCCACGACGTTGGGCACGAGGACCGACAGTGTGTAGAGCGTCAGCGGGATCATCACCGTGCGTTCGGTGAGCCCCGTATACCGGACGAAGATCATGAACATGGCCAGCGACGGGATCGCGTACACCACGTTGGTCACGGTCAGAACCGCTGGATACAGCCATCGCCAGCGATGACAGAGGATGCCGAGCGGCACCGAGATGATCAGGCCGAACAGCACCGGCAGCAGGCCCAGTTGCAGATGGACACCGGTGTAGTGGGCCAGTTCGTCGACATGATCTCCGATCCAGTCCCACCGGACCAGGGGCTCCCCCTCACTCATCGTTCACCCCCGGCCGTCTTCGCCACGGCGGCCTCTCCCGCGGCCGACTGGCCCCCGGCCTCGCCCCCGGCCATCGCCGCGGACAGCTCGTAGGCGTCCGCGACGCCGATGACCGCGCCCTGTCCGTCCACGCCCACCGCGAGCCGGGAGGGCGACAGGAGCGCCGCGTCGAGGGCGGCCCGCGCCGAGTCGCCGACAAGGCTGAACGTGTGGCCGAGCGGTGTCAAAGGTGCGTCCGCGAGCGTGCCGCCCTCCGGCAGCTCGGCGACCGCGGTCCAGCCGAGCGGTCGCCGGTCACCGTCGACGACGAGCACCCACGGGTCGGTGGCCGCCCGGGCCACCGCCACGGAAGAGGTCGCCGGCAGCACCGGACCGTCGCGCAGTGGCAGATCGGCCGCCTTGACGAAGGACAGTCGGCGGATACCGCGGTCCTGGCCCACGAAGTCGGCCACGAACTCGTCGGCGGGATGGGCGAGAAGACGCTCGGGGGTGTCGAACTGCGCGAGTTTGCCGCCGGTTCGGAACACCGCGATGTTGTCGCCGAGCTTGATCGCCTCGTCGATGTCATGGGTGACGAACACGATCGTCTTGTGGAGCTCCTTCTGCAGCCGGATGAACTCCGCCTGGAGCTCTCCCCGCACGATCGGGTCGACCGCGCTGAACGGCTCGTCCATCAGGAGGACCGGCGGGTCGGCACCCAGCGCCCTGGCGACCCCGACGCGCTGCTGCTGTCCGCCGGAGAGCTGGTACGGGTAGCGCTTGGCCATCTCGCCCGGCAGTCCCACCAGTTCAAGCAGTTCCGCAGCCCGGGCACGCGCCTTCTTCCGGCTCCAGCCGAGCAGCAGCGGCACCGTGGCTATGTTGTCGAGGATGGTGCGGTGCGGGAACAGCCCGGCGTGCTGGATCACGTAACCGATGCCGCGGCGCAACTCCGGGGCGTTGACCTCCCGGATGTCCTGGCCCCGCAGGCTCACCGTGCCGGCCGTCGGCTCCACCATGCGGTTGACCATGCGCAGGGTCGTGGTCTTGCCGCAGCCTGAAGGACCCACCAGAACCGTGATGCCGCCCTCTTCCAGTTCCAGGGACAGCTCGTCCACGGCTGTCGTGCCGTTTGGATAGTTTTTGCTTACCGCGTCGAACCTGATCAAGGCTGCCCCTTACCCCGACTGCATATGGTCATGCAGAGTTGCCCGTGACTGAATGGCAGTCAATGCTCTTTCGTAAACGGCGCGTTACGTTCCTGCGAAGGCGAGATCGGAGCTCGCGAAATGTGCCGATTGATGACTCCATATGCCTTTCCATGTAAACCACATCCACCCCGACAGTTGTCGTCGACGGTCACGTCTCGGCCACACCGCCCCCGTCGCGCCGTCCCCCACCAGCCATCCCCCAGGCAGGGAGCCACCCCATGGAACCGGTCCGGTTCACTTTCCTGAACGGCTCGGACATCGAGCAGCTGGAGCTGTCCGACACCGAGGTGCTCGACGCCGTCGAGCAGGGGCTACGCGCCCAGGGCCGCGGAGAGACGGTCATCGAACCGCGCGTCCACCTCACGCCCGATCCCGCGTTCAACGGCCACTTCAACGTCCTGCGCGGTTATGTCGCCCCGCTCGGGCTGGCCGGAGTCAAGATCGTAGGTGACTATGTCGACAACTACAAGGCCGGGCTGCCCTCCGAGATGGCGTTGCTCAACCTCTTCGACCCGCGCACCGGTATGCCGGTGGCCATCCTCGACGCCACCGCCATCACGGAGATGCGCACCGGCGCCCTCACCGCGCTGGGAGCACGCCATCTGGCCCGCCCGGACTCCAAGGTGCTCGGTCACATCGGCGCCCGCGCCACCTCGTACTGGAATGTCCGCCTGCTGGACCGGATCTTCGACCTCACCGAGATACGTGTCCACTCGCGCCGTCCCGAGAGCCGCAAGGCCTTCGCCGAGCGGCTGGAGCGCGACCTCGGCAAGCCCGTCATCGTGACCGAGGACTGGCGGACCTGTGTCGAAGGCGCGGACATCGTGGTGGAGGCCTCCAGGCTGGAGCGCCCGGAGCCGCTGCTGAAGACCGAATGGATCACCCCCGGGACCCTGGTCGTGCCGTACGGAACGATGAGCGCGGTCGAACTCTCCCTCACCGACGTCATGGACAAGATCGTCGTCGACGACTGGGGCCAGTGCCGGTCCGGGCCGTTCGGTGCGCTGCGCGCCCACGTCGCGTCCGGCAGGCTCAGCGAGGAGACCCTGCACGGCGAGCTGTGCGAGATCATCGTCGGTGACAAGCCCGGCCGTGAACGCGCGGACGAGACAACGCTCTTCTGGCATCGCGGGCTCTCCCTATCCGACATCGCGCTGGGCGCTGCGATGCTGGCGAAGGCCGAGGAGCGCGGCCTCGGCCAGAAGCTGCGGTTCTCATGACGGGCGCGCGTTCCGGTGACGCGATCACAGCCGGCAAGGGGAGCCTCTCCGGTGATGCGATCGCATCCGACAGGCGGAGCCTCTCCAGTGACTCGGTCGCCGTCGACGGGCGGACACTCTCCGACGGCTCGGCCGGCGCCGGCGAGCGGGCATCCTCCGTCGTCGTCGACGGGCGGACGCTTTCCTACGACGACGTCGTCGCCGTCGCCCACCACGGCGCCCAAGTCACCCTGGCCGCCGACGTGTTCCCCCGGCTGGTCCGCGACCGCGCCGTCGTGGACGATGTCGTCGACCGCCAGGTGCCGACGTACGGCCTGACGACGGGGCTGGGCAACCGGTCGTCGTACGCCCTGCCGCGCGACGAACTCACAGAGTTCAGCGTCCGTACGGTCCGGGGCCGAGCCAACGGGATCGGCGATCCGCTGCCCGTCCCTGTCGTACGCGCCGCCCTGCTCGCCCGCGTGAACGGGATCGCGGGCGGCGGCAGCGGAGTCCGGCCGGAGATCCTGAGCCTGCTCGTCGCCCTGCTCAACTCGCGTGTGCATCCGGTGATACCCGAGGTCGGGTCGATCGGCGCGTCCGACCTGTGTCAGATGGCCCATGTCGGTCTGGTCGTGATGGGCGAGGGCCGTGCCGAGTTCGACGGTGAGGTGCTCGACGGCGCCGCGGCGCTGCGACGGGCCGGTCTCGCCCCGGCCGAACTGGGTCCGAAGGACGGCCATGTGCTGTGCAGCGCAAGCCCGTTGGCGGCGGGAAACGGCGCCCTCGCCCTCCACGAGACGGCCGCCGTCCTCACGTTGGCCCAGGCGGTCACCGCGCTGACCTTCGAGGGTTTCCGCGCCAACACCAGCCCGCTGGACGCCCGCGTGCTGGAATTGCGTCCGGCACCGGGACAGTCGCGGGCGGCGCGTGAGCTGCTCGCCCTGCTGGACGGCGGCGAGTTGGGCGATCCCCGGAGCGCGCGGCGGGTCCAGGATCCCGTCAGCCTGCGCTGCGCGGCCCAGGTGCACGGCGCTCTGTACGCCGCACTGGACTTCGCCGTCGCCGCGCTGGAACCGGAGCTCAACGGCTGCGGTGACAACCCGGTGGTGCTGGCCGACACCGGAGAGATCCTCTCATCCGGCAACTTCCACACCCCCGCCCTGGCCCTCGCCTTCGACACCCTCGCGCTGGCCCTGACGCAGACCGCGGCGATCTCCGCAGAACGCATGCGGCGGCTGCTCAACCCGACCGTCAGCGGACTGCCCGCGAACCTCACGTCGTACGGCCCGGAGCGCTCGGGTTTCGCCCCGCTGTCCAAGACGGCACAGGCGCTCGTCGCCGAGATCCGCATGCTGTCCGCACCGGTGTCCACCGACCCCCGGCACGGCGCGGACGCCGTCGAGGACGACTCGACCAACGCGGCGCTCGGGGCAAGGCGGTTGACGACGATGCTCGTCCGGCTGCGTCAACTGCTCGCCGTGGAGGCCCTGGTGGCCACCCAGGCGGTGGACCTGGCCGCACTGACCACCCTCGGACAGGGGCCGGGGCTCCTGCACCGCGCGGTCCGTAACGTCGTCCCCCCGCTGGACGACGACCGGCCCTGTGGAGTGGACGTGGAACGCGTGAGCAGCGACGTGCTGGGGTCCGCCGATGTCCGAAGCGCCCTGCGCGCTATGGCAGGGGGAGCGTCGTGACCAATATCGACGTGCACCAGCATCTGTGGAGCAGCTCGTTCGTGGCGGCACTGCGGGCGCGCGACAGGCCGCCGTTCCTCGACGGATGGACGCTGTACGTCGAGGGCGAGCCGCCCTACGAGGTCTCCCCCGCCGACCATGACGTGGCCCGGCGTACGGAAGTCGCCGCCGCCGACGGCCTGGGCCTGGCACTCGTCTCGCTGTCCGCCCCGCTCGGGGTGGAGTGGCTGCCCGCCGAGGAGGCACGGCCTCTGCTCGACGCCTACCACGAGGACGCGGCCGGGTTGCCCGAACCGTTCGGTGCCTGGGCCGCCGCCTGCGTCCGGGACATCGACGCCGACGCGACGGCCGCCGTACTCGACCGGGGGTTCGCCGGGCTGCAGCTGCCGGCGAACGCCCTTGCCGACGCGGCCGGTTATGCGCGGTGTGCCCCGCTGCTCGACCTGGTCGAAGCGCGCGGCCTCCCGCTGTTCGTCCACCCGGGGCCCGCGTCCGGCGAGTCCTCGGCGCCGGGCTGGTGGCCCGCGCTGGTCCCCTACGTCCAGCAGATGCACGCCGCCTGGTTCGCCTTCCGGGCCTTCGGCCGGCCTCGCCATCCGCGGCTTCGGGTGTGCTTCGCGCTGCTGGCCGGGCTCGCCCCGCTGCACGGGGAGCGCCTCGCGGCCCGGGGCGGTGGCCGGGACGGGGTGGATCCGGGCGTGTTCGTGGAGACGTCCTCGTACGGTCCGCGCGCTGTCGACGCGATCGTCCGTGCCCTTGGTGCCGAAGCCGTCGTCCAGGGCACGGACCGGCCCTACGCGGAGCCGCCGCAACTCACCGGCTTCGGACTGGGCGCAGGCGCGGAGCACGCCTTCCGGGTCGCCAATCCGTGGCGCCTGCTCACCGGAAAGGAGTGACCGAGCCCAGATCGAGGCCCGCCTCCCGGGCCTTGCGGACGGCCTCCTCGTATCCGGCGTCGGCGTAGCGGGCCACGCCCAGGGCGGGGTCGGTCCAGAACATCCGGCGGATCTTGCGTTCCGCGAGGTCGGTGCCGTCCGCGACCAGGGTGAGGCCGGTGTGGATGCTCCGGCCCACCCCGACGCCGCCCCCGTTGCCGACGGACACCCAGGTCGCGCCCTGCCCGGCGTTGAGCAGCGCGGCAAGGACGGGCCGGTCGGCGATCGCGTAGCTGCCGTCGAGCATCCCCTCGGTCTCCCGGGACGGCGAGGCGACGGCGGCGGGGGACGGACGAGCCGGTGAGGTCGGCGACCGCCGCTCCGTAGTCCGGTGCGATGCGGTCGACCCAGCCCGCGCCCAGCCCGCGCCGAGTCTGCGCCGCGCGCGTTCGTGCTCGGCCTCGACGATCAGGCCCCGGCTCCCCCGGTTCGCGATGCGAGAGACCCTGTGCGCCGCCCGTGCCGCCGAGCCCGGCCGTGACCACCCGCCGTCCGGCGAGCGAGCCGCCGAAGTGGCGGCGGGTGATGGCCGCGAAGATCTCGTGGGTGAAGCCAGGAACGCCCTGGGTACCGATGTGGAACCAGGACGCGGCCGTCATCTGCGCGTACATGGTGAGCCCGGCGTTCTCCGGGCGGCGGAACTCCGCCGCGTCCGACCGGGCGGGCACCACCATCGCGGACGCGATCAGCAACGCGCGGCGCGTCGGTTCCGCCTGGCAGGAGGGGTTGCCGGTGGGGGCCCGCGCCGCGCTCGCCGGTTCGGGGCCGACGAGTCGTTCGCGTTCCCGGGATCGGGCGTCCGCGGATGGACCACGACGCCGGCGCCATCATCGTCCACGTCTGCTCGTCGCCCATCCGGGCCATCGGCCACTGCGACATCATCGACGGCGAACTCCCTCGCCACACCGGGCGACCCCGACGAGCGTTCGCCCGCGAGCCCTCGCCTGCTCGACGCGCTCAATGCGATCGCCCCGTGACTGCGACCACAGGCTGATGGGCCCGCCCCCTTTCCGGAGCGAGCCCATCAAGTCCGGTTCTGTGCCCGGGGATCCCCTACGGCTGTGGAGGCCTGAGGCCGTTGCTCGTGACGCTCTGGTTGATCACGAACTGTGAGCCGGGTTCGATGAGGATGTTCCCGTCGCGCGAGTTGGTGATGGTGACGTTGCTGAGAGTGGCACTGCCGCGGGCGCCGCCCATGGCGAGGATGCCGGATCCGTTGTTGGACTTGTCGATGGTGACGTTGGTGATCTGAGCGGTCACCGTGCCGCCGCCGGTCTTGAACTGGATGCCGTCGTACGTCGAGTCACGGATGTCGGTGTCACGGATGACGACCCCTGGGATGTTCACCCCTTGGGCGAACAGGGTGATGGCTCCGAACTCCTGATCCTCGTTCCAGAACGCACCGCCCGTGCGGTACAGCCCGTTGTTGGCGATGAGCGTCTGCCCGGAGAAGGGCAACGGATCGTGGTCGGTCGCCAGCATGATGCCCGGGTAGTTCATGGTGTCGTAGATCAGGTTGTTCTCGATGGTGTTGCCGTAGCCGCCGTAGACGGCGATGCCGTTGGCCCGCCACGGCAGTTGGACCGTGTTGTTGCGGAAGTGGTTGTCGTGGCCGATGTCGACCGCCTGGTCCTTGACGTACTTGCTGGCCCACACGGCGAGGGCGTCGTCACCGGTGTTGCGGAACGAGGAGTTCTCCACCGTCGAATTGCGCGTTCCGTTGGCAAAGTTGATGCCGTCGGCGTACGTGTTGCGGACCCGCATCCCGGTGAACTCCAGCCGGTCGCCCGGCCCCCAGAGCTCGGGGATGTTGCTGTAGTCGCGGCCCACCCACACCCCGACGTTGGCGTGCTCGATCCACACGTTGGTGATCTTCGTGTCCTGGCCGAACCGGCCGTTGAGGCCGACCCCGCCCTCGGCGTTGCCGTCGCCGCCCCGGATGGTGCCCGAGCCGAAGATGGCGATGTCCGAGATCTTGGTGTTGTCGTCGATGTCGAACCCGAAGTTGCCCTCGTGCGGATGGTTGATGCCGCCCGCCGATTGGGGCGGGGTGAGTGTGTAGAGCTGCGAGTGCCACATGCCGGCACCGCGGATGGTGACGTCGCTGATGCCGACCTGGTTGTACTCACCGCGGTTGAGCGGGTCGTCGGTGAGGATCTTCTGCTCCTGGCGCCACTGGCCCGCCGGGATCCACACGCAGTCGATCTGGCCGTTCTGGTCGGCGGTCACGGCACGCTGGATGGCGTCCGTGTCATCGATGCCGTCGTTCGGCACCGCACCGTACTGCGTGATCGAGACGCAGCCGGCCGGCTGGGAGACGGGCGGGGCCACCTGCTCCAGGTCGATCAGGTCGACGATGTAGAAGGACGCGGTGTCGCCCGCGTCGCGCTGCAGCCGGAAGGTGGTGCCCGCCGGGTAGGTCTGTGTGAGCAGCGCGTTCGACTCGTCGAAGAGTCGGCGAGCGTCGGTCCCCGGGGTGTTGGTGAGCCCCTCGGGTGAGTCGGTGTTGCCGTACAGCCAGCTGTATTTGGAGCTGAGGTTGATCTTCCGTACGAAGGTGCCGTTCGCGTAGAGACTCAGGGTGGCGTCGGTGCCCCCGCCGCCCGCCGCGTCCGGGATGGAGTTGCGTACGACGATCGAGTTGGCCGGGCTGGTCGAGGTGAACTGGACGTACTGTCCGGTGGAGTTGAGACGCACCGAGGCACGACCCGACGACTCGGTGGCGAAGTTGGTGTGACCGAAGGTCCGCAGCTGATCAGTCGTCAGAAGGGTGCCCTGGTACGTCCCGTCCTCCGCCTCGTACTCGATGTAGGGCACCGCTGCTCCGCGGCCGACCACGATCGAGCGGGAGAAGATGTTGTTGTTCTCGTTGGTCTCGGTGACGGTGTTCGTGGCGTCGGCGGTCGCGGTGAGCACGCTCGCACCGCTCGTGGCGGTCCACGTCCCGCTGATGGTGACGTTGGCGGTGGCACCCGCTGCGATCGCACCCGTCGTGCCGTTGAGTGTGGTGCCGCCCACCTGGAGGCGTGCCACGGAGCCCGCGGGCGTGGGCGAGATGCCCCGGTTGTGCACCGCGACGGTGAAGGACACGGACGCGCCGGCCGCGGGGCTGGCCGGGTTGGTCGTGATGCCGGTGACCTCAAGGTCGGGTCCGGGACTCTGGGTGACGGTCAGCTTGTTCGCCGCGGTACGGCTGTTGTTGGTGCTGTCCAGCTCGGGCACGGTGTCCGTCGGATCGACCACGGCGGAGACCGTGTAGGTCCCGGTGGCCCGCTTGCCCACGGCCACGGAAACGGTCTGGGAGGCGCCCGCTGCGAGCGCGCCGACCGGGGCGCTGCCTGCGACGGTGCCCTCCAGGCTGACGTTCACCGTGGTGGCGGGGGCGGCGGCCGTACCGGAGTTGCGCACGGTCGCCTGGACCGTGACGGTGTCCGACTCGGTGGGTGCGGCCGGCGTCCAGGTCAGGTCGGTGACGACGAGGTCGGGGTTCGGGGCCGCGGCGCCGATGACCTCGAACTCCGCGACCTGCGCGCCGTATCCGCTCGAATTGCTCGTGAACCTCAACTGCACGTCCGCGTAACGGCCGCTGACCGGGATCGTGACCGAGTTGGCGTTGGTGGCGGGGTTGAAGGTGTAGTCGGCGGCGGCCTTGACCGAGGTGAATCCACTCGCGGACTGCTCGCGTCCCAGGACCTGGATGTTCTGTGTCCTGGTCGCCCAGGCCGCGTTCGGGTTGAGCTTCACGGTGATTCCGCTGAGGTCCGCGTTGGCGCCCAGTTTGGTGGTCAGCGTCGCGGGCTGGCCGTTGGACTCCCAGTAGGTGCCCACCTGCCCGTCGTTGGCGTTGGTCGCCACGAACGACTGGACCGTCGAGGAAGCCTCGATCGGCTTGTTGAGGGAGAGGTTGGTCCCGTCGACGGGCGGCTCCTCGGGTTCGCCCCCGCCGTCGGTGCCGTAGACCTCGACCTCGGACAACTGGGCAGCGTTCCAGCCGGTGTTGGCGCTCACCTGCACGCGGACATGACGCACGCTGCGGGCGGTGAAGTCCAGAGTGACCGTGTTGGCTCCGGCCGGGTCGAAGCGACGCGCGGCCGAACCGGCCAGGGACGTGAAGGTGGAGCCGTCGGTGCTGCCCTCGACGGAGAGGGTCTCAGTCCTGGCCTCCCAGGTGGTGGGCAGTTTCAGGACGACCTGGTTGGCCTCGACGGTGCCGCCGAGATCGACGCGTATCCACTGCGGGAACGACCCGGCCGGGCCCTCCCAGTAACTCTGCTGGCTGCCGTCGGTGACGTTCGTGGCGGGATAGCCGCTGAGGGACCCGCTGGTCGTGGCGCTCTTGCCGAGCGCCAGGTTGGGTCCGCGGACCGCCGCCGGTGCGGCCGTGGCGGTGCTGGGTTGGAGACCGACGGTGACCAGGCCGGCCAGAAGCAGGCCGATGGTCGTCCGTAGGCCGAAGCGCTTCCGTCTCATGGCGTCCTCGTTCCATGGCAGGGGGACGACGGGGGAGCGTGCTGAGAGATGCAGAGGGGCCGGCCGGGGGCCGGGAAGTCAACGGTGAAGCGCGAAGGTACGCGAGGTGGCAGGGGCGGACCAGGGCCCGTCTGCCGAGGATTGCCGATAGGCAGTCGTTAATTTGCGTGATTCGATCGGCTCTTTGCTCTCGCATGACAGATTTCTGGCTACGGTTCCGTTTGTCAATGGCATGCGCACGACGTGTCGTCGTGTGGTGAGCCGGTGCTGGGGAGAAGGCTGGGACGGTGGGCCGTCAGCCGGGTGTCGCGCGTGCCGGTCGCATGGCGTAGCCCGGCGGGTGGGGGGAGTTGGGGGTCCGGGAGCATCGCGGCGGTCACGGACCGGCGCGGCGTCGGCCGGGTCCCGAGGCGCCAGGTCCCTCAGCACACAGCGGTGTTCGAAGACGGGCGGGTCACCTCGGAGGACTGAGGAGCGGACCGCGTGGTCGGTCGACCCACCAGGGGCATCTCACCGGCGCGTCCGCGAGGCGAACAAGGCAGTGCCGCGGACGCGCGACCGGAGCCGGCCCCGGCGACGGGCGTGAGGTGCTGAGGTGCTGAGGTCCGACGCTTTGTCAGGCGAGCGACAGGCCGTAGGCGTTCAGCACTTCTTGGATCGGCTGGTAGTAGGTGGTCCCTCCCGTGGTGCAGTTCCCCGAGCCGCCGGACAGGATGCCGATGACCTTGTCGCCCGAGAAGAGTGGCCCGCCGCTGTCTCCCGGTTCGGCGCAGATGTTGGTCTTGATCAGTCCGGAGACGATGTCTCCGTTCCCGTAGTTGACGGTCGCGTTCAACCCGGTGACCACGCCGCATCGGACAGCCGTGGTGGCGCCCCGGCGGCAGACGCTCTGGCCGACGTAGGCAGGCGCGGTCCCGGAGATGTAGATGGTTCCGATGGTCCCGGGGTGTGGCACGGCGGGGTTGGAGTACCTCACGAGGCCGTAGTCGTCGCCGGGGAAGCTGGTGGCGGTGGTCGGGCCGACCAGGGTCGTCATGGCGGAGGTCGTGTACCAGGTGGGCAGGCCGGCGGTGCAGTGGCCTGCGGTGACGAAGTAGTAGGTGGAACCGCTTCTCACGTTGACGCCCGCCGAGCAGCGCCAACCGGAACTGTAGATGCCGTCGCCGCCCGAGAGGAGGGTGCGCAGCCGCCCGTCGAGGCGTTCGAGGGTCATGGCACCGGCGAAACGGCTGCCGACGCGGCGGAGTCCGGCCAGGTCCGCCTCGGCGACCGTGGAGTCGGCGAGAACCCGTAGTCTCCCGGCCTCGTCCACGGCCCACGTCGTCCCGGCGATACCCAGGGATTCGACGGCCGAGGTCACGCCGGACACCGCGGCGGTGGAGGGTGCGGCGCCGGCCGTGGGCGCCGCGGACGCGTGAGGGCCGGACACCGCGAGCGCGGCGGCGACGAGCAGGCTCAACCCCGAGGCAATCAGCCGGGAACGCCTGATGGTGGTACGGCGTGCTCTCATCACCGAATCTCCCGAGGACGGTCCGTCAGGTTCGCCACGCGCGGCTGGACACCGGGCGTGCCGTGCTTCCGTGCCGTGCTTCCGTGCCGCGCTGCTGTCGTGCCTTGATGCTGTCGTGCGCACCGACGACGTACGTGCTGCTGTGCGTGCACACCAACGAGAGGTGCCCCGCCGAAGGGGGCGGGGGACAAGTCGTGGAGCGCGGGCAGCAGTTGGTCGACGAGATCCAGTGGCAGCCGATCAACGCCTCATTGTCCCCGGCCGTGCCAGTCACCGGTAGGCCAACTCCGGCCGCAAAGCCGGAGTTGGCCCACTGGGAGTCGAGAGCGGTCTCGGTTGCCCGCACAGAACCGTTCACAGGACCCGGAACGACTCAGCCACTCACCGGTGTCCAGCGGATCTGCGTGCCGCACAGGGTCACCACGAGTGCCGCGGCCGCGACCACGCCAAGACCCCACACCAGGCTGCTGGAGTTCGCCACGAAACCGATGAACGGCGGGCCGGCCAGCAGGCCCGTCGTGCCCATGGCGGCGACGAGCGCCAGCGCGTCCGAGCCCTGTTTGGCGGCGGCCACGTAGACGCACGGGGTCACGGCCGCGCATCCCAGTCCGACACAGGCGAACCCGACGAGGGCCGGCACCACTCCCCCGCTCACCAGAGCGAAGGCCAGGCCGGCGGCGGCCAGCGCGCTGCCGAGGACGACGACACGTCCGTCGCCCCAGCGGCTGCGCCAGCCGTCGGCGAAGAGGCGGGCCACCACCATCATTCCCGCCACCACGGCGATGCCCAGGGGCGCGAGTTCCGCCGACGCCTTGGCCACGTCCTTCATGTAGAGGGCGGACCAGTCGTTCATGGAGCCCTCCGTGACGGTGCCGAACGCCATGGCGAGGCACATCCACAGCGTCATACGGGACGGAAGCGTCCAACGGCTACGGCTCTTCTCCTCCTCCTTGTCCTTGTCCTCGGCACGCGCGTCCTCGGCGAGGAGACCGGGCCGCGCGCCGGCGGCCAGCAGGACGAGGACCACGGCCGCCACGCCGAAGTGCGTCGCGACCGACGAGGTCGCCGCGTTCATACCGGACGCGAGGAGTGCCGCGAGCAGCGAGCCGGCACTGAAGGTCGCGTGCAGCCGGGCCATGGTGTTGCGTTCGTACCGCGCCTCAAGCGCTGCTCCCTGCGCGTTCATGGCGACGTTCAGGCATCCCACAAGGACGCCGTCGGCACACATGACCAGCAGGGCGACCGGATAGTTCGGCGCCGCGGCCAGCGCCAGGAGCAGGAGGGTCAGGCCGAGGGTCGACAGAAGCGCGAGTCGCGCCGAACCCAGCCGCTTCATGAGCACCGGGACCAGGGGGAACGACGCCACAGCGCCGATCCCCGCCGCCATCAGCAGCACCCCCACCTCGGCCGCGGTCAGATCGAGATCCGCCTTGATGGCGGGGATCCGTGCGGCCCAGGTGGCGTACTGGAAACCGAGCGAACAGAACAGCGCGGCGATCGCCAGCTGGGCACGGAGAAAGGGGTTGTGGGCACGGACGGAGGGTTCATGGACACGGGACACGGACATCAGCTCGCTTCGTCGGGGCGGAGGGGCCGCGCGGCACCACGCCGGTCGGCTCAGGCTGTGCACCCAGGTCGGTCGGCACCGCCTTGGACATGTAGACGGCGTTCGTGCCGTAACCGCCGGGAGAGATCCCCGGGTGAGCGGTGAACCCGCGCGCCGACCAGAAGCTGTCGCTGTGGCCGACGGCGATCAGCGAGATCCGCTCGTCCCCACGCCGCCGGGCGGTCAACGCGAGGTGGTGGAGAAGGCGCTGGGCCAGTCCCCTGCCGCGTAACTCCTCCGTGATAACGATGTCATGCAGGTGCAGATTGCCCGAGGCGGGCCCCGGGCGCGGTGGGACCACCGTTTCCTCGGCCCGTTCCAGACCCGGGTACCGGAAGGCCGGATAGGGCATGGCCAACAGGTAGCCGGCCGGCCCGGACCCGACGTCCAGGACGAAGCACGTACTCGGTGAGACGCCCGCCCTGGACCGAAGCGCGGCCCGCCCCTCCGACAGGCCGAGTCCGGTGTAGGCGCAGGACTCCATCGCCACGATGCCGTCCCAGTCGGCGTCCGTGATGGGGCGTATGTGTACGACGTCGCTCATGGGCGACCCGCGTTCGTCAGGGTGTACGGGAGCGGGGCGAAACCGTTGAAGCCCTCGGTCATGTAACTGATCGAGTAGGCACCGCTGGACAACACCCAGACCGGGTCCCCCGACATCAGGTCCTTGGGTACGTCGACCAGGCCGTGTTCATGGTGGTAGGCGTCGTCGCTGTCACAGGTGGGCCCCGCCACGACGGCGGGGACGCACTCGGCGTCGCGGTGCGTGGGGAACACGAGCCGGTACTGCAACGCGTCCATCTCATAGAGGCCGTTGAACTTGCCGGCGCTCAGATAGAGCCAGTACTGACGCTCACCGTCCGGTCCCCGCCGCTCGGACAGCCGGGCCACCTGGGCCCGGATGGCGCCATGGTCGGCGACCATGTAGCGGCCCGGCTCCATGACGAACTCCAAGTGGTCGCCGTGAACACCCCTGAGGTACCGCATCCCCTCGCGGATCACGGCGAAGATCTTGTCCATCGGCGGGTCGAGCGGCAGGCCGAACCGGTCGAGGTATCCGAGCGCCGGAAGACCGCCGCCGAGGTTGACATGGTCCAGCGTCATCCCACGGCTGCCCAGCTCGGTCAGGACGTCCGCCACGCATTCGACGGCGCTGTGCCAGGCGTCCGCCGTCATCTGCTGGGAACCGACGTGCACGGACAGGCCCGAAGGTGTCAGGCCCTGATCCCGCGCCGCCTCCAGCACCTGCACCGCGTCGGCGGGCGAGCAGCCGAACTTGTTGCTGAGGCCCCACAGCGCCCCTTCGCCGCTGGTCGACAGTCTGCAGAACACCCGGGCTCCCGGAGCATGGGCCGCGATCGCCGCCACGTCCTCCAGGCTGTCGGTCGCGAAGTCCCTGATGCCGAGACGGCAGGCGTCGGCGATGTCCCGGTCGGACTTGACGGTGTTGCCGTAGTGCATGCGGCCGACCGGCACCCCCGCCCGCAGCGCCTGTTCCAGTTCACGCGGGCTTGCCCCGTCTACTCCGGCGCCCTTGCGCGCCAGGCACGCGAGCACCTCGTCCACCGGACAGGCCTTCATGGCGAATCGGACGTGGACGCCGGGCAGTTCGCGTTGCAGCGTCTCGTACCGCTCCTCGATTCCGGCCAGGTCCAGGACGATCCGGTCCTCGTCGGCGGCGGTCAGAGCGGCGAGCAGAGGCGCGGACGGTTGCGTCATGGTCTCGGTCACCCCGGCCGCCCCGGTGACAGGTGTACGGGGGTGCGCCTGGCCACGCGCACCAGCGGGTCCCATGCCTCGACCAGGAGGGCGAAGTCCTCGATGTCGCTGCGCGCTTCGTCGAGGAGACGTTCGCGGCGCGTCGCCAGAAGGTCGGCGAACTCGGCGTAGATTCCGCCCAGTTTGCGGTAGGAGGTGTCCAGGATGTCCAGACGCTGGACGTTCTCGGTGCGGTCGAGCCCCGTGCTCTCGCTCGCCAACCGGGCGACGACGGACGCGCGTAGCTGTCCTTCGTCGTCGAGCAGCGCCGGGCCTGCCGCGGCCATCTGGTCGTAGATGGAGTTGAAGTAGAGCATCGACAGCAGGAACTTGACGTAGCGCAGCTGGTAGGCCATGAACCCGGCGTCGGTTCTTCGTTCGCCGGTGTAGAAGTTCTCGATGTTGCGGTTGTGCAGCACACCGGGCAACGCGGCGTCGTGGACCAGGTGGATCAGGAAGTAGTCGCTGCCGATCGTGTCGGTGGCGGGCGGCAGCGGCACGCGTTCGTGCACTCCGTGGAAGCTGACGTTGCACATGTCCACGCGCATGGGGTCCACGAGGGCGAGCGTCGAGTGGTCCTTGACGAACGGGTCCGTGCCCGCGCCGCGGAAGGAGTCGTCGACGAGTTCCTGCTTCATCTCACGGGACCAGTGCGCAGGTGCCCACAGGCTGACCATGTCGTAGTACACGTCGGGGTCGATCCGGAGTATGTCGCCGATGTCCACGGACAGTTCGCCCACGAAGGAGCTGCCGACCATCGCGACCCGCTTGTCCTCGTGCTGCGCTGCCAGCGTGGTCTCGGTGACATACGGCGCGACATCGGCCGCGCGTCTGCCGAGCGCCGTCAGCTCGTGATGAATGGGGAAGACGGTCTCGCCGTTCACGACCTGGTACCGGCTGTCGGAGTCCCTGCGGTGCACGGACTCGCAGCCGAGCGCGACGGCGATGAGGAACGCGCGGTTGGTGCAGGCGCCGTAGGAGAGGCCTTCGGGGAGCATCAGGTCCAGCAGGAGGTCGGGCTTCATGGTCCCGGCCCGGCCGATCACCCGCTGGAGGAAGTCCTGTTGCTCCGCCTCGTCGATGTGGTGGACGACGATCCGTTCATGGGCGGGGAGGCGGCGCACGGTCTCGGCGTGTTCCGCATAGGCGGGTGTGTCGCAGGAGTCGAGGATCAGCAGGTGCACCTCGGCGTCGAAGTACTCGGCGGCGTAGGCCGCTTCCTCAGCGATGGCCTCGATCGTCGCGGTGCACGGTCTGTTCGTGGGAAGGGTCAGGCATATTCGGCGCATGCTGCTTCTCCGACCGGCTCGTCCAGCTCCACACCGCTCCAGGACGCGAGGCCCAGCAACTTGGCGCCCAGTTCGTCGAGGTCGGCCCTGTCGTACCTCAAGGCTTCGTGCAGCCTGGAATCGCCGAGCAGTGTCGCGTTCCAGTCCGGTGTGCTGAGGTTGCGCCACGAGTCGACCCGTGAACGCCTGAGGGTCTGGTGGGTGTCCAGTGCCGGCATCATCGACAGGTACTGCGCCGCCCGTACGCCGTTCTGCGAGGTGTTGGGGGCCACGCCGTGTGCCAGCAGGCCGTTGAATATCAGCAGGTCGCCGGCCTTGAGTTCCGGGCGTAAGACGGGGAACTCGGCCCGGTCGATCCGGGGCCGGATCGGGTCACGGTCGTCCGGCTGGAGTGCCTTCCAGTGGTCCAACTGCCGGAAGAGCTCGGGAGAGCACTGGAAGCCGCCGAGTTCCGGCGTGATGTCGTTGAGCGCGATGATCCCCTGGACCCGCTGGGGCGGAATTCCGAGTGAGGTGTCGACATCCCAGTGCAGCTCGATGTCGAAACCCTCGTCCGTGCGGGGTATCAGGGCCCGGTCGCGGTTCTTGATGTTGGGCGGGTTCAGGTTGAGCCGGTCGAGCGTGACCCACAGCTCTTCGCAGTCCCATACGTCGACGAAGGCGTCGTAGACCCGCTGCGCCTGGCGGCTGTCCCAGAGGAGTTGGTGGTGGTACGCCTCGACGAACCCGTAGATGTGCAGGTCCCGGTCCAGGTCCGAGCGGTACTTGCGCTCCTCGTACCAGGTGTCCGGGCGCTCGGGGTCGAGCCCCTGGAAGTCCCAGGTGAAGTCGAGCAGGCTCCGGGCCGCCAGGGTGGGTATGGCCTGCTTCACGATGACGTAGCCATAGGTCTGCCATGAGGCGAAGTCCTCTTCGGACAACACCCTGAGCGGGACGGTCTTCTTCAGATCGCGCAGGGGGGTCTGCGCCAGATAGGTCTCGGCGTCCGCGCTGAAGTAGGGGACGGGAGAAGCAGCTCGATGGAGAAATCGGTCAGGCGTGGGCATGCAGTGCTCCAGACCTCGGTCTTCCCCGTCGACAGATGTGTCCACGAGGACGGAAACGCGGTCACCGATGACTTGCGGCACGTTCGCCACGTGGATCCGGACGTGCGACGGTCTGCGCACCTGCCGTCCGGACGCGCACCGGCGTTGTACGACGGAGCCGGACGCGGCGCACGTCGCACAACAGGGAAAAGGGATGGTCGGCCTGCAGGGTCACTGCATCAGGTGCCACACCAGCCCCTCTTCGAACTCGCGCCCCACCAATTTGGACTAGACCAACTCACCCTGTCAAACATGTATTTGAGTGCATGTCGCACTCAAAAGGCCTACATGGACGGCCGGTTGAAAGCGGGCGGAAGGTGGTCACCTCGTACACAGGAAGGCGGTCACCTCGGACAACAGCCCCAGAGCCATGCCGTGCGCGGACCCGGGGCCGCCTTGACACGAATGGTTAGCCTTGGGCCAAAGCTCATTGGTCTGTACCAAGTGCATGTCGTCATGTCGATGCGAGCATCGGCGGCACGGATGCGCGGACTCTTCCCGAAAGGCGAACGCACTCGATGGTCTCCAGCAAGCACAGCAAGGAGTTGCGGCGGCTGGCGCTCTCCGTCCTGCAACCGGGGTTCGTGGGTACCGAGGCACCGGCCTGGGTTCTGCGCGAGATCGGTGACGGACTGGCGTCCGTCGTCCTCTTCGCCCGCAACATCGTCTCGCTGGAGCAGATCGCCGAACTGACCGGGCAACTACGCGCGGAGAACCCCGCGTTGATCATCGCGATCGACGAGGAAGCCGGCGACGTCACCCGGATCGAGTCCGCGACCGGCTCCACCCGGCCGGGCAACTTCGCACTCGGAACCGTCGACGACATCGATCTGACCGAGTCCGTCGCCGCCGGTCTCGGCCGCCAACTGCGCGCCGCCGGAGTGAGCCTCGACTACGCGCCCAGCGCGGACGTCAACTCCAACCCGGACAACCCGATCATCGGAGTCAGATCCTTCGGCGTCGACCCGACGGTGGTGTCCCGGCACACCGCCGCGTGGATCCAGGGGCTCCAGTCGGCCGGGGTTGCCGCCTGCGCCAAGCACTTCCCCGGTCACGGCGATGTCGCCGTCGACTCCCACCACGGCCTGCCCACCTACGGTGCCACCCGCGACGAGATAGCCACCCAGGCCCTGCCTCCGTTCCGGGCCGCCCTGGACGCGGGTGTCCGCGCGGTGATGAGCGGGCACCTCCTGGTCCCCGCGTACGATCCCGACCTGCCCGCCACTCTCAGCCCGCGCATCCTGGACGGCCTGCTCCGCCGGGAGCTCGGATTCGAGGGCATGATCGTCACCGACGCCATCGAGATGGGCGCCGTCGCCGACCGCTACGGAATCGACGGCGCCACGGTACGAGCAGTCGTCGCCGGTGCCGACGCGATCTGCGTCGGCGGCGAGAACGCCGAGGAGGCCACAGTCGGCCTTCTCGCCGGTTCTCTCGTCGACGCCGTGGTCCGCGGCGATCTCAGCCATGACCGACTCGAGGAGGCGGCGGGACGCGTGCAGGAGTTCGCGGGCTGGTCGGCCGGCCTGACCCAGGCCGACACCGTCGACACGATCAGCAACGACATCGGCTTCGCGGCCGCCCGCCGCGCCATCCGGCTGGCCGGAGCGGTACAGGACGCCCTGCCCCTGTCCGCCGCACCACACGTGGTCGAGTTCGTGGCCACCACCAACCTGGCCATCGGCAAGGAAACCCCGTGGGGTGTCGCCGCCCCGCTGCTCGAACGGCTCCCCGGCACGACCATCGCCCGCGTGCGGCATCAGGATCTGCACTCGCAAAGCGCCGCCCTGGAGGCCTGCGCGCTGGAATCGGCCACGGGTCGCCCCTTGGTGGTCGTCGTCAGGGATGCCTCCCGGCACGAGTGGATGGCCCGCGCCCTCGCGGACCTCATCGCCGCGCGTCCCGACGCGATCGTCGTGGAGATGGGCCTGCCGGGCGCCGCGGTACCGGGAGCGCGGCAGATCTTCACCCACGGTGCCACCGCCGCCTCCGGGGTGGCCGCCGCGGAGGTACTGGTGGGGTCCCGCTGAGCCATGGGCCCCGGGTGCGCCGGTTGAAACCGGTCCCTATGTCGGAGCGGCTCCTCGCTGAACATTCTGTCCAGCCTGGAGCCGCTCCAGCTATGCAGATTGGGCAGTCTGCTCAGCATTCAGAGCAACTCTTGCACAGGCTGGCTTCAGGAGCTGTGCTGTCTGTCATCGCGGGCTGCGACTTCGGTGGGCCCGGGACGGTCCGCCTTTCCGCCTTCGCCTGAAGGAGAGCTCCGTCATGAGCATCGAGCAGACTCTCACCAGCCAGGAGCGCCTGGCCGAGCTGGACCTGACACAGCTTCAGCAGCTGGTCGGGCTGGTCGAGTACGACGAGAACAGCGACCCGTTCCCCGTGACGGGCTGGGACGCGGTGGAGTGGGTGGTGGGCAACGCCACGCAGGCCGCCCACTTCTACCAGTCGGCGTTCGGCATGGAGCTGATCGCCTACTCCGGCCCCGAGACCGGCAACCGTGACCACCAGGCGTACGTGCTGCGCAGCGGTGCCATCCGCTTCGTCCTCAAGGGAGCCGTGGCCCCGGGCAGCACCCTCGCCGACGTCCACCGCGAACACGGCGACGGGGTGAGCGACATCGCGCTCGAAGTACCGGACGTCGACCGCTGCGTCCGGCACGCGCGGGCCCAAGGGGCCACGGTCCTGGAGGAGCCGCACGACATCAGCGACGAGCACGGCACCGTACGCCGGGCCGCGCTCGCCGCGTACGGGACGACTCGGCACACGCTGATCGACCGGTCCCGCTACAACGGGCCCTACCTGCCGGGATATGTGACCCGCTCGTCCTCGTACGTGAAGCGGCCCGGTGCGCCGAGGCGGATCTTCCAGGCCCTCGACCACGTGGTGGGCAATGTCGAACTCGGCAGGATGGACGACTGGGTGGACTTCTACAACCGGGTCATGGGCTTCACGAACATGGCCGAGTTCATCGGGGACGACATCGCCACCGAGTACTCGGCGCTGATGAGCAAGGTGGTGGCGAGCGGCAACCACCGCGTGAAGTTCCCGCTCAACGAGCCGGCCGTGGCGAAGAAGAAGTCGCAGATCGACGAGTTCCTGGAGTTCTACCAAGGCCCCGGGGCGCAGCATCTGGCGCTGGCCACCAACGACATCATCGCCTCGGTCGACGCCCTGCGCGCCGAAGGCGTGGAGTTCCTCGCGACCCCCGACTCGTACTACGAGGACCCCGAGTTGCGCGCCCGGATCGGTGAAGTGCGGGTGCCGGTCGAGGAGTTGCAGCGGCGGGGCATCCTCGTCGACCGCGACGAGGACGGCTATCTGCTGCAGATCTTCACCAAGCCGATCGGCGACCGTCCCACCGTGTTCTTCGAACTCATCGAGCGGCACGGCTCGCTCGGCTTCGGCAAGGGCAACTTCCAGGCCCTGTTCGAGGCGATCGAGCGCGAGCAGGCCAGGCGCGGCAACTTCTGACCGGGAGCAGACCGTGACGGGCGCCGACCGAAGGATCCCGTCACCGACCCGGTCCGCCCACCACTCTTCAGACACCGGAAGCGACGCCCCATGACCTGGCTGGACCTGCCGACCGACGACCTCTTCGGGATCAGCAATCTGCCCTACGGAGTGTTCTCCCCGCGCGACGGCGCCCCGCGTGTGGGGATCCGTGTGGGCGCCCAGGTGCTGGATCTCGCGGCGGTGCTCGACGACCGGGTCTTCGCCCGGCCGTCGCTGAACGCGTTCATGTCGCAGGGCCGCGACCGCTGGACGCAGGTGCGGGCCCGGGTGACCGAACTGCTGACCGACGGCCGGTACAGGCAGGCCGTCACGCCACATCTGCACCAGCTCCAGGACGTGCGACTGGACCTGCCCTTCGAGGTCGCCGACTACGTCGACTTCTACGCCAGTGAGCACCACGCGACGAATCTGGGGCGTCTCTTCCGTCCCGGCAGCGACCCGCTCACCCCCAACTGGAAGCATCTGCCGATCGGCTACCACGGCCGGGCCGGCACCGTCGTCGTGTCGGGTACGCCCGTCACCCGGCCCAATGGACAGCGCAAGAGCCCCGAAGCCGCCTCGCCCGTCTTCGGGCCCTCCCAGCGGCTGGACATCGAGGCCGAGGTCGGTTTCGTCATCGGCACCGGCTCACGTCAAGGGGAGCCGGTGTCCGGGGCCGACTTCCACGACCGCGTCTTCGGGATCTGTCTGGTCAACGACTGGTCGGCGCGCGACCTCCAGGCCTGGGAGTACGTTCCCCTCGGACCGTTCCTGGGCAAGTCGTTCGCCACGTCGGTCTCCCCGTGGATCGTTCCGCTGGACGCCCTGGACGCCGCCTGGGCCACCCCGCCCCCTCGCGATCCCGAGCCGCTGCCGTATCTCGCCGACACCGGCAAGCAGGGACTGGACCTGGAACTGGCGGTCCGCCTCAACGGTTGCCTCATCTCCACGCCCCCGTTCGCCTCGATGTACTGGACCGGCGCACAGATGCTGGCTCATATGACGGTCAACGGGGCCTCCACCCGCACCGGTGACCTCTACGCGTCGGGCACCGTCAGCGGCCCCCGTGCCGACGAACGCGGTTCCCTCATCGAGCTCACCGAGGGTGGCGCCCGCCCCCTCACCCTGCCCGACGGTTCGGCCCGCACCTTCCTGGAGGACGGCGACGAGGTCACCGTCAGCGGCACCGCGCCCGGCACCACGGGGGGCCGTATCGGCCTGGGCGAAGTCACCGGCCGGATCCACAGCGCCGCAGTGTGACCCGGGGCAGGCGTACCATCCGGTCGGGAGCGTGCTCCGTATGGCATTGCCCCCATGACTGAATGCAATGTATACGTTTTACATGCTCTCTTCCGGTGCCCGTCCCGAAGAACGTCCAGGGCTGCACAACCAAGCCGAACTCGCCTACCGGCGGCTGCGTGAGCGGCTGATCGACGGGCACTACACGCCCGGCGACCGGCTGACGGAGCTGGGTATCTGTGACGATCTCGGCATGAGCCGGACGCCGGTCCGCGAGGCGCTGCGCCGACTCCAGAGCGACGGCCTGGTGACCTCGACGGGGCGGGGTGTGGTGGTCAGTTCACTCTCCGCGCAGGAGATGCTGCACGCGACGCAACTGCAGGGCGCGCTGGACGCGCTGGCCGCCAAGCTCGCCGCCACCGCACAGCGCGACGGCCAGTTGTCCCCCGCGCAGCTCAGCGGGCTCAAGGAGGCCTCGCGCCGGGTGGAGGAGCAGGCCGAGGCCGACGACCCGGCAGGGGCCTGGCGCGCGAATCTCGACTTCCACATGATGCTGGCCCGCCTCTCGGGCAATCCTCTGTTGGAGGACACGCTCGACCGCATCTGGGCCAGGTTCGCCATCGTGAGCCTCAGTAACATCAACCGGCGCAAGGACCTGACACCCCGCCAGCACGACACGATCGTCAGTGCCATCGTCGACGGCGACCCGCCGAAGGCGGAGGCCGCCGCGGCCGAGCACGCACGAGAGGCGGCGGAGATGTACGGAGAAGGTCACCACTGAAGTAGCGGTACGCGCCTGTCCTGCCGTCACGGCACCGCGCCGATTTGCCATCGCGGTCGGCGAACCGGACGCGTTCACACAGCCGGAACCCATACCTACCGGCGAGTAGAGCTTTTTGCGGCAACCCTTGTCCGATCCCTTGTCGACCCTTGATGTGCAATGTATACATTGCACATCAAGGGCGAGGGTGCCTACGGGCGCCCCAGCCGTCACCGCCCACGGTCGGGCGTCGCCCGCACACCTGGGGAGACGTTCCACGCACCCGGGACAGGCGTCAGGAACAGGCGCCAACGGTCGCCTCCGGAGCGGCATTTGACGAGCCGTCACCACTTCCGGTGGGCGCCTTCCGTCCGGGTCCGTGTCATTCGGCACGGCACCGGTCCGCGGGGCTGTCCACGTGAACCGCCATCACGATCACCAACTTGAGGTGAATGTCATGCCAGGAATCGGCCGAAGCGGACGACACTCAGCCCTGCTCAGTGCGACGGCGGCGGTGCTGCTGCTCGCCTCCGCGTGCGGATCGGGGTCGGGTTCGAGCAGCGGAGCGATCAAGATAGGTGCCTCACTGCCGCTGTCGGGCCCCGTCGCCGATGCCTCCAAGCCCGCGTACGAGGGCTACAAGGTGTGGCTCGACCAGCTCAACGCCGACGGCGGGCTGCTGGGCCGCGACGTCGAACTGAAGGTGCTCGACGACGGCTTCGACCAGAACACCGTCGTCACCAACTACCACCGCCTCATCAGCCAGGAACGCTCCGACCTGCTGCTCGGCACCTTCTCGTCGAAGCTCAACCTGCCCGCCTCCGCCGTGGCCGAGCGCAACAAGATGCTCTACGTCGAGCCCTCCGGCGGCGCCGAGGAGATCTTCAACCGCGGTTACGACTACCTGTTCTTCGCGCAGCCCAGCACTTCGCTGGACCTGCCCGAGCAGTTCGTGCAGTACGTCAAGTCGCTGCCGGCCGCCCAACGGCCGAAGACCGCCGCCTATCCCACCCAGGACGACCCCAACACCGACATCACCGTCGAGGAGTTCCGCGAGGAACTCACCAAGCTCGGTGTGAACACGGTCTACAGCGAGAAGTACGCGCCGGACACCGTCAACTTCGACTCCATCGCCAGCGCCGTGGCACGGGCCAAGCCCGACCTGATCATTCACGGCGCTGTGGCGGCCAACGACGGCGCGGGCTTCGTCAAGGCGCTGCAGAAGCAGCAGTTCAGCCCCAAGATGATGTTCCAGACCAACGCACCGAGCCTCATCGGGTCCTATCCCAAGGCGATCGGAGCGGCGAACACCGAGGGCATCTTCACCTCGGCCGCCTGGAGCCCGAAGGCCGACTACACGGGCAACGCCGAGTTCGTGGCCGCGTACACGAAGGCCTACGGATCGGCGCCGGGCGACGACGCCGCCAACGCGTACACGGCCGGCCAGGTGCTGGAGGCCGCGGTCAAGGGCGTGGGCAGTCTCGACCAGGACAAGCTGGCCGACTGGCTCCACTCGCACACCGTGAAGACCATCGTGGGCCCGCTGAAGTGGGACGAGCGCGGGGTCCCGGACGGCAACATGCTGCTCGCCCAGTGGCAGAACGGGAAGTTCGAGTTCGTCGCCCCGGCGGGCCAGAAGACCGTCGACAAGGCGGTCAACCCCAAGCCCGGGTGGTCGTAGTGGGTACGTTCTTCCAGGCTCTGGTGCTCGGCCTGCTGGTCGGCGGTGTGTACGCGCTGGTCGCCTCCGGCATGAACCTCATCTTCGGCGTGATGAAGGTCGTCAACCTCGCCCAGGGCGGCATGCTCATCCTCAGCGCCTATCTCACGTACTCGCTGTGGAACGCCACCGGCATCGACCCGCTGCTCCTGGTGCTCATCACGACGCCGTGTCTGCTGGTCGTCGGCTGGGCCACGTACTACATCTTCATCGAGCGGTCACGGACCACCGACGCCTCGATGGCGCTGGTGACGACCTTCGGCCTCACCCTCGTCACCAAGGGCGTCATAGCCCTGATCTGGGGCAACGAACCGAAGTCGGTCACCCCCGGCTACGCCAACCGCTCCTTCTCCGCACTGGGGCTGAAGTTTCCGCAGGCCCAGGTGTACGCCTGCCTGGTCGCCGCGGTGGTCCTCACCGGTCTGTATCTGCTGCTGCGCCACACCTGGCTGGGCCGGTCCATCCAGGCCACCGCGTCCAGTTCGGAGGGCGCCCGGCTCATCGGCATCGAGGTCCGCTCCGTGTGGGCCGCCGCCTACGCGCTCGGCGTGGCGGCGGCGGGCGCGGGCGGGACGCTGCTGAGTCTGCTGTACCCGTTCATGCCGAGCTCGGCCGACCACTGGATCGGGCTGACGCTCGCCATCATCGTGCTCGGCGGCATGGGCAGCCTGCCCGGCAGTGTGCTCGGCGCCCTGGTCATCGCCGTCGCCGAGTCCCTGACCTCCACCTACGTGGCGCCCGACTGGGCGGCCGCGGTCCCGTATCTGGCCATCATCCTGGTGCTCGTGGTCCGCCCGCAGGGCCTGCTCGGCACCCGCCTGCGAGAGGACATGAGCCGCGCATGACCATCAACCGCCTGCGGGCGTACGGGATCGGTCTCGCCGCCGCAGGCCTCGCCGTCCTCCCGCTCGTCAACGACAACGCCTATGTCCAGAACATGGCGATCATGGCGTTCCTGCTGGCCGTCATGGCCTCCGGCTGGAACATCATCTCCGGTTACACCGGCTACATCTCGCTCGGGCAGAGCGCCTTCCTCGGCGTCGGCGCCTACACCACCGCCCTGCTGTCCATCCACACCGGCATCTCCCCGCTGCTGGCCGCGCCGGTGGGCGGTGTCGTCGCGGCGGCTTCCGCCCTCGTCCTGGGTCTGGTCGGCCGGCGGACCCGCGGCATCGCCTTCGTCATCATCAGCTTCGCCTTCCTGGAGTTCACGGCGCTGCTGGTGTCCAACTGGGGATCGCTGACCAATGGCAACCACGGGCTCGCGCTGCCGCTGCCGACCTGGGACCGCACGTATCTCAACTGGCCCTTCTACTACTACCTGTTGGCACTGCTCGCGCTGACCATGTGGGGTTCGTGGGCGATCCGCCGCTCCAAGTTCGGCATCGGGCTGATGGCGATCCGCGACGACGAGTCGAAGGCGGACGGCATCGGGCTGCGCACCGACCGCTACAAGATGTTCGCGTTCGCGGCCAGCGCCTTCCCGATCGGTGTCGCCGGTGGCATCTACGCCTACTACATCGCCTTCCTCGAACCGGCGTCCATGTTCGACATCGTCATCGCCATGCAGATCGTGCTCGCCGCGCACCTCGGCGGGGTGGGCACGCTGTGGGGACCGGTCCTCGGCGCGTTCCTGCTGGAGTCGCTCAACCAGCTCACCAACCAGACCCTCAGCGGCCCGGACGCCGGTTCGTGGCGCCTGATCATCTACGGTGCCCTGCTCGCGGCGATCGTCCTGTTCTTCCCCAAGGGCATGCTCACCGAGGGCGCCGCCTGGGTGGCCCGTCGGCGCCGCACCGGCCCGCAGGCGGTGGCCGGCACCCGGCTGACCGCGGTTCCCGACACCTTGCCTCCGGCCGCCGTGGTCCGTGACCGCACCCCCACGACGGCGCAGGGTCAACTGCTGCGCGTGGCGGACCTGAGCAAGGCGTTCGGCGGCGTACACGCCGTCGACGACTGCTCGTTCACCGTCGAGCGCGGTTCGATCACCGGACTCATCGGGCCCAACGGGTCGGGCAAGACAACGGTGTTCAACCTCCTCGACGGCAGCCTCCCGGCCGACAGCGGCAGCATCCACCTGGGCGAGCGTCGCATCGACCGGCTGCCGCGCTGGCAGCGGGCCCACGCGGGACTTGCCCGTACCTTCCAGGCCACCAGGGTCTTCCCCCAACTCACCGCGGTGGAGAACCTCGCCGTGCCCAGCCGTACGTTCTCCACCGCGGGTCTTGCCGCCTCGGCGATCAGCGGCAAGGAGGCGGCGCGGGCCCGCGAGTGGCTCGACTTCGTCGGTATGGAGGCGTACGCCGAACACCGGGCGGGCGACCTGTCGTACGGACAGCAGAAGCTCATCGAACTCGCCCAGGCCCTGATGCTGGAGCCGGAGATACTGCTGCTCGACGAACCGGCCGCCGGCATCAACCCGGCACTCGTGGAACGGCTCAGCGGCATCGTCCGCAAGCTCAACGAAGCCGGAACGACCGTGGTGATCGTCGAGCACAACATGCCGCTGGTGCTGTCGCTGTGCGACCACATCCACGTCCTGGCCCAGGGTCACGTCATCGCGAGCGGCCCGCCCGGACAGATCGAACAGGACCCCGCCGTCCTGGACGCCTACCTCGGCGACCACACGCCGGGCCCGGGCAACACCCCGGCCACCACGGGAGCCAACTCGTGATCACCTTCAGGAATCTGGTGGCGGGCTACGGACGCGCCGGCGACATCCTGCGCGGCGTCGACTTCACCGCCGCCGAATCCGCCATCACCTGCATCGTCGGCCCCAACGGGGCAGGAAAGTCGACCGTACTCAAAGCGTGCAGCGGGCTGTTGCGCCCCCGCGGGGGCCAGGTCCTGCTCGGCGACGAGGAGATCGGCGGGCACTCCCCCGCGGAGATCCTGCGCCGCGGAGTCGTCCAAGTACCCCAGCACCACGGGCTGTTCCCGTCCCTGACCGTGCGCGAGAACGTCATGCTCGGCGCCTACGTCAACCGCAAGGAACGCGAGCGCAACCGACGCCGGTACGAGGAGATCACCCAGCTCTACCCGCTCATCGCCGAGCGCGCCGACGACAAGGCCGCGTCCCTGTCCGGCGGTCAGCGCCGCACCGTCGAGTTCGCGCGCGCCCTCATGCTGCGCCCCCGGGTCGTCCTCCTCGACGAGCCGACGCTCGGCCTCGACCCCAAGGCCGCCAAACAGCTCGCCGACTCCGTCACCACGCTCAACCAGGAAGGGGTCACCGTCCTGATGGTCGAACAGAACGTACGGTTCGGCCTCACCCTCGCCGACCACGCGGTCGTCATGGAAGGCGGCCGCGTCCTGCACACCGGCGCCGCCGACGCGCTGCTCGCCGACCCGGACATGGCCCAGCTGTTCTTCGGAGCCGCTCCCAGGCAAGAGGCGTCATGAGTACGCCACTTGGGCCGCGGCAGCGCGTACACGCCGATGAGAAGTAGCTCTGCTAGCGCCGGAAGGCTGCCATGACCAGCACATACCTGAGCCTGATCCAGACGATTCCGACCTCCGGGGCCCGCGCCGCACAACCGGTCCACGTCGGCGGTCTCGAGCTGCTCGCGATCCCCCAACTGGCCTACGACATCCCTGGTACGCCCGCCCATATGAACGGCGGCGACAGCGAGACCGAGCTGTTGCTGCTGCGCCGGGAGGGGGACCGGTTCGAGCCGTGGGGAAGCCTGGAGGCGCCCGGCGGGGAGGACGCCGAGTCCTTCACCATCGGGGACCGGGACTTCCTGGCGGTGGCGAGCATCCGCACCGGAGCCGGGCCCTACGACTACACCGTCCCGTCCACGGTCTTCGAATGGGACGGCACACGGTTCGTGCCTTTCCAGACCTTCGACTCCTTCGCCGCGAAGCAGTGGCGGTACTTCACCGTGGACGGCCGGCACTTCCTCGCGCTGGCCCAGGGAGTCGCGCTCCCCCAACACACCGAGCAGAACCGGCCGTCCGTCATCCACACCTGGGACGGCACACGCTTCACGCACTTCCAGGACATCCCGTCCGAGTGGGCGTACAACTGGCACCTGTTCACTGCGGGAGGGCACACCATGCTCGCCCACGCCGACCATGTCGTGCCGAGCGTCCTGTACCGCTGGGACGGGGCGAAGTTCGTCCCCCACCAGGACCTCGCCACAGCCGCCGGCCGGGCGTTCGCCACCTTCGACGACCCCGGCGGCAGCGGTACGTACCTGGTGGTGGCGTGTATCGACGACGGTTCGCGGGTGCTGCGCTGGGATGCCGGGGCGGACCGGTTCGTGGAGCACCAGAAGCTCGCGGGGGCGGGCGCGCGGGAGCTCGCCGTCGTACGCACCGCCCGCGGGCTCTATGTGATCCGGGTCAACTTCATCCAGGGCCCTCGGGCCGATCCCACGTCCGCCCTGCTGTCGCAGATCTACCGGTGGGACGGGGACCGGCTGGACGTCGTCGAGGAGTTCCCCACGACGGGCGGCACCGACCTCGCCGTGCTGGACAGCGCCCCGGGCCCGCTGATCGTGCAGACCAACGCCCTGACGGCCGAGCTGCGCTTCGCCGCCGAAAGTCGCGTCTACCGCTTCACGGACTGAAGCCCGAGCCGACGGCCGACCAAACCCTGCTTGACGGACTGAGGCCCGCGCAACAGCCGGCCAAGCCTCACTTGGCCGCGTCGGCCCCTTGTCTTGCGAAGCCTTGCGAAAGAGAGACCGACATGTCTGATCACGAGAGCCCCGAACTCATCGACCTGTTCACGGCATACACGGCCGGCCCCGATTCCATCGGTGCGCATCTGCGCGCAGCCGCGGCCCGGGCTCATGCCCGGGATCCGCTGCTCGTGGTGACCGGGGCGGACATGGCGCTGTACCCGGGCGACGGCCGGCCGCCGACCGTCCTGGCCTACCGGTTGAGCAACCGCGGCTTCAAGGAACTGGCCGCCGTCTCACATCTGGGCACGGCCCTGGCCTCGCTCGTCGAGCTCTACGGCCACGACCCCGGCGGAGTATGGCGGGCCGATGCCGAGAAGCTGTTGCACCGGCTACGGCGTTCGCGTGCGGCCAACAGCACGGCCCTGTGGCGCGACCGGATCGCGGCCGTCTCCCACCGGGGCCGGGAGGAGGCCATCGCGACGATGGTCGACTACGCGTGTGCCGTCACCGAGCGGTATCTCGTGCGTGTGCTGGCCGAGCCTTCGTCCTGCCTCAACCACCGGACGCTGCGCGAGGAGTACCTGGAGGACGGCCCGGACCTCGCGGTGTCCTTCAACCGGATCATGGTCGCCACGTTCTTCCTGGTCGGGATGGACAACGCGCACCGGCTCATCGCCTGGTGCGACGGCCAGGACATCGACTGGGCCCGCACCATGGTGGTCGTCGTCGGGCAGATAGGGCGCCCCACCGCCGGGGTGACCTGGCGTACGAACGGTGTCGCCGGCACCGTACTGGCCGCCTCGCGGCACACGCTGCCGCTGGAACGCCTCTACATCGCCCCGCACGCACCCGGGTTCGCCACACCCGTCGGCGGAGACCTGAGTGAGGTCACGGCGCTGGAGCCGGTGCTACGTCAGTTGTGGGCGGGCACCCGGGTGACGGTCGAGCTCGGCGCGGCCATGTTCGAGGGCTATCCGGCGTTCTCCCCCGGCGACGACCGTGCCGGGCTGCTGGGCGAGCGGACGGTCACCAGGGCCGACGAGGTCATCACCGAACAGCCCCGTATCCGCTCGCCCAAGGACTGGTTCACCCTCGTCACCCGGCTGCGCCTGGTCATGGAGGACCCCCGCCAACTGCTGTCCGGCGCCGTCACCGACTACGCCGCACAGCAGCTCATCGAACACGGCAACAACCCCCTCACCGTCACCGTCCCCGGCCTCGACGACGAGCCCTACCCGGCCTACGGCTCCGTCTCCGCGGCGGCCTGACCAGAAAGCGACTCCCCCATGCCCCAACACCCCTTCTCCGGCGGGTTCCTGGAACGCCTGCACGCCGGCGAACCCACCCTCGTGCTGGCCATCCGCGGCAGCCGCACGACTGACGTCGTCCACATCGCCCGCTCGACCGGCCACCACAGCATCCTCGTCGACCTCGAACACTCCACCATGTCGATCGATGTCGCCGCCCAGTTGTGCGCGTCCGCCGACAGTCTCGGGCTCACGGCTCTGGTCCGGGTGCCCGAGCGCGAGTACGGGATGATCGGCCGCCTCCTGGACGGCGGAGCCCACGGGATCATCGCGCCGCGCATCGAGACGGTGGAGCAGGCGCGTGACGTCGCCCGCGCGTGCCGCTTCGCCCCCCGCGGACAGCGCTCGCAGACCAACATGGTCCCTCAGCTCGGCATGCGCCCCACGCCCACACGGGAGTTGAACCAGGCGCTCGACGACGCCACGATCGTGCAGATCCTCCTGGAGACACCGGACGGCGTCGCGAACGCGGAGGAAATCGCCGCGCTGGACGGCGTGGACATGCTCGCCCTCGGCGCGAACGACTTCACCGCGGAGCTGGGAGTGCCGGGTCAGTACGGCGATCCACGGGTCCACGACGCGGTGAAGACCCTGGCGGACGCCTGCCAGAAGCACGGAAAGCTCATGATCCTGGGCGGTATCGGCGACCGGACGATCCTGGACGCGCTCGTCCCGCTCGGCGTCTCCTCACTGCGCATGACCGGCACCGACACGGCACTTCTCTTCGAGGCCGCGCAGGCCCACGCCCAGCAGGCACTCGCCCCGCTCACCCAGCAGACCCGCTCAGAGTAAGGACGGACCGACCCATGACCGCAGAACTGCCCGAGCCGTCGCCGATGCGGGCCGCCGAGAGCAATACGCTGCCGCGGTTCCAGGTGCCCCCCGACAGCTGCGACACGCACTTCCATGTCTTCGAGCCCGGCTATGCGCACGTGCGCGACCGGTTGTACTCGTTCCCGGACGGGACCCTCCAGCAGTACCTGCGCCTGACCGAGCGGCTCGGCATCGAACGCATGGTCCTCGTGCAGCCCACCTACTACGGCACGGACAACAGCCTGCTCGTCGACGTGCTCAAGAAGGTCGGCTCCCGCTGCCGGGGTGTGGTGCGCATCGAGGAGGACACCCCCGACACCGAACTCGACTTCTACCACCAGCTGGGCGTACGGGCGATCCGCCTCGACCTGTTCGCCCGCGCCGACTGGCCGATCGCCGACCTCATCGCCTACGTCCGCAGGATGGCCGACCGTGCGCGGCCGCGCGGCTGGCATCTGCAGTTCTACACACCCGGGACCGTCGTACGGGATCTGCTGCCGTTCCTCGGCGACCTCGAAGACACCTTCGTCATCGACCACATGGGATACATGAAGGAGTCGGACGGGCTGACGGAGGAGGACTTCAACCGTCTGGTGCGCGTCCTCGACGGAGGGAGCTGCTACATCAAGCTCTCCGGGCCGTACCGCATCGCCAAGGACAAGCCGCTGTCCTCCGTCGAACCCCTCGGCCGGGCCCTCGTCGCGGCCCGCCCCGACCGCCTGGTGTGGGGCTCGGACTGGCCGCACCTGATCGACGGCCAACGGGACACCGGCGAGCTGCTGAACCTGCTGGCCGACTGGGCACCCGACGAGGCCGACCGCCATCGGATCCTCGTCGACTCCCCTGCCCGCCTGTTCTACACGGACTGACGTCAGGGGCGCCGTAGGAGCGTGGCGTTGCGGGCGTGCCCGTCGGCCGCCGGGACGCATGCCTGAAACGCCGGCACGGTGATCAGCGCGATCAGCAGCCACACGGCGCGGTGGGCCCGATCAGACATCGCGCCGCTCCAGGACACGTGCCGCCGCAAGCAGCTTCTCCGGTGTGGCGGCATGGCGGCCCGCGCCCGGCCGGGTGGTGATGGCCACCACGAACGGCGCGCTGGCCTTCCTCGTCGAGGCGCTCGCGGTGGAGCTCGCCCCGCTGCGGGTGAACGCCGTCTCGCCCGGCACCGTCGACTCAGGGGCCTGGGACGGCATGAGCGCCGGCAAGGAGGCGTCCCTGCGCCAGGTCGCCGACCGCAACCCGGCCCGCCGCGTCGGCACCCCCGACGATGTCGTCCAGGCGGTGCTGTTCACTCTCACCAACCCGTACGCCACCGGCACCGTGCTGCACGTCGACGGCGTCAGACGCCTCGCGTGAGCCGCCCATCACCTTCCTTGTAGAGCCCGGTTCGGGTTCGTGGCCTCCAGGTCCGGTAGGACTCTTTGCCCCTGTTACTGATGATCCGGGTGGTGCTGTCGCCGGCACACCGACGACGGCACCACCCGGGAGGTCGAATACCAGCCGGGCGACACCCGGCACTTCACCTTCCGGTCCGGCCAGTACCTCCTCCACGACCTGGAGAACACGGGTCCCACGACCTTGGTCTTCACCACCGTCGAGTTCAAGGACTGTCCCAACGCTCCGCTGTCTCTGCATAGTTGACGGACGAGGCCGGGGTACGGTCAGCGCATCCGCAGGGCGATCTTGCCGCGGGTGTGCCGTTCGGCCAGCTTCGCGTACGCCTCCCGGACTTGTTCGACGGGGAACGTGGCGCTGATCTCGACGATGAGTTCACCGGCTGCGATCATCGCCGCGAGTTCGGCGAGAACCTCCGCGGTGGCCGCAGCCATGCCGCCGTCGCTCCTGGTCCCGAACCTCCGCGCGCCGAGGAAGCCGACGACGGTGTTGATCCGTACGGGGGCGACGCCCAGCTTGATCGCGAGTTCGACGTAGCCATCGCCGAAGGCGTCGATGGAAGCGTCGACGCCGTTGGGCGCCCTGGTGCGCAGCCGCTCCTCAAGGCCGTCGCCGTACACCACCGGCTCCGCCCCGAGGGAGGCGAGCCAGTTCTGGTTGGCGCTGCCCGCGACGGCGAGGACGCGGACTCCCGCGCGGCACAGCAGCTGCACCGCGAGGGAAATCCGGCCTACCGTGGTCGTCATGGACAGCACGAATGCACTCTGTGAATTCCTGCGCGCCCGGCGGGAGCTGGTTCAGCCGGAGCACGTCGGGCTGCGGGGCACGGGGCTGCGTCGTGTGCCGAGCCTGCGACGGGAGGAAGTCGCGATGCTCGCCGGCATCAGCTCGGACTACTACCTCCGGCTGGAGCAGGGCCGCGACCGCCACCCCTCGGTCCAGGTCCTCGACGCACTCGCGAGCGTCCTGCACCTGGACACCGACGCGACGGCCTACATGATCGGCCTCGCCCAGGCCCGGTCAGGCAAGGCCCCCCGACCGAAGCCCGAGAAGGTACCGACGAGCATCCTGCTCCTGCTCGACCAGCTGCAGATGCCGACGATCATGCAGGGGAAGTACCTCGACGTCCTCGCCGCGAACCCGATCGCCCGTGCGCTCTCCCCGAACTTCGCCCGGGCGTGAACCGGCTGCGCGCGGCGTTCCTGGACCCACGGGAACGGGAACTCCACACCGACTGGGCGACGGCGACGGTAGCCGTGGTCGCCGGACTGCGCGCCGTCGCGGGAGCCGAGCCCGACGACCCCCGCATGGCCGCACTGGTCGGAGAGCTGTCCCTCAAGAGCGACCGCTTCCGGCGCCTGTGGGCACGCCATGACGTGCGCCGAGGCGAGGGCGCGCGGAGCCGCCTGCACCATCCCGAGGTCGGCGACCTCGACCTGTACCGCGAGAAACTGGCCGTCACCGGGACCGACGGCCAAATCCTGGTCGTCCACCACGCCGAACCGGGATCGGACTCCGCCCGCTCCCTCGCCCTCCTCGGGTCCTTGACGGTCGGCACGTCCGACGAACCCAGGAGCGGCACACCCGCCCGCACCGGCCTGCCGACCCTCACCGTCAAGCAGGACGGAAGCTCCGCGTCCCTCGACTGAGACGGTCAGGAAGGCCCAGGCCACAACTCCGGAATGACGCGCTCCGACCGAGACCCCTCGCCGCCGCGGCCCCGGTCGCCCAACCCCCTTGCTCTCCCCCCGGCTTCAACCTAGCCTGACTTTGTGCCGCAAATAAACAAAACCGGGACGGACAACACCACACCCGACAACACGCTCACCCGGCTCCGGGTGATCATCACCGCCTTCTTCGCCCTCGACGGCTTCCTCTTCGCCGGCTGGGTCGTCCGCATCCCCGCGATCAAGGACCAGACCCACGCCTCCGCCAGCACCCTGGGCCTGGCACTCCTCGGAGTCTCCGTCGGCGCGGTACTCACGATGATCATCACCGGACGGCTCTGCCGCCGCTACGGCAGCCACCCCATCACCGTCATCTGCGGCGTCCTCCTCTCCCTCAGCATCGCCCTGCCCCCACTCACTCACTCCGCCCCCGCTCTCGGCGCCGCGTTGTTCGTGCTCGGTGTGGGGTACGGCGGGCTCAACGTCGCCATGAACAGCGCGGCCGTCGACCTCGTGGCCGCACTGCGGCGACCGGTGATGCCGAGCTTCCACGCGGCGTTCAGCCTGGGAGGCGTGGTCGGAGCGGGGCTCGGCGGTCTGGTCGCAGGACAGCTGTCACCCACCCGCCACCTGCTCGGGCTCACGGTGATCGGCCTGCTCGTGACGGCCGTCGCCGGGCGCGCGCTGCTGCGGTACGAGGCCCCGGCGCCGCCGGATCACATGCGGCACGAGGAGGGTCCGGAACGGCGCCTCGACGGCCGTACCCGCGGGCTGGTCGTCGTCTTCGGCCTGATCGCCCTGTGCACGGCGTACGGCGAGGGGGCTCTCGCGGACTGGGGCGCGCTGCACCTGGAGCAGGACCTGGACGCGCACCCCGGCGTCGCGGCCGCGGGCTTCTCCTGCTTCGCCCTCGCGATGACCATCGGGCGACTGAGCGGAACAGCGCTGCTGGAGCGGCTGGGCCGGACCCGGACGCTGGTGGCGGGCGGTACGACGGCGGCGCTCGGCATGCTGATCGGCTCCCTCGCACCTTCGGTGTGGGCGGTCCTGCTCGGCTTCGCCGTCACCGGGCTCGGGCTCGCCAACATCTTCCCCGTGGCCATCGAACGCGCCGGTGCACTCGCCGGACCGAGCGGGGTCGCGACCGCGTCCACCCTCGGCTACGGCGGCATGCTCCTCGGCCCGCCCGCGATCGGGTTCATGGCCGACTGGTACTCGTTGCCCGTGGCCCTCACCAGCGTGGCGGCCCTCGCGGCGGCGGCCGCACTGATCGGCTTCGCGACACGACACGTCGCCGTCGACTGAGGCCGGGCGAACGGCACTTACGACCGGACGGACCACCCCAGTCAGTCGTCCTGGTCTCCGCCCGCCAGCATCCGCGTCAGCACCGCACGCTGCACCGGCAGCACCTCGCCGTGCAGGTCACGCCCCTTCGGTGTGAGGCAGACGCGCACCCCGCGCCGGTCCTCCGTACACATCCCGCGCGTCACCAGACCGTCCCGCTCCAGGCGGGCGATCAGCCGGGACAGCGCACTCTGGCTCAGATGGACGCGCTCGGCGATCTCCTGCACACGGTAGGAGCCGCCGCCGTCCGACGCGGTGCTCCCGGCCAGCACGTCGAGTACCTCGAAGTCACTGGCACCGAGGCCATGCCGGTGCAACTCGCGGTCCAGCTCGCAAAGGGTGCGCGCATGCACCGCGAGGATGTCGCGCCACTGGTTGACGAGCACCTGCTCGGCCTTCTTCGCCGCCATGCGCGAAACCGTAGCAAAGAATCCCCTTTGTTGCATCGGAATTAAATGCATTTGCATTGGATGCATGCGCATGTATTGTCTCCGACATGACCTCTCCGCTCACCACCTCCGCAACCGAGGGACGCTGGACTCCTCGGCTGTGGGGCACCCTGCTGGTGCTCTGCGCCGCGATGTTCCTGGACGCGCTGGACGTGTCGATGGTCGGCGTCGCCCTGCCGTCCATCGGCTCCGAACTCGATCTCTCCACCTCGACGCTCCAATGGATCGTCAGCGGCTACATCCTGGGATACGGAGGCCTGCTCCTCCTCGGCGGACGCACCGCCGACCTCCTGGGCCGGCGCCAGGTGTTCCTCGTGGCCCTGGGCGTGTTCGCTCTCGCGTCGCTGCTCGGCGGCCTCGTCGACTCGGGCCCGCTGCTCATCGCCAGCCGCTTCATCAAGGGCCTGAGCGCGGCGTTCACCGCGCCCGCGGGCCTGTCGATCATCACCACTACCTTCGCCGAGGGCCCGCTGCGCAACCGCGCCCTCTCCATTTACACCACCTGCGCCGCCACCGGCTTCTCCATGGGCCTCGTCCTGTCCGGCCTGCTCACCGAGGCCAGCTGGCGGCTGACCATGCTGCTGCCGGCGCCCATAGCCGTGATCGCCCTGTTCGCCGGTCTGAAGCTCCTCCCGCGCAGCGAGCGCGAGAAGGACCACAACGGCTACGACATACCCGGTGCGATCATCGGCACCGCCTCGATGCTGCTGCTCGTCTTCACCGTCGTACAGGCACCGGAAAGCGGCTGGACCTCTGCCCGTACGCTGCTGTCCTTCCTCGCGGTCGCCGTCCTGCTGACCGTCTTCGTGCGGATCGAACAGCGCTCGTCCGGTCCGCTGATCCGGCTCGGCGTGCTGCGCTCCGGCACCCAACTCCGCGCCCAGCTCGGAGCGATGACGCTCTTCGGCTCGTACGTCGGATTCCAGTTCCTGGTCACGCTCTACATGCAGTCCCTGCTCGGCTGGTCGGCACTGCACACCGCGCTCGCCTTCCTGCCCGCGGGTGCGATCGTCGCGCTGTCCGCGACGAAGATGGGCGCGATCGTCGACCGGTTCGGCACTCAGCGGCTGATCGTCGTCGGCTTCGCGCTGATGATCACCGGATACGCGCTGTTCCTGCGGGTCAGCCTCGCCCCGGATTACGCGACGCTGATCCTTCCGTCGATGGCGTTGATCGGAGGGGCCTTCGCGCTGATCTTCCCCTCGCTCAACATCCAGGCCACCAACGGCGTCGACGACCACGAGCAGGGCATGGTCTCGGGGCTGCTCAACACCTCGGTCCAGGTGGGCGGCGCGATCTTCCTGGCCATCGTGACGGCTGTCGTGGCCGCGAACTCCTCCGGGGGTTCCTCGCCGCAGGCCGTCCTGGACAGCTACCGGCCCGGCCTGGTGGTGGTGACCGCGATCGCCTTCGTGGGCCTGCTGATCAGCCTGCCGGGGCTGCGGACCCGGCGTCCGCGGGAGTCGATCGTGGTCGTCAAGTCCGTCCAGGAACCAGCCATCCAGGAGGAGGCGGGCGCGGATCGCGTGGCGGTTCGCGACTAGGGCCTGTCCGGCCGATCAGGTCGCGGGAAATCGGCGGCGCCTTGTGAACGCCGTGAGCGGGGTCTGGTGCGTGCAGCTGCAAGGCGGAGGAGGGAGTCGACGCGATGGGGGTCCCCCCGCTCGAGCGAAGCCGAGAGTGGGGGAGTCGGCGACCGACGACAACGCGGCAGATGTGCGTGCCAGACCCCGCGTCTGCGGCCTCATCGGCCGGACAGATCCTAGGGGGGACGCCTCAACGGGCGTGTGACCGGCGGGCGTTCTTGCCCGCCGGTCACAGGCCTGTTTGACTCGGCGTATGGAGTTCACCAGGGGGCGGCGGAGTCAGGCCGAGCGTGACGCGATCACCGTCGAGATCGGATACGCGCTGTTGAGCGCGGCGTTCGCGGGGGCCGTCGTGTTCGGGGCCGTGGCCGGTCCGGCGCTGCTCTTCGATCTCCCCGGCCCGGTCGGCAAGGCCCTTCTCGGATCGGGAATCGTCCTCGCCGCTGTCCTCTTCGCCGTGCGCGTGGTCAGCGTGCTGCTCCGCTTCGGCCACGAGGGCGGGAGTCAGCCGAGCCAGCCCGGCCGCACCAGTCCCGACTCGTAGGCCAGCACGACCAGTTGGGCCCGATCGCGGGCACCCAGCTTGATCATCGTGCGGCTGACGTGGGTCTTGGCCGTGAGCGGACTGACGACAAGGCGCCGCGCGATCTCGTCGTTGGACAGTCCGATGCCGACCAGGGCCATCACCTCCCGTTCTCGCTCGGTGAGTTCAGCGAGGGACTGGACCGCTGCGGGCTCCTTCGACCGGGCCGCGAACTCGGCGATCAGTCGGCGGGTCACCCCCGGCGAGAGCAGCGCGTCGCCCTCGACCACGGCCCTTACCGCGCGCAGGAGTTCCTCCGGCTCGGTGTCCTTGACCAGGAAGCCGGAGGCGCCGGAGCGGATCGCCTCGAAGACGTACTCGTCGAGCTCGAAGGTGGTGAGCATGACCACCTTGACGTCCCCGAGGTCGGCGTCGTCCGTGACACGGCGGGTCGCGGCGAGGCCGTCGAGCCGGGGCATACGGATGTCCATCAGGACGACGTCGGGGCGCAGTTCACGCACCTGACGCAGCGCCTCCTCGCCGTCGGCGGCCTCGCCGGCCACCTCGATGTCCGGCTGCGCGTCGAGCAGCGCCTTGAAGCCTGCCCTGACCAGCAACTGGTCGTCTGCGAGCAGTACGCGGATCACCGTTCCTCCTTGGCCTTCAGCGGCAGTACGGCCATGACGCGGAACCCTCCGTGCTCCCGCGGGCCCGCCTCGATCGTGCCACCCAGGGCCGCGGCCCGCTCCCGCATTCCGGCCAGTCCGTTGCCGCTGCCGCCCGCGTCCGCGCCGGTCGCGGGCCCGTCGTCGTCGATACGCAGCCGTAGCGCGCTCTCTGCCCGCTCGACCAGCACGCGCGCGTGCCGCGATCCCGAATGCCGTACGACATTGGTGAGCGCCTCCTGGACGATGCGGAAGGCGGCCAGGTCGGTACCCGGCGACAGCTTCGGGGCCGCGCCCTGGAGCTCGACCGTCAGGCCCGCGCCCGCCGCCTGTTCGACGAGTTCGGGGAGCCGGTCGAGCCCAGGCGCCGGAGCGCGCGGCGCCTCCCCCGGCGCACGCAGCGTGTCGAGCACCTGGCGGACCTCACCGAGCGCCTCCTTGCTCGCCGCCTTGATCGTGGTGAGCGCCGTGCGCGCCTGTTCCGGGTCGGAGTCCAGGAGAGCGAGACCCACGCCCGCCTGGACGTTGATCACCGAGATGCTGTGTGCCAGGACGTCGTGCAGCTCGCGCGCCATCCGCAGCCGCTCCTCGTCTGCGCGCCGTTTGGCGGCCTGCGCCCGCTCGACGCGGTCGCGGGCCCACTGTTCACGGCGTACCCGGACCAGCTCGGACAGCGCCACGATCGCCACGATCCAGGTGGCGACGACCATCTCCTGCCCCCAGGCGGCGGGCTTGTCCCCCGACGGCGGCAGCCACCGGTAAAGCCAGTGCGCCACCAGCACATGCCCGGCCCAGAGCATCCCGACGGCCGCCCAGGCGGCTCTGCGGTGTCCGGCGACGATCGCGCTGAAGCAGCCCAGGGCGACGGTGAGGAAGACGGGCCCGTACGCGTACCCGGCGCCCAGGTAGAGCATGGCCGCCGCGGCGGTACCGAAGGCGACGAACACCGGGTACCGCTGCCGCCACAGCAGCAGACCGCACCCCACAAGCAGCAGCGCCCGTGCGAAGAGGTCCAGGGATGCGCGTTCGCCCTCCTGGGCCTGGCTCGCGAAGGTGGAGCCGACGAACACGAAGACGGTCAGCGCCAGCGTGGAGCGCCAGGGCCGGCGGGGGCGGCGCTCCTGGTCGTCCCCTCCGTGCCACCCCGGCGGTCCGTGCCGCCACCACGGGGGTGGGCCGCCCCATGCCGGGGACCTGGGAGTGCGCTGCTCTTCCATGACGGTCACGCTAGACGCGCCGGGCCGCCCAGGGCGTCAGCCTGGCGAGGTGATCACACGTACTCCTCGCGTAGTACCTCCTGCGGCTCTTCCTTGATCCCGATACGCCGGTGGAGGCGGCGCAGCGGCTTCGGCGCCCACCAGTTGGCGCGGCCCGCCAGTCGCATCGTCACGGGCAGCAGCACCACCCGGATGAGGGTCGCGTCCACGAGGATCGTCAGGGCGGTGCCGAGGCCCAGTTCCTTGAGGAAGACGACGCCTCCGGTGACGTACGACAGGAAGGAGAGTGCGAGGATCCCGGCCGCGGCGGTGATCAGCGGTGCGCTGCGCCGGATGCCCTCGGCGACCGCGCGCTCCGTGTCACCGGTCCTGTCGTGTTCCTCCTTGATGCAGGCGAGCAGGAACACCTCATAGTCCATCGACAGTCCGTACGCCACACAGAACATCAGCACCGGAACGCTCGGCTCGATCGAGCCGGTCGGGGTGAAGCCCAGGACCCCGGACAGATGCCCCTCCTGAAACACCCACACCAGGCAGCCGAACATCACGCCCAGACTGAGCAGGTTCAGAACCGTCGCCTTGAGGGGCAACAGCACGCTGCCCGTCATCAGGAAGAGGATCAGGTACGTCGCCGCCAGGACCAGTCCGATCGCGAAAGGGAGCCGGTTCAGGAGCGTCGAGCGGAAGTCGGTGGTCTCTCCGGGGTAGCCGCCGACGAGTGCCCGGGCCGGTGCCGGGGTGTCTCTGACGCGTTCGACGAGCGCGGGTACGTCGCCGTACAGCGCCCCCTGAGTGGGGATGAGCGCGAGGCGTACACGGCCGTCGGGTGCCGTCAGCCCGTCCTGGCCCGCCGGGCCGGTGCGCCCGCCGTCGCGATAGGCGCCCTCTGGGGCGTCGACCTGGAAGATCCCCGGGATCCGGGAGAGCTCGGCGGCGTACGCGCGGGTGTCGGCCTGCTTGTCGAGGACGACCTGCACGGTGTCGGTGGGTTCGGCGGGGAACTCCTCTTGCACGATCTCAGCCGTGGTGCGCGAGGAGGTGCCGGTGGGCAGGGTCCGTTCGTCGGGGAGCCCGAAGCGCAGGCCCAGCAGGGGAGACGCAGCGAGGAGAAGGACGGTGAGGACTCCGGCACCGGTGACGAGAGGGCGGCGCATGGCCCGTAGCGCGGTGCGGTGCCAGAAGCCGGAGGTGGGCACGGCGGGGCGTTCCACCCGGTGGCCCCAGCGGGCCAGGGCTGCAGGCAGGAAGAGCACCGCTCCGGCGACCGCCGTGAGGACGACGAGGACGCCCGCGTACGCGAACGAGCTCAGGAAGAAGAACGGGAACACCAGCAGCGCACACAGCGACACCGCCACCGTGACTCCACTGAAGACGACCGTGCGTCCGGCGGTGGCGGTCGCCCGGACGACTGCGGCCTGCTGCACGTGCCCGGCCGCGCGTTCCTCGCGATAGCGGTTGATCACGAACAGGCTGTAGTCGACGCCGAGTCCGAGGCCCAGCACGAGCGCGAGGTTCGCCGCGAACGTCGACACCTCGGTGAACTGCGCGAGCAGCCGCAGCCCGGCAAGCGTGCCGAACACCGACAACAAGCCCACGGCCACGGTCAGAAGAGCGGCAACCGTACGCCGGTAGACGAGGATCAGCAGGAGCACGACGGCCGGGATCGCCAGCGCCTCCGCGCGCAGGAAATCGGCTCGGGCCTGCTCGCCGACCTGCCGGGAGATCTCCTCCTGTCCCCCTACTCGCACGGTCAGTTCGGGTGTGACGCGGGTCAACCGGGGCGAGAGAATGGCGAGTTCCTGCCGAGTCTCGGTCGCGCTGCCTTCGAGCCGCGCGAGTACGAGGGCTCGCGTGCCGTCGACGTTGCGCAGGGCGGAGCTGCCGGCACCCCAGTACGAGGTGACGTCGGTGACCAGCGGCAGATCCTCGACCTCGGCGGCCAGGGCGCGGGCCGCACGGGCTGTGCCGGGGCTGTCGACGTCGCCGTCGCGTGCCGTGACGAGCAGCGCGAGATTGGGGTTGCCGGTGCCGAACTCCTCGCGCAGGACGTCGCCCGCGCGCACCGATTCCGTGCCGGGCGCACTCCAGCGCGAGAGGTCCAGGTCATTCTGGGCGCCCGCGCCGTACGCGCCGAGACCGAGGAAAACGAGGAGCGCGCCGAGCAGAACGGCGCGACTGCGCCGCACCGCCAGCCGGCCGAGGCGGGTCAACATTCGTTAGGGCCTTTCTCCAGAAGTCCTTGCCAGGCCACGGTCACCGGCGACGCTGACCATCCGCTGGAAGATCCACTGGAATGCGGGGGTCGAACAACGCCGGGCCCGGGCTAACCTCGAACCCATGGGTGACGGGACTCCGTACGGTTCGCACGACGGCCTACGCTTCGAACTGCTCGGCCCGCTCAGGGCGTTGCGCAACGGATCGGAGATTCCCCTCGGCCCGCCCAAGCAACGTGCGGTGCTCGCGGTGCTGTTGCTGCAGGACGGTCGCCCGATCTCCTACGACGGCCTGGTCGAGGCTGTCTGGGGCGGTGCTCCGCCCGCACATGTGCGCAATCTCGTGCAGAAGTACGCCTCCGGGCTGCGCCGCGCCCTCGGCGACGGGGTGGAGCTGGCCTGGACGGGCAGCGGATACCGGCTGACCGGCGCGGACGTCGACGACCTGCGGGAGCGGCGGAGGCTGGTGAGCGCGGCGCTGACCGCGCGCGATGCGGGCGAACTGCGTCGCGCGGGCGAACTGGTCGCGCACGCCGAGAAGTTGTGGCGCGGCGAGTTCGCGGAGGGCCTGCAGGCCCCCTACTTGGCGGCCGAGCGGCTGCGCTGGGCGGAGAAGCGGCTCACCGTCCTCGAAGCGCGGCTGGCCGGCGAGATCGAACTCGGCAGGTCCTTCGAGTACGTCCACGAGCTCGTCCGGCTGGTCGCCGCGCACCCTTTGCGCGAGCGCCTCGCGGAACTACTGATGCTCGCGCTGTACCGGACCGGCCGGCCCACGGACGCGCTGGTCGCCTACGAGGGCGTACGGCAGCGTCTCGTCGAGGCCGTCGGCGCGGACCCCGGGCCCGCGCTGCGCTCGCTGCACGCGCGGATCCTGCGTCAGGACCCGGAGCCGCTGGATCCCTTGGCCACCGTTTCGGCGGGCTGAGGGAACACCAGGCCCACACCGTGGGCGAGTTGATCCGCCGCATGCCGGAAGAAGGTTTCGCGGTCTTCGACGACCCGATGGAACTGGCCGAACAGCTCGAAGCTGATCAGCCCGTAGAGCTGCGCCCAGGCGGCCACGAGCGCCGTGACGACCTCGGGCGGGAGGTCGGGCGCGAGGTCGGCGGCCATCTGCCGCGCCTCGGTCTGCAGGTCGGCGGGCAGGCGGGGGCGGGCGACTCCCTTGCCCTGGTACGCGTCGCGGACGATGGCGATCAGGAGCAGGCCCACACGGGACGCGGCGGGGATGGTGGTATCCGGCGCGGTGTAACCGGGCACGGGCGACCCGTAGATGAGCGCGTACTCGTGCGGATGCTCCAGTGCCCAGTGGCGCGCCGCCACGCAGACCGCTGTCCAGCGCTCGCGGGGCGCGGCGCCGACGATTCGGGCGTGCGCCGACTCCGCGGCCTCGCCGAGAGAGTCGTAGGCGTCGATGATGAGTGCGGTCAACAGATCGTCGCGGCTGGGGAAGTAGCGGTAGAGCGCGGAGGAGACCATGCCGAGCTCGCGGGCCACGGCCCGCAGCGAGAGCTTGGCGGCGCCCTCCGCCGCGAGCTGGTCGCGGGCCTCGTCCTTGATGGCCGCGGTGACCTCGATCCTGGCTCGGGCGCGTGCCCCTCGTGCGGTACTCATGCGGGGCAGTGTGTCATGTTTCCGGAGCAGTGCACACAAAGGAGAGCGGTGCTCCGAAAGCGGAGCGGTGCTTCCGCCGCGCGCCGCGCGCCGCACGCTGCGCGCGGCTCCCGACTCCCAGCTCCCAGCTCCCAGCTCCCAGCTCCCAGCTCCCAGTACGGCGCTCACCGGCGTGAGCAGTGCACCAAAACGAGAGCGCCGCACAAAAACGAGAGCAGTGCTCTTGCTTTGGATCACCGATCTCGTACAGACTGCTCTCAAGCGAGAGCAGTGCTCTCCGAAACTCAGGAGGAACCATGTCGTCGTCGGCCCACTACATCAAGCCCAAGTCCTTCGACAGGGCCATGAACGGCCTCGTCGGCTGGCTCGCGCGCCACGGCGTCAGCCTCCTCGGCAGCGCCGAACTCTCCGTCAAGGGCCGCAAGAGCGGCGAGTGGCGGAAGGTTCCCGTCAACCCGCTCCCGTACGAGGGCGGCCCCTACCTCATCTCCGCCCGCGGCCACTCCGAATGGGTACGCAATCTGCGGGCGGCCGGCGGCGGGCGGCTCCAGGTCGGCCGCAGGAGCCAGGAGTTCACGGCGGTCGAGCTGCCCGACGCCGAGAAGCCGGTGGTCCTGCGCACCTATCTCAAGAAGTGGGGCTGGGAGGTAGGCCGCTTCTTCGGCGACGTCACGGCGAACTCCAGCGACGAGGAACTCCTCGCCGCCGCGCCCAAGCACCCGGTGTTCCGGATCACGGTCAAGCGGTGACCCCCCACCGGTCCGTGACCCACCACCGGTCCCGTAGCCCGGAAGCTATCGATCGAGCGCGTTCAGCGCGCGCCCGATGATCGGCCGGGAGCGGACGACCTCGCCGAGCGAGGTCGAGCCACGCGTGATCCCTGCGAAGGCACTCCACGCCGGCCTGAAACCCGTGATCACCGCGTGGAGCACACCCGGACGGCGTTCGAAGGCGGAGAGCATACGCTTGCCGACGCTCATCTCGACGCCGAGTCCCGCCTTGATCGCGAAGGCGTAGTTCAGGGCCTGGCGCCGGGTGTCGACCGCGTCGTGCGCCTCGGCGATCCGTACCGCCCACTCCCCCGCGAGCCGCCCGGAGCGCAGTGCGAAGGAGATGCCCTCGCGGGTCCAGGGTTCGAGGAGCCCCGCCGCGTCCCCGCACACCAGCACCCGGCCGCGCGACAGCGGTGAGTCGTCGGCGCGGCAGCGCGTCAAGTGCCCGGAGGAGATGCTCGGTTCGAATCCGGCGAGCCCGAGCCGGGCGATGAAGTCCTCCAAGTACCGCTTGGTGGCGGCGCCTTCACCGCGCGCGGAGATCACACCGACGGTGAGCGTGTCCCCCTTGGGGAACACCCAGCCATAACTGCCGGGCATCGGTCCCCAGTCGATGAGGACGCGTCCGGCCCAGTCCTCGGCGACGGTCTCCGGGACGGGAATCTCCGCCTCCAGGCCGAGGTCCACCTGGTCGACCTTCACACCGACGTGCGCTCCTATACGGCTGGCGCTGCCGTCCGCGCCGACGACCGCCCGTCCCAGCACCGTCTCACCGCCTTGCAGGACGACGGCGACGGTGCGCCGGTCCGGTACGGCGGAGCCGTGCTGTTCGACGCGCGAGACCGTGACGCCCGTACGCAGTTCGGCGCCCGCCTTCTGCGCGAACTCGACCAGCTGCTGGTCGAACTCGGGGCGGTTGATCAGCCCGAACAGCATCTGCCGGGAGCGCCTGGTGCGCGTGAACTTTCCGTCCAGCGAGAACGTGACCGCGTGCACGCGGTCCCGGAGCGGCAGTTCGAAGCCGGGCGGAAGCGCGTCGCGCGAGGGGCCGATGATTCCGCCGCCGCACGTTTTGTAGCGCGGCAGCTCCGCCTTCTCCAGCAGCAGGACGCTGCGTCCCGCGACCGCTGCCGCATAGGCGGCCGAGGCGCCTGCGGGCCCCGCGCCGACCACGACGACGTCCCACACCCGCTGCCCGTCGTCCGCCGAAGAGTTCTCGCTGCTCACGATGGTCTTTTGCTCCCAGTCCAGCCGTCTGCCGCACGTGTCTCCCGCATCCTACGGCGGCCATCGCCGCAGGCCACTGTGGGAGGATCGGCAGCGTAGGCGCCCTGCACACCGGGAGACGCTTACACACCGCACGATCACCTGTACACAGAAGTACAACGTCGCACCCACAAGGAGCGTGCCCATGTCGTCGAATTCGGTCGCCGAGACCGTCGCCTCCCTGATGCCCCGGGCGAAGGCGGAGCTCACCGAGCTGGTGGCCTTCAAATCGGTGGCGGACTTCGATCAATACCCCAGGAGCGAGAGCGAGGGCGCCGCGAACTGGGTCGCCGACGCCCTGCGCGCCGAGGGTTTCCAGGACGTGGCACTGCTCGACACCCCCGACGGCACGCAGTCGGTATACGGCTTCCTGCCCGGTCCCGAGGGCGCGAAGACCGTCCTGTTGTACGCGCACTACGACGTGCAGCCGCCACTGGACGAAGCGGCCTGGGTGTCGCCGCCCTTCGAGCTGACGGAGCGCGACGGCCGCTGGTACGGACGGGGCAGCGCGGACTGCAAGGGCGGCGTCGTGATGCATCTCCTCGCGCTGCGTGCGCTGAAGGCGAACGGCGGCGTGCCCGTGCATGTCAAGGTCATCGTCGAGGGTTCGGAGGAGCAGGGCACGGGCGGTCTCCAGGCATACGCCGAGGAGCACCCCGAGTTGCTGACCGCCGACACCATCGTCATCGGCGACGCGGGCAACTTCCGGGCCGGTCTGCCGACGGTCACCTCGACGCTGCGCGGTATGACCCTCGTACGCGTTCAGGTGGACACCCTCGAAGGGAACCTGCACTCGGGCCAGTTCGGCGGCGCGGCGCCCGACGCGCTCGCCGCGCTGATCCGCGTACTGGACTCGCTGCGCGCCGAGGACGGTTCGACGACGGTCGACGGGCTGGCCGACGACGCCCGTTGGGACGGCCTGCAGTACGAGGAAGAGGCGTTCCGCGAGGACGCGAAGGTGCTGGGCGGGGTCGAGCTCATCGGCTCCGGAACCGTCGCCGACCGGGTCTGGGCGCGTCCGGCCGTCACCGTCCTCGGCATCGACTGCCCGCCGGTCGTCGGCGCGACCCCGTCCGTGCAGGCGGGCGCCCGCGCACTGGTCAGCCTCCGGGTGCCGCCGGGCATGGACGCGGCCGAGGCGACCAAGCTCCTTGAGGCCCACGTGGTGGCGCACACGCCGTGGGGCGCGCGGGTGAGCACCGAGCAGATCGGCGAGGGCCAGCCGTTCCGCGCCGACACCTCCAGCCCGGCGTACGCGTCGATGGCCGAGGCCATGTCGGTCGCGTACGAGGGTCAGGAAATGCAGTACGCGGGCATGGGTGGCTCCATCCCGCTCTGCAACACCCTCGCCTCGCTCTACCCGCGGACCGAGATCCTCCTCATCGGCCTCAGCGAGCCGGAGGCCCAGATCCACGCGGCCAACGAGGGCGTCTCCCCGGACGAGCTGGAACGCCTCTCGATCGCGGAGGCACTCTTCCTGCGGAACTACGCGGCGAGTTGAGCACACGGGCGGGCGGCTGAGCCGATCTGCCCACCGCGCAGGGCCCTTGCCGTTCGGTGAGGGCCCTGCGCTACGCAGAGGGTCGGCCGGACTGCGGAAATCGGCGGGACCCAGGACCACCACCAGAAGAGGGCAATCTTGGCGCGGTGGAGACCTCCGACCTGACACACGCAATGCGCCTCGGCACCCACAGCGGGGTATCCACCGCCCTGGCCCAGTACGGCGACCGCGAACTCGGCGACCTGGTGGCGACCGCCAAGCCCCTCGGCACAGGCATCGGCGGGAGATCCGCGCTGCTGGGCGGCGCCGGAAAGCCGGTCTTCGTCAAGCGGGTGCCGCTCACGGATCTGGAGCGGCGGCCGGAGAACGTCCGGTCCACGGCCAACCTCTTCGGAGTGCCGTCCTTCTGCCAGTACGGCATCGGCGGTGGGCCAGGATTCGGAGCCTGGCGTGAACTCTCCGTGCACACGATGACGACGAACTGGGTGCTGGGCGGGCGGTTCGGGGGCTCGTCGGGAAGTGGGTGCACCGAGTCGGGCAGTACCCGCCAGTGATACATAAGCGGGAAGGGCACGCGGCTCCAGGAGAAGCCCGGCGACCTAGCGGCGTACTCCCTGGTCGAGGAGGGGCTGGATGTCGGCGTGTCGTTCATGAACGCGCGAGGACTCCTGCACTTCGACGCGCACTTCGAGAACATCCTCACCGACGGCCGCCAGTTGTACTTCACGGACTACGGCCTCTCACTCTCCGCACGCTTCCAACTGTCAACGGGCGAAGCCGACTTCTTCGCCCGGCATGCGAACTACGACCGCTCGTATACGCAGTCGTATCTGGTGAACTGGCTGATCACCGCCTTGTACGGTTGGCAGGAAAGAACGCGAGCAGCTGGTGCGCGCCTGCGCCGAGGGGACGCGGCCCGAGGGAATCCCGCGGCCGGCCGCCGCGATCATCACCCGGCACGCACCCCTCGCCGCCGTGATGACGGACTTCATCGGCAGGCTCCGACAGGAAACCCGGCAGAGCCCGTATCCGGCGGAGGAGCTGCTCCGACTCGGCAGCTCCTGGCGCACCTGACGTCAGTTCATATCGGCATCAACCAACCGGAACCCCTGCCTCCAGGTACAGCGCCGCCCCGCGTTCGCGCGCCCGCAGGGCCCACCGAAGCCGCTCATAGCGCACGGGTGGCAGTAGATCCGCGGCCTCCTGCTCGCTCACGAAGCGCCAGTCGCGCAGTTCGGGTCCGGGGAGCAGCAGGCGCCCGGCGGCGGCGGTGTCGAGGCGGCCGCCGTCGAAGAGCAGGCGCAGGCCGCCGAAGCCGGGCGGCGCTGGCGGCTCCCAGTCGACGACGAGCAGAGCGGGTACGTCGTCGAGCTGGAGGCCGGTCTCCTCGGCGACCTCTCGTATGCCCGCGCGCGCGGGAGCCTCGCCGGGCTCGACGACGCCGCCGGGGAATTCCCAGCCCGCCTTGTACGTCGGGTCGACGAGCAGCACACGGTCCTGGTCGTCGAAGAGGAGCACCCCCGCGGCGACGGTCTCCGCGGTGGGTTCGGGGGTCTGCACGATCTCGCACACGGGCACGTCCCCGGCGTGTACGGCCCCGGCGATACGCAGAGCGGCTTCGTACGGGGTGAGCGCGCCGGTGTCCACGGGGTGGGCGTCGGCGAGGAGCCAGGAGCTGAGTGCGGCGCGATAGGGCTCGATGTGGTCGTAGGACCACTGGCGCACCCGTATCGCACCGTCGGGCAGCTCCGGGGGCACCTCACGCCCCTGTATTCGCTTGCGCAGGATCGTTTCCGCCGGGGCGAGGAGCACATGCCGCACCGGGATCCGGCGCGCGGCGAGGCCGCCGAAGATCTCGTCGCGGTACTCCTGACGCAGCAGGGTCATCGGGACCAGAAGGACACCTCCGAGTTCGCCGAGCATCGCGGCCGCGGTGTCGACCACGAGGCGTCGCCAGATCGGCAGGTCCTGGAAGTCGCCGACCTCTGCGAGGCGCTTGGGCGGCAACAGCTGCGGGAGCGTGCCACCGATGACCTCGGGGTCGAAGAGCGTGCTGTTCGGGATCAGCTCGATCAGTTCCCGTGCGGTGGTGGTCTTCCCCGCACCGAACGCACCGTTGATCCAGACGATCACGGTTCCCCCTCTTCTGTTGGCCCCCTGAGGCTTGCCCGCTTCACCCTGCCACGGAAACCAGCCCCTGATGAGGGGGCCGAAAGCAAGGCGCCGGTGCCCCCGCCCAGGGACACCGGCGCCGCGGAACGAACCTCTCAGCTGTTCTTGCCCAGTGCACCCTCGTCCATCGCCAGGCTGTCACTGCTGACGGTGTGGTCGAGGGAGCTGAGCGTGTCGTTGACGTCCAGGTTGTCGAGTACGTCCGTGTCGGCGTGGGAAGGCGTGACCGCCGCGACGACGAATCCGGCGGCCAGGGAGGCAATGGCAAGCATGCTTCGCTTCTTCATGCCCGGATCAACTGCGAAGCCGGTCATCAGTAACGGGTGGGTCACGCAACGCGACTTCGCACCACCTGGCACATCCGTAGCACTACCGTCATCCCCCTCGAAACATCCCTGGGGGGACAACATGGCCAATCCGTACACACCACCATCGAACGCACCGGCCCGCACCGCACCGGTCTCGGCGCGCGAACGGTTCCTCCTGCCTGCGCTCGCCGTGGCGTTCCTCATCGGCATAGGCATCGGCATAGGTGTCGGCGGCAGCGGCGACGACAAGGAGCCCGCAGCGGCCGATCCCCAGCCGAGGGCCACGGTCACCGCGACCGAGACAGCCACCGCCACCGCAACGGCAACGGAGACGGCCACGCCGAAGCCCGCTGCCACCGTGACGGTCCGGGCGACGACGACCGTGAGAACGACCGTCACCGCGCAACCCGCCGCCGGCAGCGACACCGACGACAGCGGCGGCGGCAGCGACGACGTCTACTACGGCAACTGCGCCGCCGCCCGCGCCGCGGGAGCCGCTCCCGTGCACGTCGGCGAACCCGGCTACGGCCGCCACCTCGACCGTGACGGGGACGGCGTCGGCTGCGAGTAAGAGGCCGTCAGCGCCACGTCGAGCCCAGAGAGTTGGGGACGGCGTCCGGAGCGCCGGCCTCCACGCCGGCTTCGTTTTTGTTTCCGACAGGTACCTCACCGGACGCCGAACCCCGGGCGCCGAGCGCGAGCGCGCCGACTCCAACATCCGCGCCACGCAAGCCACTTCGCCGGAACATCCGATGTTCCGGCACGCCCACAAGCAGAAGGAGCCGCTGGAGAGCAGGCCCAGCCCTGCCTTCCTCCTCAGTCATCTACCAACACAACCGAACACACGATTGGGGATCTCACTCCCATTCGAGGGCTCCGTCAAGAGATCTGACGATATTTCGAACACCAACTACCGCCTGACACCCGTCACGACGCAACCCTTCCAACAGGGTCCGACACGTCCTACCGTAAACGCACACAGGGATGACACAGACATGACGTCATCCCACCTTTCGCGTGCTCGGAGGAACGTAACGATGCGTCACCTTCACACCCGCACGGCCCGCCGAAGAGTGGTCGGAACACTCGCCGCAGGACTGTTGTGTACGATCGGCCTCGCCGCGCCGGCCCTGGCCGCCCCCGCCGAGGATGCCGCCTCGGCCGAGGACGTGGCCCCGGCCGTGGACGACGGCCTGGCCCTCACCCCGCCCATGGGCTTCAACAACTGGAACTCCACGAACTGCCGCGCCGAGTTCAACGAGGACATGGTCAAGGGGATCGCCGACATCTTCGTCGAGAAGGGCCTCAAGGCGGCCGGATACCAGTACGTCAATCTGGACGACTGCTGGGCCCTGCAGTCCCGCGACGCGAACGGCAAGTTGGTGCCCGATCCCGTCCGATTCCCCAATGGACTCAAGGCAGTTGCCGATTACGTCCACTCCAAGGGGCTGAAGCTCGGCATCTACACCAGCGCCGGCACGAAGACCTGCAACGAGGCGGGCTTCCCGGGTGCGCTCGGCCACGAGTACAGCGACGCCCAGCAGTTCGCGGACTGGGGTGTCGACTACCTGAAGTACGACAACTGCAACAACCAGGGCGTGGATGCCCGCCTGCGCTATACGACGATGCGCGACGCCCTGTTGGCGGCCACCCGGACAACGGGCCGCCCGATCGTCTACAGCCTCTGCGAGTGGGGCGAGAACAAGCCCTGGGAATGGGCGTCCGAGGTCGGACACCTGTGGCGTACGACCGGTGACATCAGTGACAACTGGGGGTCGATGCTGTCGATCCTCAAGCAGAACCTGCCGCTCGCCCAGTACGCCGGTCCCGGGCACTGGAACGACCCGGACATGCTGGAGGTCGGAAACGGCGGCATGACCGACACCGAGTACCGCTCGCACTTCTCCCTGTGGTCGATCATGGCCGCGCCTCTGCTCATCGGCTCCGACCTGCGCGACGCGTCCGACGCGACCTTCGAGATCCTCGGCAACAAGGAGGTCATCGCCGTCGACCAGGACCCGCTCGGCAAACAGGGCACAGTGCTCTCCTCCGAGGGCGGGCGCTGGGTCGTCGCCAAGGAAATGAAGGACGGCACCCGGACGGTGGCGCTGTTCAACGAGAGCGGCAGCGCACAGCGCGTCGCCACCACCGCGCGGGCCGTCGGTCTGCCCGCCGCCGGCGCCTACACCGTCCGCGACCTGTGGCAGCACAAGAGCTACAACACCGCGGGCGCCATCTCGGCGACCGTTCCCGCGCACGGCACGGTGCTCGTACGCGTCTCCACCGACGCCACGTGGGCCAAGAACCCGCCCGCCGTCGAACTGGGCCTCGACGGCAGCCTGTTGGTCGAGGCGGGCAAGCCCGTGAAGCTGACGTCAACGGTCACCGATCTGGGCCGTGCGGCCGCCACGCAGGTCTCCGTGAAACTGAGCGGGCCCGCGGGCTGGGCGGTCAAGGCGACTTCACCGGCCGGCGCGCACGTGCTGCAGACGGGCCGGTCGCTGCGTACGGCATGGAAGGTCACCGCCCCCCAGGGCACGCCCGCGGGCTCGTACGACCTGACACTCAAGGCGACCTACCGCTCGCCCACCGGAGTGCGCGCCGAGAGCGTGCTGCCGCTGACCGCGTCCGTCGTCGTGGCACCCCCTTCGGGAGTCTCCTCCCTCGGGGACCTGCCGTGGCTGTCGACGACCAATGGCTGGGGTCCTGTTGAGCGCAACACGAGCAACGGTGAGAACGAATCGGGCGACGGTAATCCGATGACTGTCAACGGTGTCGTGTACGCCAAGGGGCTCGGCGTACATGCCGACAGCACCGTCGAGTACTACACCGGCAAGGCATGCGAGACCGTCAGCGCACAGGTGGGAGTCGACGACGAGGAAGGAAACGACGGTTCCGTCGCCTTCGAGATCTGGGCGGACGGCACGAAGGTGGCCTCCTCGGGCGTCCTCACCAACGCCCAGGCCGCGCAGGCGATTTCAGCCGACGTGAGCGGCGCCCAGTTGGTACGTCTCGTCGTCACCGACGGCGGCGACGGGAGCACCTCGGACCACGGCGACTGGGCGGACGCGCAGCTGACCTGCTGACGCGCCGCCCGGCCGCCACCGGGTCAGCCACTCACACCTGCGGCGGTCGTGTTCGCCTTGCGGGTGAGCGCGGCCGCCGCCGCGCCGACCAGACCGGCGTCCGTGCCCATCAGCGCGGGCGCCACGGTCAGGCGCTGGACGAAGGACAGCGTCGCGTAGTCGGACAGCGCCTTGCGCAGCGGCGTGAAGAGGACGTCCCCGGCCTTGCCGACGCCTCCGCCGATGACGGCGATGTCGATCTCGACGAGGGTCGCGGTCGCCGCGATGCCCGCCGCGAGGGCCTGCGCCGCGCGCTCGAAGGAGGCGGTGGCGACCGGGTCACCGTCGCGGGCGGCGGCGGCCACCGCGGCCGCCGAGGTGTCGCCGTCCGGACCCGGCTGCCAGCCGCTCTCCAGCGCACGGCGCGCGATGTTCGGGCCGCTCGCGATGCGTTCGACGCAACCTCGGGATCCGCAGGGACAGAGGTCACCGTCGAGGTCCACGCTGATGTGGCCGATGTGACCCGCGTTGCCGGTGGGCCCTGGGTGCAGTTTGCCGCCCAGGACCAGCCCGCCGCCGACCCCCGTCGACACGACCATGCAGAGCGCGTTGGCGTGGCCGCGTGCCGCGCCCTGCCAGTGCTCGGCCGCCGTGATGGCCACGCCGTCGCCGATCAGCTCGACGGGCAGCCCATCCGTCGCCCTGCGGACCCGCTCGACGAGGGGATAGCCACGCCAGCCCGGCACGTTCACCGGACTCACGGTGCCCTCCGAGGCGTCCACGGGTCCCGCGCTGCCGATGCCGACGGCGCCCGCCCTGCCCCACAGAGGGGAAAGGGTCAGCTCGCGGATCACTTCCTCCACGGCCCCCATCACGGTGTCGCCGTCCTCCTGCGCGGGCGTCGCACGCTGCGCGCGGAGGAGAATCCGGCCGTGGCCGTCCACCAGCGCTCCGGCGATCTTGGTGCCGCCGATGTCGAGCGCGGCCACGAGGTCGGTGTGCATCAGTGTCAGATCTCCCAAGGCGGTGTTGAATCGGACCCGCCGCGCTGCGGGTCCGTGTCCCCGGCCGGAAACAGGACGGAACCACGCGCCTCTGGGGGAAGGCGCAGGCCGGAGAATGCGGTGGACAGTGTCTCCCGCATCTGACAACGTTGTCCAGGCTCTATGCTCGACGCCACATCCTCATACAACCCCACGGACCGACGCATCCCCATAGTCCATTCTCATGGATCATTCTTTATGGAGCGAAGCATCCCCGTGGACGACAGGACAGGACAGCGCATCGTGGCAGAGACCGCCCGCCGATCCCAGAACCGCTACGGCAACCGTCCCACCATGAAGGATGTCGCCGCGCGCGCGGGGGTCGGTCTCAAGACGGTCTCGCGTGTGGTCAACGGCGAACCGGGGGTCACCCCGGACACCGAGCGCCGCGTCCAGGAGGCCATCGACGCGCTGGGCTTCCGCCGCAACGACAGCGCCCGGGTGCTGCGCAAGGGCAGCACCGCAAGCATCGGACTCGTCCTGGAGGATCTCGCGGACCCGTTCTACGGGCCGCTGAGCCGGGCGGTCGAAGAGGTCGCCCGCGCCCATGGCGCACTGCTGATCAACGGCTCCAGCGCCGAGGACCCGGACCGCGAGCAGGAGTTGGTCCTCGCGCTGTGTGCGCGCCGGGTGGACGGGCTCGTGGTGATTCCGGCCGGTGACGACCACCGCTATCTGGAACCCGAGATAAAGGCGGGCGTCGCCACGGTGTTCGTGGACCGCCCGGCGGGGAGGATCGATGCCGACGTCGTGCTGTCCGACAGCTTCGGCGGGGCCCGAGACGGTGTCGCCCATCTCATCGCCCACGGCCACCGCAGGATCGGTTTCATCGGTGACATGCCCCGCATCCACACGGCCGCCGAGCGACTGCGCGGTTACCGCGCCGCGATGGAGGACGCGGGTATAGAGGTCGAGGACGCGTGGATGTCCCTGGGCGTCACCGACCCGCAGCGGGTGCGCAAGGCGGCCGAGGACATGCTCTCCGGCGACTCCCCCGTCACCGCGGTCTTCGCCGGCAACAACCGTGTGACCGTCACGGTGGTCCGAGTCATCGCCGAGCGCGGGCGTCCGGTCGCCCTTGTCGGCTTCGACGACATCGAACTGGCCGATCTCCTCCAGCCCGGCGTCACCGTCGTCGCCCAGGACGCCGCCGCCCTCGGCCGCACCGCGGCCGAACGCCTTTTCCGCCAGCTCGACGGCAGCCTCATCACTCCGGAACGCATCCAGCTCCCGACCCGGCTGATCACCCGCGGCTCGGGGGAACTGCCGCCCGCCGTCTGAGCCATGGGCCGCCCGGATCCTCGTACGCTCGAAGCGCTGGGCCTCGCCGAGGCGCCACGTGACCACCCCCTGAGTTATCCGGGAAAGTGGCCTCAGGAGTCCGGACTCCTGGACGGGAACCGCCTGTTGCCCCTGGAACGACTGGTGCACAAGGACCGCGTCCCCGTCATCGCCGTCGGCTCCATCGGCTGCCCCGCCCAACTCCGGCACAAGATGGCGGAGTACGAGGTGTCCTCCCCGATCCCGCTGGTGAAGGCGAGGGTCACGGGCCTGGGCGTCGGCGTCTCGGCCCATGTGAGCCTGAGGGGTTACGTGTCCGCGTCGCCCTTCCAGGCGCCGGGAATCGTGAGCGAGTTGTTCGTCACCTGGCTCGACGAGGCCCAGCTCGCGGTCGTCGACGCCAGCGAGGGAGTTCCGGCGCGGACCGAGGCGTACGACCGCGCCCGGCTCGCCTCGGACGACTTCCGGATCGAGCTCGAGTCCGGCGAACTCCTCGCCGGCGCCTACGTCTACGTCAACCGCCGTGGCGTCCTTCATGACGGCTCGGGTGCGCCCTGCGTGCATCCGGGCGAGCGTCCGCTGCTCGCCTCTCTCCTCGCCGGACCACCGCGCCTGCGTGAGCTGTTCGGGGACACGCCCGAGGAGCTCTGCACCAGGGCGCGCTTCGACAGAGCGCTCTGCGCGCGGGGCACCCGGCTGTTCGCCGAGGAAGGACTTGCGATGCCTTCCGGCCTGGAAGAGCTGGAAGGGCTGGAGAAGTACGTGGGGTCTCAGCAGACCGGAAGTCCCGGAAGCGGTGCGTCGTTGTCGCCGCCCTGGATGTAGACATCGCTGACGAAGACATCGACGTTGCCACTGTCGTCGTCGGTCCTGGCCCACCAGACGTTGGTCCACTCGCCGTAGGTCTCGCGACGGCCCAGGTTCTGCTGGCAGTAGAAGTAGTTGGTGCCCGCGTTGAGGGTGCCGGCCTCGGCGCCGGAGGCGGTGTAGGACGTGGCGGTGCGCCAGACCTGGCAGTTGTACCTGCCGCCGCCGATGGAGTCGCAGACGGGATCGGGAGGGGGGTCAGGAGTGGGAGAGCTGTCCGAACCGCCCCCCGTTGTACCGCCGTCGGTGGAGCCGCCCGAGGCTCCGCCCGATGTCCCGCCTGTACTGGCGCCGTTGACGGGGGCCTTTGAGGGGTTCGGAGTGGTCTCGCCCGTGTGACTGGGCTTCTGCTCCGGGGGCTTGGACTTCTTGTCGCCCTGTCCGGTCGGCTTGGAGTCGTCCGACAGGTCGACCTCTCCGCGGCTGGCTCCGTCGGAGGGCGCCGCGCCGTCGGCCCGGGGCGGCGTCGCTGCGGCCCCGCTGCCGGTGTCGTCCGGGCTGTTCAGCAACGCGACGCTGACGCCGGCCGCCGCGAGGACGACGGTGACGGCCGCCGCGGCGAGGAGGGCCCGGCCTCGGCGGCGGGGTGCGGGAGAAGGGCCGGCGGCAGCAGGGGGCGCCGCCGGAACCACGGGCTCCGGTGGCCCGAATCCCGGCGGTATGGAGGGGACGCTCAGCGCCGTCGTCTCATGCGGCCGTGGCTCCGGCAGCCTCAGCCCAGTCGTCCGGGAGTCCGTCTCAGGAGCTCCCGCGACCGCCTCCAGCAGCTCGCGTGCCCGGTCCGCGTCCGGTCGTTGCCCTGGCTGCTTGTTCATGAGCTGCTGCAGTACGGGGCCCAGCGGCCCGGCCCGCCGGGGTTCCGGCAGCGGGTCGGCCACTATCGCGGTGAGCGTGGACCACGTCGACGTACGGCGGAAGGGGGACAGCCCCTCCACGGCCGCGTACAACGTGGCGCCGAGTGCCCAGACGTCCGACGCGGGACCCGGGTCGTTGCCCTGGGCTCGCTCGGGCGCCAAGTAGTCCAGGGAGCCGACCAGTTCACCGCTGCGGGTCAGGTGGGTGGCCGAGCCGTCGCCCGGGTCCTCCATCGTGGCGATGCCGAAGTCGGTGAGGACGACGCGGCCCGAGCGGTCCAGGAGGATGTTGCCCGGCTTCACATCGCGGTGCAGGACGCCTGCGCGGTGGGCCGCGGCCAGCGCGTCCATGACCTTGGCGCCGATGGAGGCCGCCTCGCGGGGGTCCAGAGTGCCGCGCTCGCCCAGGACGTCGTCCAGGGAAGGGCCGTCCACCAGTTCCATGACGATTAGCGGCCGTCCGTCGACCTCCGTCACGTCGTGCACGGCCACGACTCCGGGGTGGCGCACCCGGGCCGCCGCGCGGGCCTCACGCTGCATCCGGCGGCCCAGGTCGGCCAGTTCGGGGGCGGCGGCGTCCGTGTAGGTGCGCAGTTCCTTGACGGCGACCTCGCGGCCCAGCACCTCGTCCCGGGCTCGCCAGACGACACCCATGCCGCCGCGGCCGAGTTGGGACAGCACGCGATAGCGCCCGGCCAGCAACCGGCCGGTTCCGTCCGCCTGTTGGTTCTCCCCCGAAGACACCGCTGCCCCGTTCCTTGGTCACGCCAGTGGATGGCGTCCACCCTACGTGGCAGCAGTGACAGCTGGTGTCGGGAGGCGGCCTCTGTGACGTGGTCGCTCCTCGGCGACCGGAGTCGACGGCCGTCCTGAAGCCACGGACCGTCCGCCCGCCGCGACGGAGCCGCACAGTGTCACAGCCCCGCGCCCCCGGAAACCTCTACTTGGCCGAGATCGTCAGATCTCCCCGCCTCGGCACCGCGAAGCCCTCCAGGTCCGCCCGTGTCAGCCCCGTCGCCCGTGCCACCTCGGCGAGGTCCAGGGCGCCGCAGTCCAGGCCGCGCAGCAGATAGCCACTGAGGGCCTTGGCGGTGGCGGGCTCGTCCATGACGTCGCCGCCGGCCTGGTTGGCGTAGCGGGAGAGGCGGGCCGCGGCCTGCTCGAAACCCTCGCGGTAGAAGGCGAAGACGGCCGCGTAGCGGGTCGGGATGTGGCCGGGGTGCATGTCCCAGCCCTGGTAGTAGGCGAGGGCGAGGGCACGGCGGGTGAGGCCGTAGTGCAGCCGCCAGGCGTCGTGGACCTGCTCCGACGGGCCGACGGGGAGGACGTTGGTGGAGCCGTCGCAGACGCGTACGCCGGTGCCCGCCGCGGCGACCTGCATGATCGCCTTGGCGTGGTCGGCGGCGGGGTGGTCACTGGCCTGGTAGGCAGCGCTGACGCCGAGGCAGGCGCTGTAGTCGAAGGTGCCGTAGTGCAGGCCGGTGGCGCGGCCCTCGGCGGCCCGGATCATGCGGGCGACGGTCGCGGTGCCGTCGGCGGCGAGGATCGACTGACTGGTCTCGATCTGGATCTCGAAGCCGATCCGCCCGGGCTCCAGGCCGCGCGCCTTCTCGAACTCCTCCAGGAGCCGGACCATCGCGGTGACCTGTTCGGCGTACGTCACCTTCGGCAGGGTCAGGACGAGCCCCTCGGGCAGACCGCCGGCCTCCATCAGGCCGGTGAGGAAGATGTCGAGGGTGCGGATGCCGCGCGCACGGACCGGGGCTTCCAGGCACTTCATGCGGATGCCCATGTACGGGGCCGCCGTGCCGTTCTCGTACGCCTCCGCGATCAGCCCGGCCGCGCGTGCCGCCGTCTCGTCCTCCTCGGCGTCCGGACGCGGGCCGTAGCCGTCCTCGAAGTCGACGCGCAGGTCCTCGATCGGTTCGCGCTCCAGTTTGGCCCGTACGCGGTCGTACACGGGCTGCGCGAGCTCGTCGCTGAGGCCGAGGACGGCGGCGAAGGAGGCGGCGTCCGGGGCGTGCTCGTCCAGGGCCGCGAGTGCCTGGTCGCCCCAGGTGCGGACGGTGTCGGCGGCGAACGCGTCACCGGGTACGTACACGGTGTGGACGGGCTGCCGGGTGCCCGGGTCGCCGGGGTAGTGGCGCTCCAGCTCGGCGTCGACCGGGGCGAGGGAGGCGCTGATCTCCTCGCTGACGGCGCCCGCGAGGCTGGTCGCCACCTTCTCCTGCTGACCCTGACCCATTCCACACCCTCCATGTTTTCCGCAGTACGGAATCAACAATCCGTAGAACGAAGTTATCCGGGGACCTTCCCGCCGGTCAACACCCTCCTGGGCAACTCTGCCCCCGGCATGAACAGAGGCCCCCACGACCGCGCCAACGGCGGTCGCAGGGGCCTCGTATGCCTCGTACGGCGGAAAATCAGCCCTTGCGGGACTTGATCTCCTCGGTGAGCTGCGGGACGACCTCGAAGAGGTCACCGACGACGCCGTAGTCGACGAGGTCGAAGATCGGGGCCTCGGCGTCCTTGTTGATGGCGACGATGGTCTTCGACGTCTGCATGCCGGCGCGGTGCTGGATCGCACCGGAGATACCGGAGGCGATGTACAGCTGCGGCGAGACGGACTTGCCGGTCTGGCCGACCTGGTTGGAGTGCGGGTACCAGCCGGCGTCGACGGCGGCGCGCGAGGCGCCGACGGCCGCACCGAGGGAGTCGGCGAGCCCTTCGATGATCGCGAAGTTGTCGGCGCCGTTGACGCCACGGCCGCCGGAGACCACGATCGCGGCCTCGGTCAGCTCCGGGCGGCCGCTGGCCTCGCGCGGGGTGCGTGCGGTGACCTTCGTGCCGGTGGCCTTCTCGGAGAAGGTCACGGCGAGGGCCTCGACGGCGCCCGCGGCCGGGGCGGCCTCCACGGCGGCCGAGTTCGGCTTGACGGTGATGACCGGGGTGCCCTTGGACACACGGGACTTGGTGGAGAAGGAGGCGGCGAACGCGGACTGCGTGGCCACCGGGCCCTCGTCGCCGGCCTCCAGGTCGACGGCGTCGGTGATGATGCCACCACCGATACGGAGCGCGAGGCGAGCGGCGATCTCCTTGCCCTCCGCGGAGGACGGCACGAGCACCGCGGCCGGGGACACGGCGTCGTACGCGGCCTGGAGCGCGTCCACCTTCGGTACGACCAGGTAGTCGGTGAACTCAGGGGCGTCGGCGGTGAGGACCTTGACCGCGCCGTGCTCGGCGAGTGCGGGGGCGGTGGCCTCCGCGCCGGCGCCCAGGGCGACGGCGACGGGCTCGCCGATGCGACGGGCCAGGGTCAGCAGCTCAAGGGTGGGCTTGCGGACGGCGCCGTCCACGTGGTCGACGTAGACGAGAACTTCAGCCATGGGACTTCTTCTCTCCTGCTTGCGAAAGATGAGGGGCGGTCAGGGAGCCTGCGGCAGGCCGGTGTTCTCAGATGAACTTCTGGCCCGCGAGGAACTCGGCGAGCTGCTTGCCGCCCTCGCCCTCGTCCTTGACGATCGTGCCGGCGGTGCGCGCGGGGCGCTCGGTCGCGGAGTCGACCTTGGTCCAGGCGCCTTCGAGGCCGACCTCGTCCGCCTCGATCTCCAGGTCCTCCAGGTCCCAGGCCTCCACCGGCTTCTTCTTGGCGGCCATGATGCCCTTGAAGGACGGGTAACGCGCCTCGCCCGACTGGTCGGTGACCGACACGACCGCCGGCAGGGAGGCCTCCAGCTGCTCGGAGGCGGAGTCGCCGTCGCGGCGGCCCTTGACCACACCGTCCTCGACGGAGACCTCGGAGAGCAGGGTGACCTGCGGAACGCCAAGTCGCTCGGCCAGCAGGGCCGGGATGACACCGGCGGTGCCGTCGGTGGACGCCATGCCGGAGATGACCAGATCGAAGCCGGCCTTCTCGATGGCCTTCGCGAGCACCAGCGAGGTACCGATCACGTCGGAGCCGTGCAGGCCGTCGTCCTCGACGTGGATGGCCTTGTCCGCACCCATCGACAACGCCTTGCGCAGCGCGTCCTTGGCGTCCTCGGGGCCGACGGTCAGCACCGTGATCTCGGCGTCGTCGGCTTCGCCGGCGATCTGCAGCGCCTGCTCCACCGCGTATTCGTCGAGCTCCGAGAGCAGACCGTCCACGTCGTCACGGTCGACGGTCAGGTCATCGGCGAAGTGCCGGTCGCCGGTGGCGTCGGGCACGTACTTCACAGTGACAACGATCCTCAAGCTCACGCCGGCTCTCCTACTGCATCGTCATTTTTGGCTGCCTTCTACGGCAGCATAGGCGCCTGAAGCGGCCGATCCCGGTCGGGGCGGCCCGCGCTCCGACCGAAATATTACTCACCAGTACACCTAGTGGGTGCCCACTAAGCAAGCGCTTTGAACTGTGACGTTCGCAACGCTGCGTAACCGAGAAGTAGGACCGGTGAGTAGACCGGAGAGCAGGACCGCGGAGCAGGACCGCGGAGCAGGTTCGGACTCGACTCTCAGTCGCGCAGGCCGTTGAAGCGCCCCTGGTGGTAGAGCAGCGGGCGGCCGGAGCCCGAGGGGTCGCCGAGGACGACCTCGGCCAGGACGATGCGGTGATCCCCCGCGGGCACGCGCGCGACGACACGGCATACGAGCCACGCCAGGACGTCGTCGAGCACCGGAACACCTTCGGGGCCGTTACGCCAACGGGTGGGCGCGCCGAAGCGGTCGGCGCCGCTCCTGGCGAAGGTGCCGGCGAGTTCCTGCTGGTGCTCCCCGAGTATGTGCACGCCTATGTGCTCGGACTCGGAGACCGCGGGCCAGCTGGAGGCGCCGACTCCGATCCCGAAGGAGACGATCGGGGGCTCGGCGGAGACCGAGCTGAGCGAGGTGGCGGTGAAGCCGACGGGGCCGTCACCGCCGGGAGCCGTGATCACGGCGACACCGGCCGCATGCCGCCTGAAGACGGAGCGCAGCAGGTCGGGGGAGGCGAGCTGGGGGGTGCCGAGGTCGGGCGTGGCCGTCATGGACTTGTCCTTCTGCGAGAGGTGACGGGCTGATCCGTGGCTGCTCAGCAGCCCGGACAGCGCGCACTCGCGGTTCGGGCCAGGTCCACGTGGACGCGCTCGAAGAGAAGGAGTTCCGGGGGCATACGGTCAGGCTGACGATAGATGGCGGGTGCAGTCAAGTGCGTCCCGGTATCCGGGAGGTGCCTCACCTTGGTCACCACGGTCACACCGCCTCCCCCAGTGCGGCGATCACATCCGCCTTGCGCGGCTGCCCCGTTGCCCGCCGCACGATCCGCCCGTCGGCGTCGAGCACGAGCACGGTCGGCGTCTTGAGAATGTCGAGTTCGCGTACGAGGTCCAGGTGGCCCTCCGCGTCGATCTCCACGTGGGAGACCCCGGGGACCAGCTCCGCCACCTCGGCGAGGATCCGCCGGGTCGCCCGGCAGGGGGCACAGAAGGCGCTGGAGAACTGGACGAGCGTGGCCCGCTCACCGAGCCCCTCCCCCAACTCCGCCGCGCCGAGCAGCTTTCCGCCGTCGCGCCCGCGCACCCTCACCCTCCCGCTCCGCCGCCGATGCAGCACTCCGTAGGCGCTCGCCATCGCGAGCACCACCACGCACACCACAAGTCCGGTCATCACATCGACAAGCATTCACAAGACCGCAAAGATTCCCGCCTACGGGAATCGCGCCCGGTGCGGAATGCTTGGTTCATGGAAATCGACGCAAGAGGGCCGCGCTTCGGTGCGGCCGTGACGACCTTCGTGCTGGCGGTCGTACTGATCACCGGCAGCGCCTGGCTGCTGGCCTGGCAGACGCTGGCGTTCGCGCTGGGCGCTGCGGGCGGTGTGGGGCGCTCCCCGTACGGCTGGCTGTTCCGCAAGGCCGTACGGCCGCGGATCGGGCCGCCCACGGAGTTCGAGGCACCGGAGCCGCCGCGATTCGCGCAGGCGGTCGGGCTCGCGTTCGCGGTCGTGGGGCTCGTCGGCTACGTGGTGGGGCCGCAGTGGCTGGGTCTCACGGCCACCGCGTGCGCGCTCGCGGCCGCGTTCCTCAATGCCGCGTTCGGCTACTGCCTCGGGTGCGAGATGTACCTGCTGGTGCGGCGAGTCACAGTACGCACGGAGTAAAGGGAAGTTAAAACTCCGAGGTGGATCAAGGGGTGACGTGACGAGGATCTCGCCCGGTACGGGCACCAGGACTGGCCACTCGTCCGTTCTTCGGGCACGATCTGCGCAATGCCGTAAACCTACGGCTGCGTAACTTTCGCCGGGAAGCCCCTTCCCAGGCAGAGAGAAGGGCCCACCCCGTCCATGGCAGAGCTTGTCTACCGTCCCGTCGTCGGTCTCGCCCAAATCTTGTTCAAGGCCTGGGACCTCAAGATCGACTGCAAGGGTTCGGAGAACATTCCGCGCTCGGGCGGCGCTGTGCTGGTCAGCAACCACATCAGCTATCTGGACTTCATCTTCGACGGCATGGCCGCCCTGCCGCAGAAGCGTCTGGTGCGCTTCATGGCGAAGGAGTCGGTGTTCCGGCACAAGATCTCCGGGCCGCTGATGCGGGGCATGAAGCACATCCCGGTGGACCGCACGCAGGGTGAGAAGGCGTACCAGCACGCACTGGAGTCGCTGCGCTCCGGCGAGATCATCGGCGTCTTCCCCGAGGCCACCATCTCGCCGTCGTTCACCCTGAAGAGCTTCAAGTCGGGTGCCGCGCGCATGGCCCAGGAGGCCGGCGTCCCGCTGATCCCGATGGCGGTGTGGGGCACCCAGCGCCTGTGGACCAAGGGGCACCCGCGCAACTTCAAGCGCAGCCACACCCCGATCACCATCCGGGTCGGCGAGCCGGTCGAGGCCCCGAGGGACCAGTACGCGGGGGCGATCACCCGGCGGGTGCGTGACCGCGTACAGGAGCTCCTCGAAGCCGCTCAGCGCGCCTACCCCGTGCGGCCCAAGGGGCCGGACGACACCTGGTGGATGCCCGCACACCTCGGCGGCACCGCGCCGACCCCCGAAGAGGTGAAGGCGGCCGAGGCGCGCTGAATCGTCACTCCGGGGCGTGGACGGTGATCCGCGCCCCGGGGCTGAACTTCTCCAGGAGTTCGGCGAGTTCGGCTCCGGCCCGCGCGATGTCGGCCACCGGCATCGGCGCCAGGCCCTCCAGCAGGAAGACCGCGGAGACCGATTCCTCGGTGAGCCGCGTGCGCGGCCCCTGGCGCCAGTTCCAGCGGCGGCAGGTCACCCCCGCGTCGTCGCACCACACCACCTCACCCGCGTCCGGGTGTTCAACGGCCTCCTCGCCGCCCGCGACCGTCACGAAGTCCTCGTCGCCGGTGGCCCGAACCAGGCGCATCCCGCCCTGGATGCGGTCGATGTCCTCCCCGCCCGCAGGGACCAAGTGGGCGACGCTGATGGCGTTGTAGATGTCGACGAGCACGTTGATCCGGGGCAGTCCGGCGTCCGAGAGCGCCCGCTTGGCCAGCGCCTCCGCCGAGTTGCGGGTCCGCGAGGGCTTGGAGCCGAACGCCGTGTAGGTCTCCCGCCAGGCGGCCATGTGCGGGTCCTCGTGCGGAGCGCGACCGTCCAGTCGTACGGCCAGACGGCGGGCCGCGTCATCGAGCAGCGCCGAAGTCCCTTCGGTACTGGGCCCGTTGACGAGTCCGTACGCCTCGATGGCGACGTGGGTGAAGCCGGGTGCGAGGGCGCACACCTCGTCGGACACGGTGAGCGTGAGGGTCATGGCCTGCCTCAGAGTGCGGTGGGGAGCGTCTGCCAGAGGTACGGCCGGTCGGGGGCGGCCTTGAGGGCGCTCAGCACAACCGGGTGAGGTTCAGCGTACAGTACTGGATAGTCCATCTCATTGGACTCCGGGTCGGGGGTGAAGGCCAGCCGTTCGCCCTCCAGGGAGAACTGGGCATCCACGCCCGGTTTGTTGCCGCGCGGGTCCTGCCGATGCCAGGCACCGTTGAACCGCACGGCGACGAGCCCGTGCACCTCGTCGAACTTCTGGTAGCACAGCGCCGTCGGGATGTCCTCGGCCCGCAGCAGCGCGGCCAGGGCGTGCGCCTTGGCGTAGCAGATCCCGGTGCGCTGCTCCAGTACGTCGGACGCGCGCCAGGTGACGCGCGGATCACCGGAGTCCTGCGAGTGCGGGATCGCATCGCGCACGAATTCGAAGGCGGATCGCGCATAGGCATACGAGTCGACGGATCCCCTGGCAAGCCGCGCGGCCGTCTCGCGTACCAGCGGATGGTGGTGGTCGATGACCTCGTCGGCGGCCAAGTACGCGGACAGGTCCGTGGTGTTCTGGATCAGTTCCATGCCCGCAGAGCATAGGAACGCGATCGCCCGAGAGTCAATGACTTTTCAGGCGACCGCATACCTATGCATCGAATCCTCGGGTTAGGGGTGCGCCATCTCCTCCTTGAGTGCCGCCACGAAACCGTCCACGTCGTCCTCGGTGGTGTCGAAGGCGCACATCCAGCGGACGTCGCCCGCGCTCTCGTCCCAGAAGTAGAAGCGGTAGCGCTTCTGCAGGCGCTCGCTCACGTCGTGCGGAAGGCGCGCGAAGACCGCGTTGGCCTGCACCGGGTAGAGGATCTCCACGCCGTGCACCGCGCGCACACCCTCGGCGAGCCGCCGGGCCATCTCGTTGGCGTGGCGGGCGTTGCGCAGCCAGAGGTCCTTGGCGAGCAGCGCCTCCAACTGCACGGAGACGAAGCGCATCTTGGAGGCGAGCTGCATCGACAGCTTGCGCAGGTGCTTCATGTGGCTGACGGCGTCAGGGTCGAGGACGACGACGGCCTCGCCGAACAGCGCGCCGTTCTTCGTCCCGCCAAGGGAGAGGATGTCGACGCCCACCGCATTGGTGAACGTCCGCATGGGGACGTCCAGGGAGGCGGCCGCGTTCGATATCCGGGACCCGTCCAGGTGGACCTTCATGCCGTGCGCGTGGGCGTGGTCGCAGATCGCGCGGATCTCCTCGGGCGTGTAGAGGGTGCCCAGTTCGGTGCTCTGGGTGATCGAGACGACCTGCGGCATCGCCCGGTGCTCGTCGTCCCAACCGTACGCCTGCCGGTCGATCAGTTCGGGCGTGAGCTTGCCGTCGGAGGTGGGCACCGTGAGCAGCTTGAGGCCGCCCATGCGCTCGGGGGCGCCACCCTCGTCGACATTGATGTGCGCGCTCTCGGCGCAGATCACCGCGCCCCAGCGGTCGGTGACGGCCTGCAGCGCGACCACGTTCGCGCCCGTTCCGTTGAAGACCGGGAAGGCCTCGGCCGTGGCTCCGAAGTGGCTGCGGACGATGCGCTGGAGGTTGGCGGTGTAGTCGTCCTCGCCGTACGCGACCTGGTGTCCGCCGTTGGCGAGTGCCAGGGCGGCGAGCACCTCGGGGTGGGCGCCCGCGTAGTTGTCGCTGGCGAAGCCCCGGACGGCCGGGTCGTGGTGACGCCGGGCCGCTGTATCTGGGGCCTTGGGAGGGTTCACGGCTTCTCGGTCAGCCACAGACGTTTTCCGTTCACTTCACCGGCGGGCTTGTCCCAGACGCCGGCGATGGCATCGGCCAGCTCCTTGACGTCGGTGAAGCCCGCGAACTTCGCGTTCGGGCGCTCGGCGCGCATCGCGTCGTGCACCAGTGCCTTGACGACCAGGATGGCAGCCGCGGAGGTCGGCCCCTGCTCGCCCCCGGCCTTACGGAAGTAGTCGGCCATGGCGAGCGTCCAGGCCTCGGCGGCGGCCTTGGCGGCGGCATAGGCCGCGTTACCCGCGGTGGGCTTGCTCGCGCCGGCGGCGCTGGTCAGGACGTACCGGCCGCGCTCGCTGCGCTGCAGCGCCTCGTGGAAGGCGAGGGAGGTGTGCTGCACCGTGCGGATGAGCAGCAGTTCGAGCAGGTCCCAGTCGTCGAGGACGGTCTTGGTGAAGGTCTCGCTGCCGCGCCAGCCGCCGACGAGGTGGACCAGGCCGTCGACGCGGCCGAAGTCCTTCTCGATACGGGTGGCCCAGTCACGCGTCGACCGCAGGTCGAGAAGGTCGACCGTCTCACCGACGACGGTGGCGCCGCCGTACGCGTACCTGGCCGCGTCCACGGCCTCCGCGAGACGCTCGGGGTCGTTGTCCGAGCCGACGACGGTCGCGCCCGCCTCGGCGAGCCGCAGCAGCGTCGCGCGGCCCGCGGGGCCGCCGGCGCCAGCCACCGCGATCACCGCTCCGCCGAGTGCTCCGTTGCCGTTTCCGTTGGACATCGCCTTCGCCTCCGATACGTCCTCGGCACGGGCACTCACGCGGCGACCTGCTCGGCCTTCGCCGCGGTGATGCCCTTGGTGGAGGCGATCACGTGCTTGAGCTTCTTGGCGAGCGCCTCATAGAACATGCTCAGGGGAAACTCGTCAGGAAGCACGTCGTCGACGAGCTTGCGCGGGGGTTGGGTCACGTCCAGGGCGTCCGGGCCCTTGGCCCAGCGGGAGCCCGGGTGCGGGGGGAGGTAGGTGGCGACCAGCTCGTACGCCTTGAACCAATGGACGAGCTTGGGGCGGTCGATGCCGGCTCGGTAGAGGTCCTCGATCTCCGCGCACAGCTGGTTGGTGACCTGCGGGGCGCGCTGCCAGTCGATGTGCAGCTTGTTGTCGGTCCAGCGGACGGCGTCGTGCTTGTGGAGGTAGGCGAAGAGCAGCTGGCCGCCGAGGCCGTCGTAGTTGCGGACGCGCTCGCCGGTGACGGGGAAGCGGAACATCCGGTCGAAGAGCACCGCGTACTGCACGTCACGGCCCTGCGGGAAACCGTCCGCCTCAAGCTTCACGGCCTCCTTGAAGGCGGTGAGGTCGCAGCGCAGCTCCTCCAGGCCGTACATCCAGAACGGCTGGCGCTGCTTGATCATGAACGGGTCGAAGGGCAGGTCGCCATGACTGTGGGTGCGGTCGTGGACCATGTCCCAGAGCACGAAGGCCTGCTCGCAGCGCTCCTGGTCCTCGACCATCACGGCGATGTCCGCGGGCAGCTCCAGACCGAGGATGCCGACGGCGGCATCGGTGACGGCGCGGAAGCGGGCGGCCTCACGGTCGCAGAAGATGCCGCCCCAGGAGAAGCGCTCGGGTGCCTCGCGCACGGCGATGGTCTCCGGGAAGAGAACGGCCGAGTTGGTGTCGTAGCCGGCGGTGAAGTCCTCGAAGGTGATGCCGCAGAACAGCGGGTTGTCGTAACGGGTGCGCTCCAGGTCGGCCAGCCAGTCCGGCCACACCATGCGCAGCACGACCGCTTCGAAGTTGCGGTCCGGGTTGCCGTTCTGCGTGTACATCGGGAACACGACCAGGTGCTGGAGGCCGTCCTCGCGGTGTGCGGCGGGACGGAAGGCCAGCAGCGAGTCGAGGAAGTCGGGCACCTGGAAGCCCCCGTCGGCCCAGCGGCCCAGATCCTTCACGAGGGCCTCGTGGTAGGCGGCGTCGTGCGGCAGCAGCGGGGCGAGCCGCTCGATCGCGTCAATGGCACGGCGTACGGCCAGATCCGCGTCGGACGCGTCCGGCGCGCCCTCCGCGCCGAAGTCGATCGAGCCGTCCTTGGCCTGCCACGGCCGGATCTCCTCCACCGCGCCCTTGAGCACGGGCCATGCCGGGTGCTCCACCACGCTGGCTACGGACGGAACCTGCCCCTCCGCACCTACCCGCACAAGAATTTCCGTCATGTCCCACCCTCCACAGGAGAACCTCGCGTAAGAACACCGTATGCGAACGGACTTCCTTCCCACAAGCGGGAACTCGGGGCATTATCCTGCGCACCAGCATCTTCACCGCTAATTTTCCTGCTGGAAACCCTTCAGGCGATTACGACCGCCGATGCGGCGCGGGCGGCGCCGGAGTCAACCGTTGCCGGGACTCGCCCACCTCGGAGTGACCCGGCGCGGCGGCGCGGGGAGAGTCTTCCCTGACCGGCGGGGTCATTGGCCCGCGTACGAGCGGGTACATCGCACAGCAGGGCCATTAGGCTGCGGCCTTGCCGCGTGGGCGCCGCCGTCGGAACCACGCGCGAGCCGAGCCGCCGTCGACGGAAGCGAGTCGCATCTTGAACTTCCTCACCATCGGTCACCGCGGAGTCATGGGTGTCGAACCCGAGAACACCCTCCGTTCCTTCGTCGCCGCCCAGCACGCGGGCCTCGACCTGATCGAACTCGATCTGCACCTGAGCAAGGACGGCGCGCTCGTCGTCATGCACGACGCCGAAGTGGACCGTACGACCGACGGGTCGGGGCCGATCGCCGAGAAGACCCTCGCTGAGCTGCGCCAGCTGGACGCGGGGCGCGGTGAGCGCGTTCCCGTCTTCGAGGAGGTCCTTGACGCCCTCACGACGCCGCTCCAGGCCGAGATCAAGGACGTGGCGGCGGCGCGGGCACTGGCCGAGGTCATGCACCGGCGGGATCTGGCCGGACAGGTCGAGGTGTCGTCCTTCCACGACGAGGCGATCGACGAGATCGCCCGGCTCGTGCCGGGCGCCCGCACCGCGCTGATCGCGAGCCGGTACGGCACCGACGTGGTGGACCGCGCCGTGGACGTAGGCGCCGCGACCGTCTGTCTCAACATCCGCCGGCTGACCCTGGAGGTCGTCGAGCGCGCCCGCAAGGCCGACCTGCGGATCATCGGCTGGGTGGTGAACACCCAGGACCAGCTGCGGCTGGTGCGCGCCCTGGGACTGGACGGCGCGACCACCGACTATCCCGAGATCAAGCGCACCGGCCGCTTCACCGCGTGAACGTCACATCAGTGACTTGACCAGCAGCTCGAACTGCAGGTCTTCGCGCTGCGGAATGCCGAAGTGCTCATCGCCGTACGGGAAGGGGGTCATCCTTCCCGTACGGCGGTAGCCGCGCCGCTCGTACCAGGCGATGAGGTCCTCGCGTACGGAGATCACCGTCATGTGCATCTCCTCGGCGCCCCAGACCTCGCGCGCGTGGCGCTCCGCCTCGGCGATGATCACCTTGCCGAGGCCCGCGCCCTGGAGTGCGGGGCTGACCGCGAACATACCGAAGTAGGCGTGGTCGCCGCGGTGTTCGAGCTGACAGCAGGCCACGATCGCGCCGTCCCGCTCGACGGTCACCAGCCGGCTGTCGGGCGACTTGATGACCGTCAGCACGCCCTGGGGATCGGTCCGCTGCCCTTCGAGGATGTCCGCCTCCGTGGTCCAGCCGGCCCGGCTGGAGTCCCCGCGGTACGCCGACTCGATCAGCGCCACCAGGGCGTCGACGTCGCTGTCGGTGGCATCGCGGAAGGTCGGTCCGCTGGAGGCGGTGGTGTCCATGGAGCGGTTCTCCGTTCGGTGGCGCGGCTCGGGCACCGCCGAGCGTAACCCTCCTCTAGGCTCCCGCTGCATGGTGCATGTACTGAGCAGCCGAACCCTCCTGCGCCCCACCGACCCGGAGCGCTCCCGTGCCTTCTACGGCGAGAAGCTGGGGCTCGCCGTCTACCGCGAGTTCGGTACGGGCCCCGAACGCGGCACCGTCTACTTCCTCGGCGGCGGCTTCCTGGAGGTCGCGGGGCGCTCCGAGTCCCGGCCGTCCCCCGCGGTCAAGCTGTGGCTCCAGGTCGCGGACGCGAAGGCGGCGTACGAGGAACTGACGGCCGCCGGTGTCGAGGTCCTGCGGCCGCCGGTGAAGGAGCCGTGGGGGCTGATCGAGATGTGGGTCGCGGATCCGGACGGCACCGAGATCGTGATCGTGCAGATCCCGGCGGACCATCCGCTGCGTCACCGGCCCTGAGGCCCGGGTTTCTCTGCGCGGCAGCGCCTTCGGATGGCCGCTCCGGAGGCCGGGACTAGCGTTTTCAGGGGGCTCGCTGCGGAAGGAACCTCATGAAGCTCGACAGGCCGGTGACCGGCGGGCCCTGCTGGACGGAGTTGGGGACCAGCGATCCGGAGGCGGCCAAGCGCTTCTACGCCGACCTGTTCGGCTGGCGTCCGGAGACGGACGCGCGCCAGGAGGCGGGCTGCTGCACCGTGGCGCATATCGGCGACGCCGCGGTCGCCGGGCTGGCGCCGCTGCACCAGGAGTCGCAGCCCGTCGCCTGGAACGTCTCGTTCGCCGTGGCCGACGCGGACGCCGCCGTGGCCGCGGTGGAGACGGCAGGCGGCACCGTGGCCCTCGCCCCGACGGACGTGCTCGACCAGGGCCGTTTCGCGGTCGCGTTCGACCCGGGCGGCGCCGCCTTCCAGCTGTGGCAGGGGCGGTCCTTCCCCGGCGCGGGGCTGTTCAACGCCCCGGGCGCCCTCGGCTCGGTGGAGCTGCTCACCCGCGCCCCCGACCCGGTCACCGAGTTCTACACGACGGTGTTCGGCTGGACGGTGAACGCCTCGGAGCACTACACGCAGTGGGGTGTCGACGGCGCCGACTTCGGCGGCATGGTGACGATGGACGACAAGTTCCCGCACGAGGTCCCCTCGCACTGGCTGCCCTACTTCGCCGTCGAGAACGTGGACGCCACCGCGGACGCCGCCCTCCTGGCGGGGGGCCACCTGCTCATGGAGCCCATGTCCGTGCCGCACGGCCCACGGATCGCCGTCGTACGGGACGCGCAGGGCGCCGCCTTCGGCATCCACGTGGAGGACGAGGAGAGCTAGGGGGTGTCGTTTGGGTGACTCCCGGAGACTCAGGCGCCTGGCAATCTGAGTCGGCTCTCCAGTTGGCCGAGCAACTCGGCCAGCAGGTCGGCCAGTTCGCGCTGCCGGCCCAGATCGGTGCCCGACAGGACTGTCGTCTCGTAGGAGAGCTGTTCGGGGAGGATGCCGTCCACCAGGTCGCGTCCCTCGTCGGTCAGCCGGACGTGTGCGACCCGGCGGTCACGGGTGTCGCCGCGCCGTTCGACCAGGCCTCGCTCGGTCAGCTGCTTCAGGCGCTTGGCGACGGCGGCACCGGAGGAGAACGTCTCGCGGGCGATCTCGCTCGGGGTCAGCTCATGTCCGGTCCGCCGCAGTGTGCCCAGGACGTCGAACTCGGGGCGGGTGAGTCCGGCACGGCGCAGCGGAGCGTCCTCCGCCTGCTGAAGCAGGGCGGCGCAGCGGTTGATACGTCCGATGATCTCCATGGGTCCGGTGTCGAGGTCGGGCCGCACCGCCTGCCACTGTCGTACGACCGCGGCCATGGTGTCGTCAGATCCCACCACCCGTTCGGAGGCGCTCTCCGAGATCCCCACGTGCCCGGCACGGGTGTCCACCCCCTCTCCCCGTCCCGTATGGGCGTTCCCGTCCGTCGTCCGCCCGTTCGCTGCCGTCATGCCTGTGCGCCCTCCAAGGAGTGCAGACCCTGCCGTCGTACCGACGCCGCGAGCGTACGGTGTGCGGCGCCTTCCACCGGCATCACTCGGTTCTCCGGCCAGGCGCGCTTCACCGACTCACCCGCAAGGCGCTCAGAACGCTCCCCCGTGTACACCCTTGCGCTCGCTTGCGCCCCGCCCGCGCCGGGCATGCCCTGACCGACTGTCCGACGCCCGTCGAGCGGGGAGGTGCCCGATGCGTGGACCGGCTTCGCCCGGCTGGCTGCTCGTCGTGCTGTGTGCGGCGACCGGGGCCTACTGCCTCCTGCGGATGCGCAGTTCCGTCGAGGAACAACGCCGTGCCGCCGGCGGTGAGGCGCTCATGGCCTTCGGCATGGCCGCGATGGCCGTGCCCGCGGCGGTGCCCGCGCCACCGCGCTGGGCCTGGCTCGCCTACACGGCCGTGTTCGGCGCGGCGGCGGTACGCGCCCTGTGGGTGGCCCGTACGAGCCCGCACCATGTGCACCACCTGGTGGGCGCCTGCGCGATGGTCTACATGGCGGAGGTGATGGCCACCGCTCCGGGCCACCACAGCCACGGCGGTTCGGGGGTGCCGCTGCTGACCGGGGCGCTCCTGCTCTACTTCACGGGGTATGTGCTGCGCTCGGGTCTGCGCCTCCTGCCGATGGGGAGCGTGGCAGGCGGCGCCGGGACCGTCGGCTGGGCCGACCGCCCCGAACTGTCACAGGCGTGTCGGCTGTCCATGGGCATAGCCATGCTGGCCATGCTGGTCACGCTCTGAGAGCGAAGCCTCCCGACCGCGGGAAGTTGCCGCGACAAGACCGTGGCGTACGTCACTTTGCCGTCGTGGCCCGTATCCTCCGGCGACACCCCGCTCATAGGCTTCGGCCATGATGGTCCCCGCGGCACTGTTGCTGCTCGGCGCACTGGCTGCCGTGGTCGCTCCGCGGCTGCTCGCCAGGGCGGACTGGGTGGACCGCGAACCGGTGGTGGCCCTGTGGGCGTGGCAGTGCGTGGTCGCGGCCGTTCTGCTGTGCTGCGCGCTGTCGATGACGCTGAGCGCGGCCGCCGCGTGGCTGGTGGTGCGGGGCCAGGTGTTCGGTCCGGCGCCGCATTCGGTCGTGGACGCCTATGCGTTGAGCACCGGGAGTCCCTGGGCCGCGACGACCGCCGTGGCGCTCGCGTGCGGTGGCGTGTGGACCGCGGCGATGCTGGTCCGTGAGATCGCGGGGGCCCGAGCCCGCCGTCGGCAGAGCCGGGCCGAACTCCTTCTGCGCGCCCCGCTGTTGCCGGGTGAGGAGCCGGCCGCCGACCGTCTGGTGGTCCTGGAGGGGGTGCGCCCGGACGCCTGGTGGCTGCCCGGCGCGGCGCCCCGGCTGGTCGTCACCACGGGCGCGTTGCGCCGCCTCAAGGGACCTCAGCTGGACGCCGTACTCGCCCATGAGCAGGGGCACGCGCGGGCGCGGCACGACTGGCTGCTGCACTGCTCGGGCGCGCTGGCCAACGGATTCCCGCAGGTTCCGGTGTTCGCCGCGTTCCGCGACGAGATGCACCGGCTGGTCGAACTCTCCGCCGACGACATGGCCTCGCGCCGCTTCGGCCGCCTCACGATCGCCCTCGCCCTGGTGGAACTCAACGAGGACCGGGGAGTGTTCGGTCCCTGCCCCACCCCGCAGGCCCATGTCCCCCACCGTGTCCACCGCCTCCTCACTCCTCCGGACCGGCTCACGGCGGCCCGGCGCCTGCGGCTGACAGCGGCGGCCGCGCTGGTGCCGGTGATCCCGCTCCTGGTGACGTTCGTACCGGGGCTGCGGGCGCTGGGGTAACCAGGCATCTGCGCGACCCGTGAGTTCCCCGGGCGCCCCGAGGTTGGTTTCCGGCCCCGTACATCGGCGAGGATCACCCCATGCACTCCCCGCCTGTCGACGCACCTCCCCGCACACCGGGCCCGCGGACCGCGGCACTCACGGCGGCGGCGCTCACCGTGCCCTCCCTGCTCCTTCTCCTGCTGGTCGCGTTCTCCTGGCAGCCACTGCTCACCCTCGACGGACACATCGCCCGCACCATGCACCCCTGGGCAGTCGACGAACCCGGCCTCACCCATGCGTTCCGCATCCTGACGGACTGGGTGTGGGACCCCTGGACCATGCGTGCACTGTGTGCCGCCGCCGTGGTCTGGTTGGTGTGGCGACAGCACGCATGGTGGCTGGCCCTATGGGTGGCGGCCACATGTGTGCTGGGCACAGTGGTGCAGCAGGGGCTGAAGTCGGCAATCGGCCGCGCCCGCCCCGTCTGGCCCGATCCCGTCGACTCCGCCCACTACGCGGCCTTCCCCTCCGGCCACGCCATGACGACCGCGGTGGTGTGCGGGCTGCTGCTGTGGCTACTGCACCTGTACGACGCCGGGGACACCCTGCGGCGTACGGCGTACGCCCTGGCCGTCGTCTCCGTCGTGGGTGTCGGTCTGACCCGTGTCTGGCTCGGCGTCCACTGGCCGTCGGACGTCGTGGGCGGCTGGCTTCTCGGGGCGCTGATGGTCGCGCTGGCGATGGCCTCGTACGAACGGTGGCCTGCCGCAAGGCGGCCTTGACCAGTGCGGGCCGCGCCGCGAAGGATCTCCCTCATGACGATCAAAGGCGTGCTCTTCGACTTCTCCGGAACGCTCTTCCGCGTCGAATCGACCGAGTCCTGGCTACGGGCGGTGCTCGCGGAGGCCGACATCCCGCTGCCCGAGGCCGAGTTGATCCGCGCCGCCCAGGACCTGGAGTCGGCGGGCGCGCTCCCCGGCGGGGCCTCCCCGGCAGAGCCGCTGCCGGACGAGCTCAGCGGTATGTGGGCGATCCGGGACGAGAGCGCCGAGTCGCACCGGGTCGCCTACACCGCGCTCTCCCGTCGGGTGGCGCTGCCCGATCCCCGGCTGCACGACGCGCTGTACGAACGCCATATGGTCCCGGACGCCTGGCGGCCCTACCCGGACGTGGAGGGGGTGCTGGGCGCGCTGCGCGAGGGCGGGATCGCCGTCGGTGTGGTCAGCAACATCGGCTGGGATCTGCGGCCCGTCTTCCGTGCGTACGGGCTCGACCCGTACATCGGCGCGTACGTCCTGTCGTACGAACACGGTATCCAGAAGCCGGATACGCGGCTGTTCGCGGTCGCCTGCGACGCGTTGGGGGTGGCGCCCGAGGACACGCTGATGGTCGGGGACGACCGGCGCGCGGACGGCGGTGCGACGGCCCTGGGCTGCGCCATACATTTCGTGGACCATCTGCCGGTGGCCGAGCGTCCGGAAGGGCTGCGGCCGGTCCTCGACCTGATCGGCTGACGCCCCGGCGCGGCTCGCGCTCTGGGCCGCTCCTTCAAGCGTCGCCTCAGCCCTGATAGTCCTCGACCTGCGAGGAAGGACGGGGCCGTGCCTCGTCCGGATTCTCACCGAACTCGGACTTCGCACGCCGCTGGCGCAGCAGGTCCCAGCACTGGTCGAGATCGCGCTCCAGTTGTCCGAGCCGCTCGTGCTCGGTCGAGCTGTCGATCTGCCCGGACGCGAGGGCGTCGCGCAGGCGTCGTTCGTCGTCCACCATCGCCGCGATCCTGGCCAGGATCTGATCTTGATCCATGTCCACCCGCCTCCTCGGCACTCCAGCCCACTCTAAGGAGACCGCTCACGCCCCGCACGTCCGCCTCGGATGATCCCCCGCGTCACCCGAGGCGGACGGCAGCCCGAAACAGCCCCCGGAGGGGCTTGGTCCGGACAACCTGAGTATAGTTGGCTGACAGCCAGTCAACGCAGGAGTTTCAGAATGTCCCCGCGCAGCCAGTCCGTCAACGAAGAGTTGCGGCGGCGTTCCCGGGAACGACTCCTGCAGGCCGCGGTGGAATTGGTGAGCGAGCAGGGGTACGAGGCGACCACGCTCGGCGACATCGCGGATCGCGCGGGATCGGCGCGCGGACTGGTGTCGTACTACTTTCCCGGCAAGCGCCAGCTCGTGCAGTCCGCCGTGCACCGGTTGATGCACCGGACGCTGGAAGAGGCGCTGGAGCGCGAGCCGCACACCGAGGACGGCCGGGAGCGGATGGCACGGGCCATCGACGCGATTCTGGGACTCGCCCGCGATCAGCCGGTGCTGATGCGCCAGCACATGGCCGGGATCCTCCAGCCCGAGGGATTCGTGGAGTGCCCGGATCAGCAGCGTCTCGCGCAGCTGCTCGGCGAGACCGTCGCGTGCTTCGGCTCGCCCGACGCCGCCACCGACTACCCGATGCTGCGCGCGCTGCTCATGGGCTCGGTGTACGCGGCCGTGGTGCCGGGCGTCCCGATGTCGATCCCGACGCTGCGGGCCGAACTGTTCAAACGGTACGGACTGGAAAAGGCGTTGGGTGTCCCGCCGGACACCGAGGTGCCCGGCGGGACGTGCGACACGGACCTGTCACGGTTCTTCGCAACCGACCGAAAGCCGGCCGATCAGCCCGGTCGTCAGTCCGGTCGTCAGTCCGGTCGTCAGTCCGGTGGTGATTCCGGTGGTGAGTCCGACGACCGGTCCGATCGACTGAACGATCAGTCGAAGTAGTCCGGCTGCGTCTGGACGTTGAGCTCGGGCAGCTTGACCCGCTTCGCCGGGTCGGTGCGCCGGTCGCTGAGCTTCAGCACGTCGAAGCCCTTGATGATGTCGTTCGAGTAGATATAGCCGTTGTAGTAGTACGCCGACCAGGAGCCGCCGACCGAGAACGTGCTGGTGCTCAGCGGGCCGCGCTCGAAGTAGGCGATCTCCTTAGGCTCGGCCGAGTTGGTGAAGTCCCAGACGGACACGCCACCCTGGTACCAGGCCTGGACCATGATGTCCTTGCCCTCGACGGGGATGATCGAGCCGTTGTGGGCGACGCAGTTCTCGGTGTCGGCCTGGTAGCGGGGGATCTTGTAGTAGCTCTTGAAGACGAGCTTGCGGTTGTCACCCTTGCCAACGATGTCGTAGATACCGTCGGCGCCGCGATTCGGACCGATGGCCGCGTTGCAGGTGGCCGCGCCACCGCCGCCCAGCTCATCGGTGAACACCACCTTGTCGGCGTCCTGGTTGAACGTCGCCGAGTGCCAGAACGCGAAGTTCACGTTGTCCTGGACCCTGTCGATGACCTTCGGGTTCTCCGGATCCTTGATGGAGAAGAGGATGCCGTCGCCCATGCAGGCGCCCGCGGCGAGGTCCTTGGACGGCAGGACAGTGATGTCGTGGCAGCCGGTGGTCTTGGAGACACCCGGGTTGGTGGGCGAGCCCGGGTTGCCGCCGCCGTCCGGTCCCTCACCGGGGAAGAGGACGGGGAAGCCCACCACTGCCGCCTTCTCGGGGGCGTTGCGCGGCACCTTGATGACCGAGATGCCGTCGTGCGGCGGCTGGCAGTCGGGGTAGGTGGCGTTCGGCGAGTACGAGGAGACGTAGATGTAGACGTTCTTCTTCTCCGGCACCAGCGTGTGGGTGTGCGAGCCGCAGGCGGTCTCGACGGCGGCCACGTACTTCGGGTTCGCCTTGTCGGTGATGTCGAAGACCTTCATGCCCTCCCACGACGACTTCTCCGTCACGGGCTGCGTCGTGCTGGCGCACGAGTTGTCGCTGCGCGAGGAGTCGGTGGAAAGGAAGAGCAGGTTGCCGGAGACGGTGATGTCGTTCTGCGAGCCCGGGCAGAGCACCTGTGCGACCGTCTTGGGCGCCTTCGGGTTCCGGATGTCGAAGATGCGGAAGCCGTCATAGTTGCCGGCGAAGGCGTAGTTGCCCTGGAAGGCAAGGTCCGAATTGAAGTTGGGCAGAGCATCCTTGGGGATGTTCGCGAGGGGTTCGATGTTGTCCGAGTGGAGGATCTCGTCCTGCCCGGGTATCTCGCCACTCGTTATGGCCGCCTCGGCGACAGCCTCGTCGCTCTGGGAGACCTTCTCCTGCGCGGCGGGACTGTCCCCGGGGTCGGGGATCGCGGCCGCCGGGCCGGCCGTGAGCAGCGCGGCCAGGAGTCCGGCCGCGGCCGCGGCAACTCCGAGGCGTCTGCGCCGCGTTCGGGGGTCTTTCAACAGGGTCACTGCATCCTCCCTTGTAGCCGTTCGCAGTCGAACGGTTCACGCACACCCCGCAGTATCGTCTTCGCCATGCACCGATCAACAGAAGGCAACGCAGTCGTAATGAAAGTTTCTGATCATCCAGGTTCACAAGCGTGCTAGGAAAGTCCTCAACACCCTTGAGGTGTTCGCCCATTCGTGCGCCTCAGGAGGTCACCGTGCTCTTCCGCCGTCCGTCCCACGCGTCCCTGGTCACAGCGTCGCTGGCGGTCGTCGTGCTCGCGCTGGGAGGCTGTGACTCCGATACCGAGACCAAGTCCCCCACGACGAGCGGGCCTTCGGTGATCGTGCCCGGCAAGCCCGGTGAGGCGGCTCAGACTCTCTCCGCCGAGGACGCCGCGAAACAACGGACGGACGACGACACCCCCAACTCGGCCGACCTCGCATACGCGCGGATGATGATCGAGCATCACACTCAGGCGCTGGAGATGACCGAACTCGCCCCGAAACAGGCCGAGTCGAGCTCGGTGAAGGCGCTCGCCGAACGGATCGCGGCCGCACAGGGGCCGGAGATCACCACCATGGAGAGCTGGCTCAAGGCGCACGACGGGGAGAGCGCCGCCACGGAGCACGCCCACGAGGCGATGCCCGGCATGGCGACGGAGGCGCAGCTGGAGAAGTTGCGCGCGGCCAAGGGCAAGGCGTTCGACCAGCTCTTCCTGACGCTGATGATCACGCACCACGAGGGCGCGATCACGATGGCGACGGATGTGAAGGCCCAGGGCAACAACATCCAGATCGAGGAAATGGCCGACGACGTGATCGCACAGCAGACGAGCGAGATCGGCAGGATGCAGGACATGTCGTAACCGCACCCGGTCACCGTCGCACTGTCGGAGGCGATCGGCGTCGGTGCCGCGACCGCCGTGCCCAACTGTCGTCCTCAGCGGCGCACGTGACGTGGCGTCAGGAACCCCGCGTCGCGTGCCCCGGCGATCAACTTGAGCGACCTGCGGCGGCTGTGCCCGGTCACATCCATCACCGCGAGCACCGGGTCGCGGCCGTCGCCCTGAGCCGCGAGGTACTCCTCGGCGACGAGCCGACGGCCCTCGACACCGCGCGGCCACGCGGGCCGGGCGCGGTGCGAGGGCTCTTCCTCGCAGGACGCGTCGCGCGCGAGCCCTTCCCCGCACGAATTGTCGTGCGAGAGCCCTTCCCCGCATGGCGCTTCGTGCGGGAGCCCTTCCCCGCACGCCCCTTCGCACGTCGGCGCGGTGCGCGCGCCGCACGCCTCGGCGAGCGGTTCCTCGATCCAGTCGGCGAGCAGATCCAGGTCACCGAGGGAGAGCGGGGGCTGGGCCCGCACGTCCTCGATCGACACAGCGCCCCCGCACACCACGGCGAGCAGGTCGACCCGGGCGCCGTCGGCGAAGGCGAGCCGGACGTCGAACCAGGAGGTCACCCCTTCGCGCTCGCGCACTTGCCACGCTGGCGACACCGACACGGCACCGTCGGGACCGCGATGGTCGGAGTCACCCAGGCGATCGGACAGATTAAGAGAGGATGCTTCTAGCACATACGGAACGTAACCGCATGATCACATTCCATACGAACGGACACGCTCGCACGAGCCGTGCGCCGACCCTGTCAGCGGAGCACCAGTGGTGCGATCCTGGAAGAGCCATCAGCGATCTCCTCGAACTGTTCAGGTTTCGGACAAGGAGTTCCGCGTGCTGCGTGTCGCCGTCGTCGGCTCGGGTCCCAGCGGGGTCTACACCGCCCAGGGTCTCGTCCAGCAGAGTCAGGTACCCGGTGTGCGGGTGGACGTACTGGACCGGCTGCCCTGCCCGTACGGCCTGGTCCGCTACGGCGTGGCGCCCGACCACGAGAAGATCAAGTCCCTCCAGAACAATCTGCGGTCGGTCCTGGAGGACGAGCGGGTGCGGTTCCTCGGCGGCGTCCTGATCGGCCCGGACGCACTGCCTGCATCCAGGCTGCGCGAGCTGTACCACGCGGTCGTCTACTGCGTGGGCGCCGCCACCGACCGCCACCTCGGGGTGCCCGGCGAGCAGCTGCCCGGCAGCTGGTCGGCGACCGAGTTCGTGTCCTGGTACAGCGCGCACCCCGACTCCGCGGCCGAGGGATTCGTGCTCGGTGCACGGTCCGCCGTGGTCATCGGCGTCGGGAACGTGGCCGTCGACGTCACCCGCATCCTGGCCCGCGGTGCGGCCGAGCTGAACCCCACCGACATGCCGCAGTCGGCGCTCACCGCGCTGGCCGCGAGCCGGGTGACGGAGATCAGCATGGTGGGGCGGCGCGGCCCCTCACAGGCCCGCTTCACCACCAAGGAGCTGCGCGAGCTGGGCGCCCTGCCGGACACCGAAATCGTCGTGGATCCACGGGAGTTGGAGCTGGATCCGGCCTACACCGATCCCTCCGGGCTGCCGGCCGCCAACCGCCGGAACGTGGAGGTGCTGCGGGGCTGGGCCTCCGCGCCCCCACGGGATCCCGCCGCGCGCAGGATCCGGCTGCGCTTCTTCCTGCGCCCCGTCGAACTGCTCGTCGGCGAAGAAGCCGGCGGGCGGGTGGGCTCGGTCCGCTTCGAGCGGACGGTGCCGGACGGGCAGGGCGGCGTCACGGGCACGGGTCGGTACGAGGACATCGACGCGCAGTTGGTGCTGCGCTCGGTGGGCTATCGCGGAGTGCCGCTGGACGGGCTGCCGTTCGACGCGCAGCTCGGCACGGTGCCGCATCTCGCGGGACGCGTCGTACGGGACGGTGCGATCGCACCCGGTGAGTACGTGGCGGGCTGGATCAAGCGAGGTCCGACCGGCGTCATCGGCACCAACCGGCCGTGCGCCAAGGAGACGGTGACCTCGCTGCTCCAGGACGCCGAGACGCTCGTACGACGGGAAGTGCCCGAGGATCCGCTCGTGGCGCTGCGCGCGGAGGGGCTGACGCCCGTCGAGTGGGCGGGATGGCAGGCGATCGAGCGCGCCGAGGCCGAACTGGGCGCCTCGCTCGGGCGGGGCATCGTCAAGCTTCCGGACTGGGCCTCGCTGCTGGCCGCGGCAGCACGGACGGCAAGGGCGTAGCGGGACCGCGGCTGCGCGGACGGCAGGGGCGAAGCAGGAGCGCGGCAGCACGGACGGCAGGGGCCTGGCGGGGCTGCGGCAGCACGGACGGCAGGGGCGTAGCAGGACCGCGGCAGCGCGGAGGGCAGGGGCGTAGCGGGACCGCGGCAGCGCGGAGGGCAAGGGCCTGGCGGGGCTGCCGCAGCACGGACGGCAAGGGCGTAGCAGGACCGCGGCGACGCGGAGGGCAGGGGCGTAGCGGGACCGCGGCAGCGCGGACGGCAGGGGCCTGGC
>NZ_JBHXMF010000021.1:85507-106249 GCF_042721055.1 Streptomyces sp. NPDC058470
CGCGGAGGGCAGGGGCGTAGCGGGACCGCGGCAGCGCGGACGGCAGGGGCCTGGCGGGGCTGCCGCAGGCTGTAGTGGGTCTGTCACGGATCTCCGGCAGGGGCGACAGGAACTCCGTGGGTAGGACACACATCGGCAACAAGCCAGAAATCAACAAACTGTTCAAGTCGCCTACGGTCTGATGCTGCCCCCCAAAGCTCCGCGTCCCCGCGACCTCGCAATCCCGCTGCTCCTGGAGTAACCATGGCAACCACCACACCCGTGCATCCCGTCGACGAGGTCCCACCCGTACGCCAACTGGCAGCCTTCGGACTCCAGCACGTGCTCGCGATGTACGCGGGGGCGGTGGCGGTTCCGCTCATCGTGGGCGGGGCGATGAAGCTGTCGCCCGCGGACATGGCGTATCTGATCACCGCGGATCTGCTCGTGTGCGGGATCGCCACACTGATCCAGTGCGTGGGTTTCTGGCGCTTCGGAGTGCGGCTGCCGATCATGCAGGGCTGCACCTTCGCGGCGGTCTCGCCGATGGTCCTCATCGGGGCGACGGGCGGCGGACTGCCCGCGATCTACGGTTCGGTGATCGTCGCGGGTCTCGCGATCGTGCTGCTGGCGCCCGTCTTCGGAAGACTGCTCCGCTTCTTCCCGCCGCTCGTCACCGGCACGGTGATCCTGATCATCGGGGTCTCTCTGCTGCCGGTGGCGGGCAACTGGGCGGCCGGCGGCGCGGGCGCGGCGGACTTCGGTGAGCCGAAGAACCTGGCGCTCGCGGGCTTCGTACTGGCCGTGGTGCTGGGTGTGCAGCGGTTCGCGCCGGCCTTTCTGAGCCGGATCGCGGTACTGATCGGTATCGCGGTGGGTCTCGCGGTCGCGGTGCCGTTCAGCTTCACGGACTTCGGCGGGGTCGGCGACTCCGACTGGGTCGGGATCAGCACGCCGTTCCACTTCGGGGCGCCCAGCTTCCACGCCTCGGCGATCATCTCGATGCTGGTCGTGGCGCTGGTGACGATGACCGAGACGACGGGTGACCTCATTGCGGTCGGTGAGATGACCGACCGGAAGATCGAGCCGCGGTCGCTCGCCGACGGCTTGCGGGCCGACGGCCTCTCGACCGTCCTCGGCGGGGTGTTCAACACCTTCCCCTACACGGCGTACGCACAGAACGTGGGCCTCGTCGGTATGACCCGCGTCCGCAGCCGCTGGGTCGTCGCCGCTGCGGGCGGCATCCTCGTCCTGCTCGGCCTGCTGCCCAAGCTGGGCGCGGTGGTCGCGGCGATACCGGCTCCGGTACTCGGCGGCGCGGGTCTGGTGATGTTCGGGACGGTCGCCGCGAGCGGGCTGCGGACGCTGGCCCAGGTGGACTTCAAGGACAACCACAACCTGACCGTCGTGGCCGTCTCGGTGGCCATCGGCGTGCTGCCGGTCGGGGTGCCGACGGTGTACGAGAAGTTCCCGGACTGGTTCCAGACGGTGATGAACAGCGGGATCAGTGCCGGGTGCCTGACGGCGATCGTACTCAATCTACTCTTCAACCACCTTCCCACCAAGGGCGGTTCACCTGCTCCTGAGCCGGCGGGTCCGACCGACGGCGGCAGTGACGAGGCTGTCGAGAAGTCCCTGAAAGAGGTCGTCTAGGTCGTCTAGGACATCGCGGCGCAGGCCGTTCATCTTGGCCGAGCCCCGGTGGATCTGCCGGATCACCCCGCTCTCACGGAGCACCCGAAAGAGGTGCGTGGACTTGGTGACCGGCAGATCGAGGTGCGGTCGGGAAACAGTGGCGGGAATCGACGTCGGGAAACCTCACCGGGGAGGCACAGAACGGCCGAAGGGGTGCCGGTGTGCTGCCTGTTCGGCAGTCACCGGCACCCGTTCCGTCAGGCGGTCGGCATCAGGCCGCCAGGGCGGCCGGCTCCACGTGCGCCGTTGTGACCGGCTCCCTCGTCGGCTCGCCGGCCTCGGCGAGCAACGCGGCCAGGGTGGCCCGGGCGCGCGCCACCCGGGAGCGGACCGTGCCGATCGGGCAGCCGCTGAGTTCGGCCGCCTCCGCGTAGGGCAACCCCATCAGCTGGGTGAGGACGAAGGCCTCGCGGCGCTCGTCGGGCAGAGCGGCCAGCAGATCGAGGAGTGCGATGCCCTCGTCGAAGCCGGGCAGGTCGCACGGCTGGGCGAGCTCCACCGCCAACTGCCAGTCGCGGGTATCGCTCAGCCGCGGCCGGGCGGCGGCGTGCCGGAAGCTGTCGATCACCGCACGGCGTGCGATGGACAACAGCCATGCGCGGGCCGAGGAACGTCCCTCGAACCGGTGCAGGCTGCCGAGCGCCCGCAGGAACGTGTCCTGGGCAAGGTCGTCGGCGGCCTGGGGGTCTGAGCTGAGATGGGCGACGTACCGCACGACGTCGCGGTGCAGGGCCCGTACGAAGCGCTCGACGGCGTCCGGGTCGCCGCCGCGGGCGGCCAGCGCCCAGGCGGTTATCGACTCGTCGACCGACGCCGTGTCGTCGAGCGGAATGGGCAGGGCGGAAGTGATCACCAGGTGTCCTTCTCGGGTCATCCGCGATCCGGACCGCCGCGCCGGGCGCGACGGATCCGGTCTGGGGTGGGGCCGTACGACCGCAGGAGGTACGACCGAGACCCGAGGCACGCGACAGCGCCGCCTCGGGGAACCGGCTGTCTCAGACGACAGCGGTCCCCGTCGGCGGGCCCCGAGAAGTGATCGCGTGAACGAGAAGGAGACGGGTGGGCGCCCGGTCCGAGGAGGCCCGGCCGGCGCGCACACGCGGCCGGTGCGGCGGAGTGGGCAGCGCGTGCAGCAGCCGCAGCGGTGCGACCAGTCGGCCGGTCAGGGCCCGCAGGATGCGGAACGCGGCGCGTTCGCCGTACCCGAGCCACAGGCCGCACAGCAGCGCGGCCACCAGGTGGGCGGCGAGCATGCCGACCGCTGACAGGCCACCCATGCCGTGGCCCATGTGCGCCGTGGGGTCCGCGGTCATGTTCCCCATGTCCATGGGGTCCATGTGCATCGAGCCCATGTGCGTGGCGTCCATGTGCATGGAACCCATGTCGTGTCCCATGGCGTCCACGCCGGAGGCCCTGACCGGCGTCATCGACTTCCCGGCCGACTGCGCGAGCGAGAACGCCGAGTGGAGTACGCCCTGGGTGACCACCACCACCGTCACGACGAGCGGGAGCCCGCGTTCACGGCGGGCCAGGCACCAGCCCAGACCGCCCGTCACCACGGCTGCCGCACTCATCGCCCACCAGGGCACGGGGGAACCCGACATCAACACGTGCCCCAGGGCGGCGAGCAGCACACAGACGGCCGCGAACATCGCGGCCCGTACCGTGCGAGAACACCACCCAGCAATCATGACGAAGCTCATCCTTGCATCCGGAGCTCATGCGTCAGGTGCAGTACGGGAATAACCCCCGTTCCACGCTCAACACTGTGCGGGTGATCCAGAACACATCACCTGCCCGGCGCCCAAAGGGCGTTCGGACCGACGCCCGGTGGAGAGCGCCGGCACAGACGTGCATCAGAGCTGGTACGGCAGGCGTGTCGCCGTACGGCTCAGAGTGAGTCCTCCGTCGGGCGGACCACCACCGCCACCACCCTGACCGCCCCGCTGCGCTGGAAGTGCAGCGTGAACGGCACGAGATCGCCCGCGCGCCACCCCGCCTTCGCCCGCAGCGTCACATCCAGACCGTGCGGGGACATGGTGAGGCCCCCGCGAGCCGGGACGGTCACCGACTCCACCGTGTCCCGGTACGCCACCGCGCCGCCGGTCGTGCGGTGGCGGCTGAGCTCGATCCCACCGTCCAGGGCGGACGAGGCGACCTTCAGCAACCTGTCCTCGCCGTCTCCCGAGTTGGAGATCCGGAAGAACGCGGCGGTGTCCCGGTTGTCGCCGTACGGAAGGAACACGCGTCCGGAGACGACCTCGATCTCCGCCGGAGTGCCTGCCCTGCCGAAGGCCGTCCAGGTGGTCAGGGCGCCCAGCGCGACGGCGCACGCGGCGACGGGCGCGAGCGCGGCGAGCAGGGTGTCGGTGAGCCGACGGCGGGTCGGGCGCCAGAGGTTCTCGGTCATCACTGGTGGCTCCCGGGTTGGGGCGAGCTGCGGACTCGGTCGAGCGGCCTGCGGCCCCGGCCGGGTGACCTGCGGCCTCGGCCGCGTGACGGCTGCCAGGCGCGCAGCCGCAGGCTGTTGCCGACCACCAGGACCGAGCTCAGCGACATCGCCGCCGCGGCGACCATCGGGTTGAGCAGACCCACCATCGCCAGGGGGACCGTCAGCACGTTGTAGCCGAAGGCCCACAGGAGGTTGACGCGGATCGCGCCGAGGGTGCGCCGGGCGAGCAGTACGGCGTCGCCCAGGACCTCGATGTCACCGCGCACCAGGATCACGTCGGCGGCCCCGATGGCGGCGTCCGTGCCGGTGCCCATGGCGATGCCAAGGTCGGCTCCGGCGAGCGCCGCGGCGTCGTTCACGCCGTCTCCGACGACCGCGACCCGGCTGCCTTCCGCCCTCAACTCCCGTACGAGGGCGGCCTTGTCCTCGGGGGTGCAGCGGGCGTGCACCTCCTCGATGCCGAGTGCGGCGGCGACGGACCTGGCCGGTGCTTCCCGATCCCCGGTGGCGAGGACCGGCCGTACACCGAGGCGAACCAGCCGGTCGACGGCGCGGTAACTGCCGGGTCGTACGACGTCACCGACCTCGATCAACGCCTCGGCAACCCCGTCCACGCGGACCGACACAGGGGTGTGTGCGGCGGCCTCCGCCGACGAGAGCGCGTCCGCCAACGTCGTGGGCAACTCGCCGTCGGGTACCACGACTTCGATGAGACGGCCCTCGGCCCGGCAGCGAACTCCCCGGCCGGGCGAGGCGCGGAAGTCGACAGCTGTCGGCAACGACTGTCCGGGCAGGGACCGGCGCGCGTACGACACGATCGCGCGCCCCAGCGGGTGTTCCGAGCCCTGTTCCGCCACGGCGGCCAGCCGTAGCGCCTCTTCCCGTCCCAGGCCGCCCGGTACGGCGGTGACGCGGGCGACGGTCATCTGGCCGGAGGTGAGCGTGCCGGTCTTGTCGAGGACGACCGTGTCGATGTGCTGAAGCGCCTCCAGAGCCTGGGGACCGCTGATCAGGACGCCTAGTTGGGCGCCCCGGCCGGTGGCGGCCATCAACGCCGTCGGGGTCGCGAGGCCCAGCGCGCAGGGGCAGGCGACGACGAGTACCGCCACGCACGCGGTGACCGCCGCCTGCGGATCGGCTCCGGCGCCGAGCCAGAAGCCGAGGACGGTGACGGCGAGCGCCAGCACCACCGGCACGAACACCCCGGCCACCGAGTCGGCCAGCCGCTGCGCCCGCGCCTTCCCGGCCTGAGCATCCGTCACCAGCTGAGCGGTGCGTGCCAGTTGAGTGTCGGCGCCGACCGCGGTAGCGCGTACGAGCAGCAGTCCGCCGGCATTGACGGCGCCGCCCACGACCGCCGAACCCGGCCCCACCTCGGCCGGCTCGCTCTCCCCGGTGACCAGGGACAGGTCCACGGCGGAGCTGCCTTCCACCACCTCGCCGTCGGTGGCGACCCGCTCGCCGGGCCGTACGACGAATACCTGGCCGCGCCCCAACTCCTCGATGGGAATGCTCCGTTCGGTGCCGCCGTCCTCACGGACCGACACTTCCTTGGCCGCGAGACCCGCGAGCGACCTCAGCGCCGCCCCGGTCCCCCGCCGCGCCCGCGCCTCCAGGAACCGCCCGCCCAGCACGAACAGCGGTACGCCGGCGGCCGCTTCGAGATAGACGTGCGCCACGCCGTCCGCCGCGGAGGGCAGCAGGCTGAACGGCATCCGCATCCCCGGCTCGCCCGCTCCCCCGAGGAAGAGCGCGTACGCGGACCAGGAGAAGGAGGCCACCACGCCCAGTGAGACCAGCGTGTCCATGGTCGCCGTCGAGTGCCGAAGACCGCGCAACGCCCTTACGTGGAAGGGCCAGGAACTCCACACCGCGACCGGTGCGGCCAGCATGAAGCACAACCACTGCCAGTTGCGGAACTGCAGGTCCGGCACCATCGACAGCACAAGGACCGGGACGGCGAGCAGCGCGGTGACGACAAGCCGTTCCCGCTCGCGCCGCGCGTCCTCGGAATCCCCGTCGTCCTCCAGTTGACGCGGCTTCGGGGCCTTCGGCAGGGCGGCCGTGTAGCCCGCCTTCTCGACGGTGGCGACGAGTTCATCCGGGCGGACATGGGGCGGATGGCTGACGTGGGCGCGCCCGGTGGCCAGGTTGACTGTCGCGGTGACTCCTTCCAGCTTGCCGAGCCGCTTCTCCACGCGCCGCACGCAGGCCGCGCAGGTCATGCCACCGACCGTCAGATCGGTGGTCACCACCAACTGACCGGTGCCGAGCGCGGGTTGTGTGGTCATGGCGTGCCTCCGCCGTACATGTCACCCATGTCTTCGCTCATGTCACCGTCGCCACCGCCACCGTCCTTTGTGCCGGTGCCGGTGCCGGTGCCGTGCATGGCGGGTGCCACGGGACCGGCGGCGGATCCGGCGGCGTACGACACCGAGAAGAGCAGGGCGAGGAGCAGGACGAAGCCGCAGAGGGCAGGCGGTGGAATGAACTTCCGAGACGTCACACCGCAGGAGTCGGGTCCGGGGAAGGAGGAGTTCCCGGGGGTCCGGGTGACGCGCGCCACACCCGGCTCTCGGCGGAAGCAGCCCGTGCGGAGCGCGCGGCCCAGCTGGAGCGAGTAGTTCCGCAAGCCCGCTGGAACGTCTCCATCGGCCCCAGCTCCCTTCAGCGAACGCCGATGCCCCCGTCGGTCAGCCCGTCCGCCGCCCCCAGATCGGCCCGAACCGCTCCCACTCCTCGTCCCACTGGTCCATGCGCCGCCGTTCCAGCCGGCCACGGACGAGCTGCCCGCACACGAAGGGCCCAGCCGCGACGCTCAGGCCGATAAGGACGCCCACCATGGAGGCTCGCAGCTGGGCCTGGGACGCGGTGGCGGGCCTGGTGACGAGGCGGCCCTCAGGGTCTGTCCAGACGGTGACCGGGGTGCCCTCGGTGGTGCCGGTGTCCACCCGCGCCTGGCCGGTACGGGCGGAGCCGTCCGGCGCGGTCCAGCGGACCTTCGCCCAGACCCGGTCGGCGCCGCTTTCCGTGCGGGTCGACTCGGTCGCGTCCGCCATGAGCTGTGCCGGGACGGAGTGCCACTCGGCGCGCTGCCGGGCCAGACCGTGCTCCACCGACTGTGCCGCCGCCAGGCCGGAGAGCACCCCGCCGAACACGGTGAGCGCCCAGGCGACGAGTACGACCCAGGCCTCCAGAGCGTCACTGCGACGCCGCAGCGGATTGCGCCGCCATCGCCACAGCCACACCTTCGGAACACGGAATGCCGCCATGACTGGCGTCCTCCTCACGACCGCACGAACCCACCACATCCCCCTCCCATACGCGACCGGTCCTCGCGTTGCTCACGCCGACTCCGTCGACTCGCCCGTTTCAGGATCTCGCCCCCGCCGTCGGCGCTCGGCGGGGACGGCCGAAGATCCAGTCTGACCTGCGGAAACAGCGAGTCCGGAGGTGACTGTCAGTGCCGGGGTGCAGACTGGCCCCGTACCTGAGACAACGACGTCGCGGAGGTGGTCGGCATGACCGACGTACTGCTCACCGTGGGCACCCGCAAGGGGCTCTTCATCGGCCGACGGCGCGCCGGCGCCTGGGAGTTCGACGAGAGTCCGTACTTCAACGCGCAGGCCGTGTACTCGGTCTCCATCGACACCCGGGGCGAGACACCCCGGCTACTGGCCGGAGGGGACAGCGCGCACTGGGGCCCGTCCGTCTTCCACTCCGACGACCTGGGGCGCAGCTGGGCGGAGCCGGCGCAGCCCGCCGTCAAGTTTCCCAAGGACACCGGGACTTCGCTGGAGCGGGTGTGGCAGCTGCATCCTGCCGCGGCGGAGCCGGACGTGGTGTACGCGGGCACGGAGCCGGCCGCGCTGTACCGCTCGGAGGACCGGGGCGAGTCCTTCGAGCTCGTGCGTCCGCTGTGGGAGCACCCCACGCGGTCGCAGTGGGTGCCCGGCGGCGGCGGGGAGGGACTGCACACCATCCTCACCGACAAGCGCGACCCGCGCGCCGTGACGGTCGCCGTCTCCACGGCCGGGGTCTTCCGCACGGCCGACGGCGGCGCGAGCTGGACACCCTCCAACTCCGGTGTCTCCGCGGTGTTCCTGCCCGATCCGAACCCGGAGTTCGGCCAGTGCGTACACAAGATCGCACAGGACTCGGCGACCCCGGACCGCCTCTACCTCCAGAACCACTGGGGTGTGTACCGCAGCGACGACGCGGGCGGCCGGTGGATCGACATCGGCGAGGGCCTGCCCTCCACCTTCGGGTTCGCGGCGGCCACGCATCCGCACCGCGGTGACACGGCGTACGTCTTCCCGATCACCGCGGACGCGGACCGCGTCCCGGCGGAGCACCGATGTCGGGTCTTCCGCACGGCCGACGCGGGCAAGAGCTGGGAGCCACTGACGGCCGGCCTCCCGGCGGAGGACCACTACGGGACGGTGCTGCGCGACGCCCTGTGCACGGACGGCGCGGATCCGGCAGGCGTGTACTTCGGCAATCGCAACGGCGAGGTGTACGCGTCGGCGGACGACGGGGACAGCTGGCAGCAGCTGGCCTCCCATCTGCCGGATGTCCTCTGCGTACGCGCCGCGGTCGTCGACTGAGACTCCGGAGGTCCCGCACGCCCATGAACGCACGCATCACCGCCGGGACACTCGGTCCCATGCCGCTCACAACCCCGCCCGGGAGGCGCCTTGTTCGTCAGTTCAACGGTCAAGCTCGGTCGCGCTCCGGCCATCGGTTGATCTCCGCCCTGTGTACGGCAGTAGGGTGACGCCCGTGGCACCACGACCGTTGAATGAAATCGTCGAACCGGGCTGGGCGAAAGCCCTGGAACCCGTGGCCGGACAGATCGCCGCGATGGGGGACTTCCTGCGCACGGAGATCGCCGCGGGACGCACCTACCTCCCGGCGGGGGCGAATGTCCTACGCGCCTTCCAGCAACCCTTCGACGAGGTGCGCGTCCTCATCGTCGGCCAGGATCCCTACCCCACTCCGGGGCATGCCGTGGGTCTTTCGTTCTCGGTCGCGCCCGAGGTACGTCCGCTGCCGGGCAGCCTGATCAACATCTTCCGGGAGCTCAACACCGACCTGGGCTTGCCCCAGCCGTCCAACGGCGACCTCACGCCCTGGACGCAGCAGGGCGTGCTGTTGCTCAACAGGGCGCTCACGACCGCCCCGCGCAGTCCCGCGGCGCACCGCGGCAAGGGCTGGGAGGAGGTCACCGAGCAGGCGATACGCGCGCTGGCCGGGCGGGGGCGCCCGTTGGTGTCGATCCTGTGGGGCCGCGACGCCCGCAATCTGCGCCCGATCCTCGGCGAACTGCCCTCGGTGGAGTCCGCCCACCCCTCCCCCATGTCGGCGGACCGCGGCTTCTTCGGTTCCCGGCCGTTCAGCCGGGCCAACGAGCTGCTGACCGGGCAGGGAGCCCAACCGGTGGACTGGCGCCTGCCGTGACCCGCGCCGGCCCGCGGCCCGGTGTGCTGGCGGTGGACTCGGGAGGTTCGGGGCTGCGCGTGGCGCTCGCCGTGGACGGGCAGGTGCACGGGGTTCCGCTGACGTCGAAGGAACCGGTGCGCACCGGCCCGCGCGGTATCGACTCCGGACACCTGCTGGAGCAGCTGTTGCCGATGGCCCGGCAGTTGATGGCCGCCGCGGGGATCGAGGAACTCGGCGCGGTCGCCGTCGGAGCCGCGGGCCTGGCCACTCTCGGCGACGAGTTGCGCGCCGAGCTGCCGGCGGCGCTGGAGCGTGAACTCGGCGTGCCGCGGCTCGCGCTGGCCGCCGACGCGGTGACCGCGTATGTGGGTGCGCTCGGCCGACGGACGGGTGCGGTCGTCGCCGCGGGCACGGGCATGATCGCGGTCGGCACGGACCTGAAGAGCTGGCGCAGGGCCGACGGCTGGGGCCATCTGCTCGGCGACTGCGGCGGTGGGGCCTGGATCGGCCGCGCCGGTCTCGACGCGGCCGTGCGGTCCTTCGACGGGCGCCGTGGCGGATCGGCGGTGCTGCGGGCGCGCGCCGAGGAGATGTTCGGTCCGGTACCCGGCCTGCCGGGCGCACTGTATCCGCGGACCGACCGGCCCGCCGTGCTCGCTGCCTTCGCACCCGAAGTGGCCGCCTGCGCAGAGAGCGACCAGGTCGCGGCGGGCATTCTCCGCGCGGCCGCGCGGAGCATCGCCGAGTCGGCGGCCGCCGTGTGCCCGCGCGCGGGAGAGCCGCAGGTCGCCCTCACCGGTGGCCTGTTCAAGATGGGCGCCCCCCTCCTCGTACCCCTGAGAGAGGAACTCGCGGAGCAACTGCCGCACGCCCGGGAGGTACCGGCCGCGGGTGACCCGCTGCACGGCGCCGTCCTCATCGCCGTCGACCTGGCGAGCGACGAACTCACCCTCCCCCGGGACGGACGGATGTTGCACACGGTGGCCGAAGGGACGGAGAAATCCTCTCGTCGTAGTGATCACTTCTGATCCGTACGTAACTCATCAGACAAAAGCGGACGGATACCGCTCACCTGCACCCTCCCCGAACAAGGGAACCCAGGAAACCAGTAACATTCGGCGCCATGAGCTCCCCCACTGGGCCCGCGTCCGGCCTGCCAGTACGAATGCCGCGACCCCGCCAGCCCGGGCGGCACCGCCGTCCGGAAGCCCTGGTGGCTCCCGAGGGCGCGCCCGCGCTCGTCCTCGCGGTACCGGGCACCCCCAGCGCGGCCATACGCAGCCTCACCGAGGAGGTCGTGAGCATCGCGCGCTCCGAGCTCCCCGGTCTCGACGCCCGCATCGGGTACCTCGACGGGGACGACGCCGAGTTCCCCACACTGCAGTCCGTACTGGTCCGCGCCTCCGAGGAGCGCACCGCCCGCATCGAGCAGTCCCGTGCCGCCGGTGCGGACGTGGCCGAGCCCGACGGGCCCGTGGCCGTCGTGGTGCCCCTGCTCGCCGGTCCGGACAACGCGCTGCTGCGCCGGATCCGCCAGGCCGTCATGGACAGCCGCGTCGCGGCGGACCTGGCCGATGTGCTCGGCCCGCACCCGCTGCTCGCCGAGGGGCTGCACGTGCGCCTGTCCGAGGCGGGTCTGGCCCGCGCCGACCGTGCCCGGCTGTTCACCGTGGCGACCGCCGCGGACGGCATCATCCTGGCCTCCGTGGGCGGCGAGGAGGCTGTGCAGGCGGCCGGGATCACCGGCATGCTGCTGGCCGCGCGGCTCGCCGTGCCGGTGATGGCGGCGGCGCTCGACGAGGAGGGCTCCATCGCGGCCATCGCCGAGCAGCTGCGCGACTCCGGCTCCCAGAATCTGGCCCTCGCGCCGTATCTGATCGGTCCCGAGCTCGACGCGGGTCTGCTCGACGCGGCGGCCAAGGAGGCGGGCTGTGCCGCCGCCGAGGCGCTCGGCCCGTACCCGGCCATCGGCAAGCTGGCGCTGGCCAAGTACACGGCGGCGCTGGGCATCGCCCCGCAGCAGCCGCAGGGGGCGCCGGTGCGCTGAGCCCGGCACCACAGAGAACGCGAAAGGGCCCGCTCCCATGGCAGGAGCGGGCCCTTCGCGTGCGTGCGGCAGCCAGGGTCTGTCCGGCGGAGCCGGCCGGAGCGAAACCAGCATCGCCCTGTAAGGCCGGGGCGCGGGGGCTGGCGCGTGCAGTTGCGAGGCGGAGGAGGGCGACGACGCGATGGGGCCCCCTCCCGCGAAGCCGAGGGCAGGGGAGTCGGCAACCGACGACAACGCCACCTGGGTCCCCCCACGCCCTTGAGGCAGCGAGGAAGGGGGTACCTAGACCCCGCTCCCCCGGCCGGATCCACCGGACGGACGCCCTGGGCCAGCCGAAGATCACACCGGATCATGGCGCGGGAGCCCGGCGTGATCCGCCGGACAGGACCTGGGTCAGCCGAAGACCACGCAGGATGCCGCGGGAGCGTCGACCGAGCCTCCCCGCCTGGGTACGCCCGTGTCGGGGTCGACCGCGAACCAGGTCACGTCGCCGGACCGTTCGTTGGCGGCGTACAGGAAGCGTCCTGAGGGGTCGAGGGCCAGTGCGCGGGGCCAGGTACCGCCACAGGGCACCGTGGCGACCAGCCGCAGTCCCTCGCCCGCCGCGTCGGGCACGAGCACGGAGACCACGTCCTGGCCGCGCGTGGCCGTCCAGACGAAGCGGCCGTCGGGCGACACGACGATGCCGGACGGGTACGCGTCGCCGTCCGGCACACCGGGCAGCACCGAAGTCTCGCCGACGGGCCGCAGCGCGCCTTCGGCGGCGTCCCAGCGGCAGACGGTGACGGTGGGGGCGAGCTCGTTGAGGACGTACGCGTGCTCGCCGCGCGGGTGAAAGGCCAGGTGACGGGGTCCGGAGCCGGGGCGCAGCGCTGTCTCGCGGTGCAGCGTGAGCTTTCCGCCGTCCATCTCGCACACCCGCACGGAGTCCGTGCCGAGGTCGATGCTCACCGCCCAGCGGCCGCTCGGGTCGGGCTGCACCTGGTGGGCGTGCGGGCCGTGCTGGCGCGGGGTGTGCGGGCCGGAGCCGGTGTGCTGGAGCACGCTGGAGGCGGCGCCCGCGAGCCCTCCGTCGGCGCGGACGGGGACGGCGGTGACACTGCCCGAACCGTAGTTGGCGGTCAGGACGTGTCCGGCGAAGACGCTGAGGTGCGTCGGGCCGCTGCCGCCGACGCGCACGAGCTCCCCCGTCAGTACCGGCTTGTCGCCGGTCACGCGGTAGGCGGCCAGCGCGCCGTCGGCCGTCTCGCTGACCGCGTACAGCATGTCCCGGGCGGGTGACAGGGCGAGGTAGGACGGGTCGGGGACGCCGTCCACCGCGCTCAGGACGGTCAGCGCGCCGCTGACCGGGTCCACGGTCGCGGTGAGGACACCTAGGCCCCCCGCCGCCGTGAACGAGCCGATGAACGCCCGCTGCCACCGCCTGCCGCCGTCTGCCACTGGGGTCCCCTCTCGCTCCCGTGTTTGTCGGGGGCGACGGTAGCAGTCCATGATCCGAGGTCTAGACCAGGATCGCGCCACGGGCGCGTTCATGTGCCTCCGGGTGGTGGACGTACGCGGGATGCCGCTCGACCGCCTCGTAGGTGCGGTGGAAGACGGGGGTGGCGCTGCCCGAGATGGGCGGGACGATCCACGACCAGTCCGCGCCGACCCTGCGACCCTTGCGTTCCTCGCGTCCCAGGTGGGTGAGGAAGCGCCGGGACTCCGTGTGGTGGTCGGTGACCGTGACGCCCGCGCGGTCGAAGGAGTGCAGGACGGAGCGGTTGAGTTCGACGAGCGCGCGGTCCTTCCACAGGGAGCGGTCGGTGCGGGTGTCGAGGCCGAGGCGCTCGGCGATGTGCGGCAGGAGGTCGTAGCGGTCGGTGTCGGCGAGGTTGCGGGCGCCGATCTCGGTGCCCATGTACCAGCCGTTGAAGGGTGCGGCCGGGTAGCAGACGCCGCCGATCTCCAGGCACATGTTGGCGAGCGCGGGCACCGCGTGCCAGCGCAGTCCGAGCGTGCGCCACCAGGGGTACTCGGGGTGTGCGAGCTCCACTTCGAGCACCGCGTCCGGTGGCAGCGCGAACCAGCGGGGCCTGTCCTCGGCACCCTGGATCACCAACGGCAGTACGTCGAAGGGGGTGCCGGGGCCGCCGGGCCAGCCGAGCCGCCGGGCGAGCGCCGTGAGCCCGGCGTTGCGCGGATCTCCGGTCACTCCGCCGTCCGGGCGTGCGTAACCCGCGTACCGGATGAGCTGTTCGTTCCAGATCCGCGGCCCCGGGCGGCCGGGTTCGTCGGGGGCGAAGACCGTGATGAGCGCACGGATCCGGCCATCGCGGGTCGCCTCCCGCAAGTGGTCCGCCGCCGCCTCGGCGACGTCCTGTGTGTCCCGCACGTCCCGGCGGTCGTGCACGCGCAGGGAGTGCCAGTAGAGCCGTCCGATGCACCGGTTGGCGTTGCGCCAGGCGACGCGTGCGCCGAAGACGAGTTCCTCGGTGGTGTGGCGGTACGTCCCCCTCTCCGCGATCTCCCTGTGCGCGGCGGCGATCCGCCGGGCCGGGTCCCCGAGGCCTTCCTCGGCGTGGTGGAGGGTGAGGAACTCGGCGGCGGCGCGGTGGAGTTCGTACGGGGTGGGCGGGGGGCCTGCGGGGTGGGGCGCGGCCGGGCCGGTGACGTCGCCGGGAACCGCGGAGTCCTTGGCGGAACCGCCGGTCACCGGCTGCTCCCGCAGGTCTGTCACCGAGGTGGATCGGCCCGTCGGCCAGGGGCAGTTATCGGCGCCGGCAGGCACGTACCGCGCGCCCGGATCGGCGCCTTTGTCGTGTCGGGCGCCGGGGTCCGAGTCCACGGCTCCCCCTTGGTCCGTTCCCTCTCGCCCACGGCCGCCCGGGGTCCGTTCCAGGCACCCTCCCGGTTCCCCGGACCACGGCGCCGGGAGACCCGGGGTTCCGTCGTCGGTGAAACGCTCCCCATGTCCGGATCCGTGCAGGAAATTGCGCATGGTGCACCCCCAAGGGGTTCGGCCCGCGGACCGCTCCCGCACGGTCCGCGGGCTCCGTGCGTCTGATAGCCGCGGAGTTACCCGGCCGGGGTCCTGATCCACCCTCTACGTGTCCGGAAAAGTTCCCCATTCCGGGGTTTGGTGTCCATGCGCCGACGTCAGGCGCTGATGAGTCGGGGGGCGTGCGGAGGAGGCGTGGCCACCCTCTCGGTCGACCGTGGCCCGCGGCAGTCGACGTGAGCCACTCTTCAGGCGCCGGCCAACGGGGAGTACCGCGAGCTGCGCAGGGGCACCGCGAGTTCGGCCAGTGCCCGCTCCAGGCTGTGCAGGTGGGCGAGCGCGGGCTCGGTGGCAGCGGGGTGCGGCAGGGTTTCGGCGGCTCCGGTCGGACCGCGACGTTCTCTCTCGCTGACCGTCAGAGCCTCCACCGCCGCCTTGACGCGGCTGCAGGCCGCGGCGAGGCGAGCGTCATGGCTCGCGTCCGGGTCGGCGGCGACGGCCACCAGCCCGCGCACTTCGCGGGCGCAGCCGTCCAGCAGCGTGATGACCTGGCCGGCCCGTGCCTTGCGCGCGCGGGACGGGTTGAGCGGATGCACCAGGGGAGCGAGCGCCATCCGGACACGTGCGAGCAGCACTTCGAGCTCGGCCGCGTGCGGTGCGGGGTCCGCTGTCTGCGAGCCCGCGAGACGGGCGGCGGCTTCGGCGGTCGCCGCGTGAACACAGCGCAGCGCGCGCTGGATCCACGCGTCGTTCGTGGCGTGGGTGGTGACCGGCAGCACGAGAACCACGGCGATCGCGGCTCCCACCGCGCCGATGGCCGTCTCCTCCAGACGCAGGACGAGAAGGCCGAGGTCCAGAACTCCCAGCAGGCCGTAGAGCAAGCCCGCCATCACCGTCACCGCCAGCACCATCCAGCTGTACGAGACGGCGGCCGTGTAGAAGATCCCGAAGACACAGACCGCGACCAGGACCGCGGTCGGTACCGGCGCCCCGTGCAACGGGATGGCGATCAGGAGGCCGACGCCAATGCCCACGACCGTGCCCAGCACCCGGCGGAATCCGCGGACGAGGGTCTCGCCCCGCGAAACCGTGTTGACGAAGATCCACCAGACGGTGCCGACGGCCCAGTACCAGCGGTCCCCGGACAGCGCCTGCCCGAGGACCAGGGCGAAGGCGCAGGCCACGGTGGCCTGGAAAGCCTGCCGGGTGGTGGGGCGAGCCAGTCCCGTGCCGGGCAGCGGCCGGGGCGCGGGAGCGGGAGGAGCCGCACCGCGCTCCAAGGGCCAGAGAACGAAACGTACGAGGCCGGCGGCGCCCAGGGCCAGGCCCACGGCGGCGTACAGCTCGGGCAGTTGCTCCGGGACGGCGTGCAGGAACTGCGTGATGAAGAAGTTCATGAACGCGAAGATCCCGAGCGTATGTCCCCGAGGACCCCAGCGGCGGGCGTACACCCCGCCGAAGACCACCAGCAGGAAGGCCGCGTCTCGGGCCGGGGTCACACCGTGCAGCAGGGTCGCCAGGGCCAGTACGGGAAATCCGGCGACCGGCAGCAGAGCAGTGGTCACCCGCTGGGCGCGCACTGTCGCATCGGCGACCGTGAAGAGGGCGAGCAGGGCCGCAAGTCCCCCGGTGATGGAGGCCGTCAGGGACAGTCCGACGAATTCCGGCACGGCGACGGCGAAACCGGTGCCGATGACGGCACGACATGAGTTCCTCAGCCTGACCTGCCCCGGATCCGGAGCCACGAGCATTCTCTTCACGGCGTTCCGCCCGCCCCCTCGACTGCCTCTTGCCGGAGCGCGGGCGCCCGGGGTGGCGGGAACTCGCGAACACGACTAAGCGCCGCGGTCCGGTACGGCCTCGTTGCCGTCCGGCGCTGCGCGGCGCCGATTGTGCATGGATACAGCACAGATAAGCATCCGCAGGCCCAACGGCTCAACTCGTGCTCGAACCACTGGGCCATTGGCCCATCATAGGAGAGTGGTGCCGGTCAAGGAGCCGACCAACGGACCATGGTGGTGGCCGATGACGGCAGACGCTCTTCGGTGTGTAGGTCGAAAGAACCGGGGCACCTGAGGTCTCGGAGGCTGATACCGAGCTTCCCGCGCTTCCGGTTCCTCCGGTGGTCACATCCGGTTTCTTCGGTTGTTCCTTCCGGCTGCTCCGGTTGTTCCGCGGGCGGGTACGGCAGCCGGTTTCGAGAATTTCTGCCGGGAAGGACAACAATGATGTCGAAGTCCGCATCCCCCAAGTACACGGTCCCCGGGCTCAGTACGCACGAGGGCGGAGTGATCATTGATCTGTTGCGTATGCGCCTTCATGCGCTCAACGACCTTTCTCTGACTTTGAAGCACGTTCACTGGAATGTCGTGGGCCCGCATTTCATCGCCGTGCACGAAATGCTCGATCCTCAGGTGGATCGGGTGCGCGAAATGGCCGACGACGCCGCCGAACGCATCTCCGCCCTCGGCGGGGTACCGGAAGGCACACCGGGCGTTATCGTCGCCGAGCGGACGTGGGACGACTACGGCGTCGGGCGGGCCGACGCCATCGCCCACCTCGGCGCCCTCGACCTCGTCTACACCGGCATCATCGAGGGCCACCGCGCGGCGATGACCGAGGTCGGCAAGAGCGACGCGGTGACGGAGGATCTCCTCATCGAACAGCTCCGCTCTCTCGAGCAGTTCCAGTGGTTCGTGCGCGCTCACCTCGAGAGCTCGGGCGGAACCCTGTCCACGACCCACTCCCACACCGAACGCCAGGCGGCCGAGGACGCCCAGCCGGACAGGACCTAGCGGCACCCTTCCACGCGTGGCATTTCACGCGCGGTGGCGGCAGACATCGGCGAAGGCCCGGACCCGGCAAGGGGTCCGGGCCTTCGCGTGACGCACCGTACGCACTACGTCCGCACGTCAGGCGGTGCGGCTCACTTGCAGGGGACGTAGCTGCGGACTGTCGTGCCGTTCTCGCCGGTGTGGACGCGGACGAGGTCGGAGAGGAAGTGGACGAGGAACAGGCCGCGGCCGCCCAGCTGTTCGGGACGCACCGGGTAGCGGCCGGCGAGCGGGTCGGCCAGGTGTCCGTCGTCCTGCACCTCGCAGACGATCTGCTCGCTCTCCGCCCAGATCCGCAGGGTTCCCGAACCGCCCCCGTGCACCACGCTGTTGGTCGTCAGCTCCGCGACGACCAACGCCAGATCCTGCAGACGGGCATGGCTCATCCCCCGCTCCCCTGCCTCGTGCAGCGCGAAGTCGCGAGAGGTCGGCAGGTCGTCCGTGTCGAAGTGGACCGTCGCCGCTCCCGGCGGATGACGCAGGGGCTCGTTGCAGCGGGCGAGCACCGGCTCCAGCGCGTAGGCGATGCTGGCCCGCTCCCGGCCCCCGTCGATGACGACGGGGTGCGTGGCGTGCGCGTCGGCGATCACGTCGGCGGAGAGAGCCCGTGCGTCGTAGGGGCACAGGATCGTCACGTCGCGCCCTTGGAAGGCCATGTTGATCAGTGCCTCGTGCTGAACGCAGGCCGGGTACTCCACCTCGGTGCGGCCGGGCCATATCGGTTCCCCGATGATGCGGACACGGCTGTCGGTCCTGGCGTCGGCGAACGACCGCAGGACCGACGGGATGATGCGGCCGGGGTTCCGCCCGGCCTGAGTCATGTCGACGAAGTGCACGTCGGCGGCGGCCGCGCCGAGTTCGGCTCGGATCAGCTCAAGTCGCGAGACGGGCGCGGCCACGGCGACCGGCTCCGCGGCGGCCATGCCGTCCAGGAGGAACGGCACGGTCCCGTCCACGTACTCCTGGTCACTGCAGTAGAACAACGCGGGGTGGGCGAAGGGCTCTGTCCGGGTGGCCGAGTTCGTCATGCGGCCACCTCGATCGTCCGGAGCTCCGGCCAGAACAGCTCAAGGATCCGCGGGAGTTCGGGCGGCGGCCGTTCCAGCACCAGACGCCGTCTCTCGTTCAAGCCCCGTGCGGTGCGCGCGAGGTCGGAGGCACCGGCGACATCGACGAACGTGATCGCGGACAACTCGAGAAAGCAGACGTGCTCGCACTGGCCGGACACCTGCTCCAGAGCCTGCCGCCAGACGGGACGCGTGGAGGGGCTGATCTCGCCGACGAGCCGGATGCCGGGTCGCTCCGCGAGCTCGTACAGCCGGAGCACAGCTCCGCCGAGCTCGGACGGGGCAGCCCCCGCCGTCGACCCGTCATCGCCGTACGCCATGTCCTCCCCCGCCTCTCGGAACCCCGCCGTACACCATTGGGGCCCCGGCTCTCGGAACCCGCCGTACGCCGTCGCGGCCCCGGCTCTCGGCGCCCAGGATACCCGGCAGCTCCGGACCGCGGCCGGCTCGCCGGAGGGCCGGACCGCACGGTGAGGGCAATCCCAAGATTCTTGGGAATCCGGTGGTGTGATCTCTGCCAACCGGGGCATTCGAGCTGTGTCAACGATGCCTTCGAGGATTTGGGGTGGGCGGCATGGCAGCCGTGACGGTGCTGGAGACAACGGCCACGGCACAGCGGACGGTCGACATGGGCGGGGTGGACGGCGAGTTGGCGCTTCCGTTCATCGAGGACCCGTCGAAGGTCAAGCCGAAGGACGCGCGTGAACTCTCCCGCCAGTTCTTCGACCGGCTCGCCGTACTCGAAGAGGGCACCCACGAGTACCAGTACGCGCGCAACACCCTGATCGAGATGAACCTCTCCCTGGTCCGCTACGCGGCCGGCCGCTTCCGCAGCCGCGGCGACTCGATGGAGGACATCGTCCAGGTGGGCACGATCGGTCTGATCAAGGCCATCGACCGCTTCGAGCTCACCCGCGAGGTCGAGTTCACCTCCTTCGCCGTCCCCTATATCGTCGGCGAGATCAAGCGCTTCTTCCGTGACACCAGTTGGGCGGTGCACGTACCCCGCCGACTGCAGGAGGCCCGCGTCGAGTTGGCCAAGGCCACGGAGGAGCTGCAGACCCGGCTGGACCGTATGCCCACCACGCGCGAGCTGGCCGAGCTGATGTCCCTGCCCGAGGAAGACGTCATCGAGGCCCGCAAGGCGGCGAACGCCTACACCTCCACGTCCCTCGACGCCGCCCTCACCAGCAACGGCGCGGGAGAGGGTGAAAGCGCTCTGGCCGACTTCATCGGCGAGGAGGACCCCTCCCTCCAACTGGTCGACGACTTCAACTCACTGGCTCCGCTGATCGCCGAACTCGACGAACGCGAGCGAGTGATCGTCCACCTGCGCTTCGTCGAGGAGCGCACCCAGGCACAGATCGGCGAAGACCTCGGTATCTCCCAGATGCATGTCTCCCGGCTGATCACCCGCATCATCAAGCGTCTTCGCACGGGGCTGCTGGACCCGGCCGTCGCCTGAGTCCACGCCTTCCAAGGCTCCGAGCCTTCCACGGCTCCGATCCCGCTGTCCCGGCGGTCACCCCTCCACACGGTGACCGCACGGCACGGCGGGATCCGTGTGTACAGCCCCCCGTCGGCACCACGACACCTCGGAGCCCGGACGGACCGAGAGGGTCCTGTGTATCCCCATCTCGCGTTCCTATGCCTCCTTACCTGAAATTTTTTGGCCACGCGGGAGTTCCGGCCACCACTTTGTTCATCGCATGATTTCTGGGTTAGCCTGCGGCGTATTTTCTCAGCGGGCGCATCCGTGATTCTGCGGGAATGCTGCGGACTACACATAGACCGTGCGTGAGTCCGGCGTGGTTCCGAGTCCCGTCCCGGGACTCCTGGGGAGCGGAACGAGGGTAAGCATGACCGTGACAGCAACCGGGCCTTCGAGCCGAACGCCTGGCGAACAAGAACTTCGTCAGCTGCTGGCGGGACTGACCGCCGTGCGCGACGGGGACTTCGGCACACGTCTGCCGGATGATGCCGGCGGCCTCCTCGGCGACATCGCCACCGTGTTCAACGGGATGGTCGACCAGTTGTCCGTGTTCACCTCCGAAGTGACCCGCGTGGCACGGGAGGTCGGCACCGAGGGCACCTTGGGCGGGCAGGCGGAGGTCCCCGGTGTCTCCGGCACCTGGGCCGATCTGACCGACTCCGTCAACGCCATGGCCGGCAACCTCACCACACAGGTCCGTGACATCGCGCAGGTGGCCACGGCCGTCGCCAAGGGCGACCTCTCCCAGAAAATC
>NZ_JBHXMF010000021.1:106349-127716 GCF_042721055.1 Streptomyces sp. NPDC058470
GCGACCTCTCCCAGAAAATCACCGTCGACGCCCGCGGCGAAATCCTCGAACTCAAAGACACCATCAACACGATGGTCGACCAACTCTCCGCCTTCGCCGACGAAGTCACCCGCGTCGCCCGCGAAGTCGGCACCGCGGGCAACCTGGGCGGACAGGCCACCGTACGAGGTGTCTCGGGCACCTGGAAGGACCTCACCGACAACGTCAACGTGATGGCGTCGAACCTGACCGGTCAGGTCCGCTCCATCGCCCAGGTGGCGACGGCCGTGGCCAAGGGAGACCTCTCCCAGAAGATCACGGTCGAGGCGAAGGGCGAGGTCGCGGCGCTCGCGGACGTCATCAACACGATGGTCGACACGCTGTCGGCCTTCGCCGACGAGGTCACCCGGGTGGCCCGCGAGGTCGGCACCGAGGGCCGGCTCGGCGGACAGGCCCACGTGCCCAACGTGGCGGGCACCTGGAAGGACCTCACCGACAACGTCAACTCGATGGCCAACAACCTCACCGGCCAGGTCCGCAACATCGCCCTGGTGACCACGGCGGTGGCCAAGGGAGACCTCTCCAAGAAGATCGACGTGGACGCACGCGGCGAGATCCTGGAGCTCAAGACGACCATCAACACGATGGTCGACCAGCTCTCCGCGTTCGCCGCCGAGGTCACCCGGGTGGCACGGGAGGTCGGCAGCGAGGGCCGGCTCGGCGGACAGGCCGAGGTGGAAGGCGTTTCCGGTACGTGGAAGCGCCTGACGGAGAACGTGAACGAACTGGCGGGCAACCTGACCCGCCAGGTGCGGGCGATCGCCGAGGTGGCCAGCGCCGTGGCCGAGGGTGACCTGACCCGCTCGATCACCGTCGAGGCGTCGGGCGAGGTCTCCGAGCTCAAGGACAACATCAACTCCATGGTCGAGTCCCTGCGCGAGACCACGCGGGCCAACCATGAGCAGGACTGGCTGAAGACCAATCTGGCCCGCGTCTCCGGGCTGATGCAGGGCTACCGCGACCTCGACGTCGTGGCCGACCTGATCATGGACGAGCTCACCCCGCTGGTCGCCGCGCAGTACGGCGCCTTCTACCTCGCGGAGGAGACGGCGCACGGGACGGAACTCCGGCTCGTCGGGTCCTACGGCTACCCGGACGACACGGAGCGGCCCGCCCGTATCCCGATGGGCCGCTCACTCGTCGGCCAGGCCGCCCGCAGCCTCCGCGCCATCACGGTGGACGAGCTGCCGCCGGGATACGTGACCATCTCCTCCGGACTCGGACAGACGGCACCGACGGCTCTGGTGGTGCTGCCCATCGTGGTCGAGGAGCAGGTGCTCGGCGTGATCGAACTGGCTTCGGTGACCCGCTTCACCTCGGTCCACCAGACCTTCCTGGAACAGCTGATGGAGACCATCGGTGTCAACGTCAGCACCATCGTGGCCAACGCCCGTACCGACGAGCTGCTGGGCGAGTCCCAGCGTCTGACGGCCGAACTGCAGGTCAGGTCCGAGGAGTTGCAGGTTCAGCAGGACGAACTGCAGCGCTCCAACGCCGAACTGGAGGACAAGGCCTCGCTCCTGGTCACCCAGAACCGGGACATCGAGGCCAAGAACCTGCAGATCGAACAGGCCCGGCAGGAACTCGAAGCACGAGCCCAGCAGCTCTCGCTGGCCTCGAAATACAAGTCCGAGTTCCTGGCGAACATGAGCCACGAGCTGCGGACCCCGCTCAACAGCCTGCTCATCCTGGCCCAGTTGCTGGCCCAGAACCCCTCCCGCAACCTCACGCCGAAGCAGGTCGAGTACGCGGGGATCATCCACTCCGCGGGCTCGGATCTGCTCCAACTGATCAACGACATCCTCGACCTGTCGAAGGTCGAGGCAGGCAAGATGGATCTCTCCCCCGAACAGGTCTCGCTGCGCCGCCTGTTGGAGTATGTCGAGGCCACCTTCCGGCCCATGACCTCGCAGAAGAGTCTGGACTTCACGATCACCACCGCGCCCGGCGCGCCCGACGACCTGCTCACCGACGACTCCCGGCTCCGTCAGGTCCTGCGCAACCTGCTGTCGAACGCGGTCAAGTTCACCGAGCAGGGACGCGTCGAGCTGCGTATCGAACCGGCGACCGGACACGAGATCCCGCAGGGGGTGCTGCACGCCGGCACCGTCATCGCCTTCCGGGTGAAGGACACCGGTATCGGTATCCCGGAACAGCAACTCGAGACGATCTTCGGCGCGTTCCAGCAGGCCGACGGCACCACGAGCCGCAAGTACGGCGGCACCGGTCTCGGTCTGTCCATCACCCGGGAGATCGCCCGTCTGCTAGGTGGCCAGGTCACCGTGGACAGCACACCCGGTCAGGGCAGTACCTTCACCCTCTTCCTTCCGGTGGCCCGTCCCGACTTCGAGGAGCTGCTGAGCGGCAGCCGGCAGCCGGACTCCGCGCCGCGCGCGGACGCCGCCGACGTGGTGAGGGCAGGAACTCCGGCACAGGGCCCGGCCGGACTGCCCCGGCAGAACCGGCGTCGGCTGCTGGTCGTCGAGGAACGGCCGCGCGGTCTGCTCACCCTCGTCGCCGAGAGCGCGGTCGGGGATCTCAACCGCAGTCGTGACGACAGCGGCACACGGAAGACGGTCGACGTCGTCACGGTGGTGGGCGCGCAGGAGGCGGCGAGCGCGCTGGCCGCCGGAGCCTGCCACTGCGTCGTCCTCGAACTCGGCATGGCGGACGGGGAGGCGGCCAGTTTCCTGGAGGCCGTCGAGGGCGACTCGGCCCTGGCGAACGTCCCCGTGCTCGTCCACAACGGGAGCCGCGTGGACCTGGCCCAGGAGCAGGACCTGCAGTCCCGGTCCGGCCCCCGGACGCTGGAGTTCCTTTCCAGCCTGGACGAGTTGCGCGAACGCATCGCCCTGCATCTCTCCGCCGAGGAACCGGGGGACGTGCTCCCGCTGGTCCGCGCCGAGAAGCCGCAGCCCCAGGACGCACGGATCGTCGGCGACGCCTTCCACGGCACCACGGTCCTCGTGGTCGACGACGACGCCCGCAACCTCTTCGCCCTCAGCGGGATCCTGGAACTGCACGGATTCCAGGTGCTGCACGCGGAGAACGGCAGGAAGGGGATCGAGACCCTGCTCAGCCGTCCCGAGATCGCGGTCGTCCTGATGGACGTGATGATGCCGGAGATGGACGGCTACGCCGCCACGGCTGAGATCCGCAAAATGCCCCGGTATGCCGACCTGCCGATCATCGCCGTCACCGCGAAGGCGATGCCCGGCGACCGGGAGAAGAGTCTCCTGTCGGGTGCGAGCGACTATGTGGCCAAGCCGGTCGACACCGACGACCTCATCGCCTGCGTCCGGCGCTGGCTGAGCGAGTGACACCGGAGGGCGCCCGCCGGTTCGCCCGGCCGGCCGGGCGCCTTCCCCGCACCCCTCTCCCCCGCCCATGCGGACGTCCCAGCCGAGGAGCAACCGCACCGTGAGCACTCCCGAACAGCCTCCGGGTACCTGGACGGCCGAACCGACGGACGGCCTGACCGACGTCGCGTCGACGTCCATGGTGGGCAGACTGGCCGCCACGGTGGACCGGTTGCGTCGCGAGGTGCAGGCCGCGCAGGCCGAAGCCGACGGCCGCGCCCTGATCGAGCTCGCCAAGGGCATCCTGATCGAGCGTCTGGGCTGCGGCCCCGCGCAGGCCGCCCGACAGCTCACCGAGCTGACCGAGCAGGGCGAGGTGGGCCTGCTCGAACTCGCCGTCGACGTCATCAACCAGGCGGCGCGCGACCGGCTCTCCGAGGTCACCAGTACCTTCCTGGCCGCCACGACCGGTTCCCACGACGCCCGGGACACCTCCCCGGCGGTCCGGCTGCGGGAGGCGGAGAGTGGTGCGCTGGCCGCCGACGACACCCAGTCGGTGGCCGACTCGCTGCTCCAGCACGCTCTGGCACCGCTCGGCGCGGTGGCCGTGGCCATCTGGGCGGTCGGCGTCGACGGTTGTCTCACCCTGGCGGGCAGCGCGGGGTTCTCCGCGGCGGAGGCGGAGCGCTGGCGCTACGTACCGCCCGGCGTGGCGACGGTGGCGCGCCGGGCCCTGTCCGGTCGTACGACACAGTGGACCGCGTCACTCACCGAGGCCGGGCAACCGACCATCGGGCGCACCCACTACCCGTACGGCGGGAGGGTGGCGGCCCCGGCCGGTGTCGGCGGCCGTATCCACGGCGTCCTCGAAATCGCCTGGCCGTCGCCCCTGGAACCGCAGTCGCCCCAGGTCGCCCGCCAGGTCGAGGCGCTGGCCGAGTTGTGCGCCCACACGCTGGAGAGCCGCCCTCTCCTGAGCGACCGCACGCAGGCCAACGGCCCGCATGTCACGCCCGGTGTCGCGGAACTGATCGATCTCATCGACGGACTGCACGATCCCGCGCTGATCCTCGAACCCCACCTCGACGACGGCGGACGGCTCGCGGACTTCCGGATCCGCCATGTGAACAGCCGATTCGTCGACCCCGCCGGACGACCCCGCGGCGTCGTCAATGGAGCCCTGCTGCTGGAGGCCTATCCGTTGGCCGCCGGGGAGAGCGAGCTCTTCCAGCACGTCGAGCGGGTCTACGCCACGGGTGAGCCGTTCCGGGACCACCGGATGGATCTCACGGCGCTGGTCGAGCAGGTACCGCTGTCGAGCGTGGCCGACATCAGCCTCAGCCGGCACGGCGACAGCGTGCTGCTCCTGTGGCGTATCGAGGAAGAGACCGCACGGCTCGCCAGCCTGCTTCAGCACGCCCAACGGCTCGGCAGGATCGGCGGCTTCGAGGAGAACCTGCTCACCGGCGAGATCACCTGGAACGGCACGCTCTACAGCCTGTACGGGCGCTCCGCCTCCGACACGCCCGTGCCGCTCGAGGACCTGCCCGCACACGCACACCCCGACGACGCCGTGGCGATCGGCCGTTTTCTGCGCACCCTCCTCCACCACCGGCGGCCCGCCACGGCGGCGTTCCGGCTCCAGCGCCCGGACGGGGTGACCCGGCATCTGCGGGTGGTGGCCGAGCCGGTGCTGGACGCCGAGAACCAGCTGTTCATCGTACGAGGGGCCTGCCAGGACATCTCCGCCCAGCACTGGACGGAGGTCGCGCTCGCGGCGACGCGCGACCAACTCGCCCACAGCGAGCAGCAGGCACACGAACGCAACCGGCTGACCCTGCAACTGCAGCACGCGATCATGCCACCGGCCCAGGCTCCGTTGCAGGCGCCGGGGCTCCAGGTGGCCGTCCGCTACCGGCCGGCGGAGACCGAGCAACTGGTGGGCGGCGACTGGTACGACGCCGTTGTCCTGCCCTCGCGGCTGGTGCTCCTGTGTGTCGGCGACGTGGCCGGTCACGGGATCGAGGCGGCGACCAGCATGGTGGTCCTGCGGAACGCGCTGCGCGGACTCGCCGTGACGGGTGCGGGTCCGGGCCAGCTGCTGTCGTGGCTCAACATCGTGGCGCACCATCTGACGGGCTCCATCACCGCCACGGCGGTCTGCGGCCTCTACGACCCGGCCCGGCGCACCCTGCGGTGGGCCAGGGCCGGTCACCTGCCGCCCGTCCTGGTCCGTGACACGGAAGCGAACCCGCTGCCCCTCCTCAAGGGGATCCTGCTCGGTGCCGTACCCGAGGCCACGTACGAGGAGGGCGAGGTCCAACTGGCGATCGAGGACACCCTGTTGATGTACACGGACGGGCTGGTCGAGCGGCGTGACCGGTCGGTCGAGGAGTCGATGGCCCAGCTGCTGACCAGTGCCCGCACGGTCCGCCCCACGCTGGACCACCAGTTGGACCGGCTCCTCACGTACAGCAGGTCGGACACCGACGACGACACCTGCATCGTCGGGATCCGGGTGTCGTAGCACCGTGCGCCGAGGGTGCGGTCAGTCGGGCTTCTCGCCGGTCCGGCAGATCTGACGCGCTATCTCGCGGAGTTTGATGTTGCGGTCCTGGGAGGCCTTCTTGAGGGCCTTGAAGGCCGTGTCCTCGCTCAGCCCGTGGCGCTCCATGAGGATGCCCATGGCCTCACCGATCTCGTGGCGCGTCTCCAGCGCGTGGCTGAGCTGCTGGTGCGTGCGGGCGGCGGAGAACGCCACGGCCGCGTGGGAGGCGAGCACCCAGCCCGCGCGCTGTGCCATGTCGTCGAAGGCGTGCGGCAGGCGCGAGTAGAGGTTGAGCGCGCCGAGCGCGTCGTCCTCGGTGAACAGCAGATAGCCCAAGGAGCTCCCCATGCCGAGCTTCCTCAGCTCGGGGGCGAAGCGCGACCAGCGCTCATGCGGTTCACGCAGATCCTCGATGGAGTAGACCTGTCGGCGGTCTACGACGGCGTCGAAGCACGGCCCTTCCCGCAGGTCCTGCTGGATCCGGTCCGCGGTGCGCACCAGGTCACTCGTCGCGGACAGAGCGTGGACCTCGCCGTGACGGAGGGTGAGGATCCCGGCCTCGTCGACTTCCGTGATCAGCACCGAGGCGTGCGCCACGATCCGGTCCAGGGTGGCCTGGACCGAGTCCTGTGCCAGCAGATCCCGCGCCATCTCCGCCAGGCCGATGGCGAACCGCTCCCAGACGTCGTCGGCTTCCTGCGCCATGTCCCACCTCCTTAACTCGACGGCAGGTGACTGCCGTTCGCCCGGCGCGGGCATATGACCGGCCGCACTTCGAATCCGCTTTCCCTGGTGGGTCAGGGTTCAAGCAGGCGGATTTCAGCAGGACATCCGGGGCAGGCGCCGGGAGGACATCCGGGGCACGGGCCGCAGGACAGTCGGCTCACGCGTCGGCAGGACATTCGGGTCATCGGCGCATTTCTGTTTCACCTGTGCCATCACGGGTGACCCGAACACCGAAGGAACCCGCACCGATCCACACGACTGCGAGCGCAGGAGGCCCTCATGGACAACTGGCGCGAATCCGCGGCATGCCGCACCGTCGACCCCGACCTGTTCTTCCCCGTCGGCACGACAGGCCCCGCGATTTTGCAGATCAACGAGGCGAAGGCCGTCTGCCAGGGCTGCCCGGTACGCGACCAGTGCCTGGAGTGGGCCCTCGAAACGGGCCAGAGTATCGGGGTCTGGGGTGGTACAAGTGAGGCTGAGCGGCGTTCATTGTGGCGGCGGGCGGCCCGGCGGTCCCGGGGCACCACGGCGTAGGCAGCCCCGGGCAAGGGGACCATGTCCACGTCAGGGAAGCGTGGAGGAGCCCACACGGGAAGGCGACATGGCGAGCGATCCGAGTGGGGAAAGAAAGCCGTCGCGGCAGGGGACCGAGGCCCTCTCCAAGGCCTTTGCCGGCCAGTTGCGCAACGTGACCGATGCGCGCCTGACAGCGGAAGCCTATCTGGCCTCCCTCGCCCGGGCGTCGCCGCCGAGCGCGGTCGAGCACTGGGACGACATCCTGCTGGTGGTCACCGAGCTCGTCGCGAACTCGGTCCAGTACGCCCCTGGTCCCTTCGAACTCCACATGCGCCGCACCTTCGACGGCGTCCATGTGACCGTGCGGGACAGCAGCACCACTCCGCCCGCACCCCGCCCGTTCCATCCGCGGCAGGGCGGTGGCGGAATCGGCTGGCACCTGATTCACACCCTGTGCGACCAGGTCAGCGTGGAACTGCGGCCCGACGGCAAGGACGTGCACACCTTCCTGCCCTGGTGATCTGCCGCCCCTGCCCTGGTGCTCTCCCGGCGCGTGCCGGGTCCGGGCGTGGTGGCGCCGGACCGGGGCGTGGCGGGGCCGGCTGGCCGGACGGCCTCAGTGACCGGATCCGTAGTGGCCGCCCAGCTGGTCGCGGTAGGCGGGGTCGCCCAGGTGTTTGTCCTCGTCGAACTCGGGTGACGCCTTGATCTCGGCCTTGCTGAGGGACACATATACCTTCTTGGCCTCATGGTCGATGGCCACGATCGTGCCGGCGGGCAGCATGACCTTCCTGCCGAAGATCCACACCCCGGTGTCGACCACGATGTACTGGTCGACGACGGCGCCGGAGTGTTTGTCGACGGTTCCGATGTGGCCGTCCGCGGCCTCGACCGCGTAGCCGGTCAGGTCGTCGTCGGGCGTGTGACCGCTGGTGGGCGTGTAGTTCCACAGGGACTCTTGCACGGGTACTCCTGGTGCCGGGGGTTGGTGCGCCGGCGGTGGCGGGGGTTGGTGCGCCGGCGTATCGGACGCTGCTGTAGCGGTCGCTGGTGTGTCAGTCGTTGGTGTATCAGTCGCTGGTGTACCGGTAGCGCACCCACATGGGCAGGACGAACCAGCAGAACAGGTACCAGGCGACCACCCCGGCGACGAGCCACGGCACGTACACGTCGTGCGTGGCCACCCGGAGAATCAGCAACAGTGACGCGGTCATGGTCGCGAGGAGCAGCACGAGCCCTACGAAGGTCAGCCGCGAAGCCCACCTCACCGCCTGCGGTTTGACGCGCCGCCCGGAGACGATCCGGTGAAGGGCCACAGGACCTATCAGCGCACCCGTGGCAGCGGCCCCGAGGACCACCGTGACGATGTAGATGGCCTTGTCCAGCTGCGCCAACTGCCCGTATCGCGGGGTGAACACGACGGTGAGCAGGAAGCCGAACAGGATCTGCACACCCGTCTGAGCCACCCGGATCTCCTGGATGAGCTCGCTCCATTTGCGGTCGGCTCCCTCCTCCTGGGTCTCGTCACGCCCAGCGTTCCCGGTGGCTGCTTCGTCTCCCGAGACGGTCAACTTTCCTCCCGCTTGGAGTCGTTCGATTCGGTTGCCGGTGCGCTCCAGTCCGGTGTCAGTCGCTCATCGCGGGTATCACCGCGGTCTCGACCACGAGTTGCCGACGGGCCGCCGCCAGAGCCAGCCGCACATCACGGGTGCCGGTCGAGACACAGAGCGTGTACGCGAGGTCCTGAGCCCGTTGGCCCGGCCTTCCCGTACGGTCCGCGGCTTCCTGGGCCGCGAGTGCCTCGTACTCGGCCACCAGCTCGCGCAGCGTCTCCGGGTGGGGCATCAGCATGTCCGTACTCCTAGGTCAGGTGAGAGCAGGCAGGAACAACAAGCGAAAGCAGCTGACTGGTCAGGTGGTTCGGGTCGGGCCCGCGGGGTGCTGGCGGCGCGCCTCGTCGTCGAGCACTTCGGCGCGTACGCGGGCACAGCTGTTGGTGATGAGCCGGGAGACGTGCATCTGGGAGATGCCCAGCCGGTCGGCGATGCGGTTCTGGGTCATGCCCTCGAAGAACCGCATGTACAAAATGGCGCGCTCGCGCTCGGGCAGGCGGCTCAGGCCCCGCTTCGCGGCCTCGCGGTCCACCACCGTGTCGAAGGAGGAGTCGGCCGCGCCGAGTGTGTCGGCAAGGCTGTAGCCGTCCTCCCTGGAGGACAGTTCGGCGTCCAGGGAGAGGGTGCTGAAGCTCTCCATCGCCTCCATCCCGTCACCGACCTCGTCCTCCGAGAGACCGGTGTGGGCAGCGATCTCGGCGGCCGAGGGCTCGGAAGCGCCGGGGAACTGGCTGAGCTCGCGACGTGCGACCCGCACCTTGTTCCTGAGTTCCTGCACGCGCCGCGGAACCCGCAACGCCCACATGCGATCGCGGAAGTGGCGCTTGATCTCGCCGGTGATGGTCGGTACCGCGTAACTCTCGAAGGCCCCGCGCGCCGGGTCGAAGCGGTCGACGGCCTTCACCAGGCCCAGTGCCGCGACCTGTCGAAGGTCCTCGATCGACTCGCCCCGGTCACGGAAGCGGCCCGCGATGCGATACGCCATCGGCAGCCACGACTCGACCAGTTCATCGCGGATGAGGTCGCGCTCGGGCCCCTCGTCCAGCTCCACCAGCCGGGTGAAAGCCGATGCGCAGTCCGGTGCGTCGTCGTACGGTCGTTTGGTGGCGGACCCGCTCGGGGCGGGGCCGGGGGAAAAGCGCGCGGATACGTCAGTGAGCATGCGAAATCGCCCTCCACGGTGCTGTTGGGGTCTGACCGCGAGACGCGGTGCCGTCGGGCCGCCGAAGGGCGGCCGCGCGGCATACCACTCCCGCCGGCGCGCCTCCGGTCCGAAGCACGAAATCCAGTTGCCCGGCATTCCTCCGGTCAAACAGACGTGTTCACTTCTTCCGCGAGCCACGTCCGGAAGACGCCCTTGTCCGAAAAGAACACGTGATGGGCAGGCCAGGCTCACTTCTCACGGGTTCGGACGCGAGGCATATGCGCTGCAAGCCGGGGCATACGGGCCTGTCACGCATACGCCCGGCGGAAAGACGGAAACGAGGCCGATCTTCTCCGGAAAGCCTCAGGACGACGAGAGGGGCACCACAGCCGTGATGCGCTTTCCTCCGGTGCGCAGATCCGAGACGACGACATCGCGCGCGAGACGGCAGACGATCGGCCAGCCATGGCCTCCCACCCGCAGGTCACCCGACTCGTCGACACCGCGTACGACCAGCGGCAGTTGCTCGCTTCGATCACTCACCGACAGGAGTACTTCGCAGCCGGCCAGCGTGACCTGAAAGTCCGTGAGGCCACCCCCGTGCCTGATCGCGTTGGTCGTCAGTTCGGAGGCCACGAGCAAGGCGTCACTCACGGCATCCTCGTCATCAGCGGTATCGCTGTCACGGAATCGCCCCTCAAGTGCGCGCCTGACCGCCTGGCGCACCTCGGCCGGACTGCGCGGCCCTGAGCGCGGCTGCTCCGGGACAGCCACCGTGTCGGTGGAGAGCGTCCGGTTCATCCGGTGTTCCGCGCACATGCTTTGCTCCCAAGTCTCGTCGCGTGACCTTTTCTCGTGACCTTTTCTCATTGCCTTTTGCCGGGGCCATCTCGCAGGAGACGGAATTCCGGTCGTCCTTCAACTGATCCGTCTTGTCCTCGGCAGAGGGTCCACCTCTACGGCTGACCGCGGAATGGCGCTCCAAACCCCGTCGGCCGCGAAGGCCTGGGGTGGGCGTCCGGGTGCTGGTTCAGCTGATTCGCCTTGAGTGGTGCCATTGGTACAGTCGGAAGTGATCACCGGAGGCGGCAGGAGGGCGACGGACCATGGCCGTGGACGAGCTGGACACCCGTATTCTGCGACTGTTGCTGGAGCAGCCACGCACCAGCGTGCGCGAGTACGCCCGTACCCTCGGCATCGCCCGCGGCACCCTCCAGGCCCGCCTCGACCGGCTGGAGCGGGACGGAGTGATCACCGGTACGAGCCCGACCCTGTCCCCCGCGGCACTGGGCCACCCCGTGCTCGCCTTCGTGCACATCGAGGTCACGCAGGGCCATCTCGACGACGTCGGCGACGCGTTGGCCGCCGTACCGGAGATCATCGAGGCGTTCTCGATCACCGGCGGCGGCGATCTGCTGACCCGGGTCGTGGCGCGCGACAACGCGCACCTGGAGGATGTCATCCAGGCACTGATCAGCGTGCCGGGCGTCGTGCGCACCCGTACGGAGGTGGTACTGCGCGAGCGCGTCCCGCAGCGGTTGCTGCCGCTGGTGGAGTCGATCGGCCGCGCCGCGAAGAACTGACCGGCCGCCCCCACGCTCACCGCACCAGCGGCCCCGACGGCCCGGCACCGAGCTGATCATTGGCATCCTGGAATCCATGGGCACCCTCGGCAGCACCTCAGTGATCTTCGATCTCGACGGAACGCTCGTGGACAGCGAGCCGAACTACTTCGAGGCGGGCCGGCGGACGCTCGCCGAGCTCGGCGTCACCGACTTCACCTGGTCCGACCACGAGAGTTACGTCGGCATCAGCGCCCAGGAGACACTTGCCCTGCTGAAGAATCGCTACGGCCTGGCGGTGCCGCTCGACACCCTGTTCGCCGAGACGAACCGCCGCTATCTGGAGCTGGCCCGCGCCTCCACGCGTGTGTACCCGGAGATGCGGAAGTTCGTGGAACTGCTCGCCGGGGACGGCGTCCCGATGGCCGTGGCCTCGGGCTCCTCGCCGGAGGCCATCGAGGCGATCCTGACCGGCACGGGCCTGGTCTCCTCTCTGCCGACCGTCGTCTCGTCCGACGAGGTCGCGCACGGCAAGCCCGCACCCGACGTCTTCCTGGAGGCGGCGCGCCGCCTGGGGGCGTCCGCGCCCGACTGCGTGGTCCTGGAGGACGCCGCTCCGGGCGCCGCAGCCGCGCACGCGGCCGGGATGCGCTGCATCGCCATCCCTTACGTCGCCGCCCAGGCCGACGACCCGCGGTTCGCCACGGCGGATCTGCTGCTGCGCGGCGGCCAGGCCGACTTCACGGCACGGGCAGCGTACGACTGGCTCGTGAACTCGGCTCCGGCCACCTGAGCTCCCCGCGCAGACCTTCACCGGTTCACGCGGCCGCCTCGGTGCGGGCCGGCCCGTCGGCGTCCCTCCCGTCCATGTCGCGGTGGATCGGTGTCCCCGATCCGGTCAGCGGAACACCGGTCCCTCCCCGGCGGGCCGCGACGATCTCCGCCGCGATGGACAGGGCGGTCTCCTCGGGCGTACGGGCGCCGAGGTCGAGCCCGATCGGGGACCGCAGGCGGGCCAACTCGGCGTCGGTGAGCCCGACTTCGCGCAGCCGGCGATCACGGTCCTGATGGGTGCGGCGCGAGCCCATCGCACCGACGAACGCGACCGGCAGCCGCAGGGCCGTCTCCAGCAGCGGAATGTCGAACTTGGCGTCATGCGTGAGCACACACAGCACCGTGCGCCCGTCGGTCCCCGTGCTCCGGAGGTAGCGGTGCGGCCAGTCGACCACGATCTCGTCGGCCTCGGGGAAGCGGAGGCGTGTGGCGAAGACCGGACGGGCGTCGCACACGGTCACGTGATAGCCGAGGAACCTGCCCGCCCGCACCAGCGCCGCCGCGAAGTCCACGGCACCGAACACGATCATGCGGGGCGGCGGCACCCTCGTCTCGACGAACAGGGTCACGCCGCCCGGGCAGCGGGATCCGTCCTCCGAGATCTCGACCGTGCCCGTCCGACCGGCGTCCAGCATCGCGCGGGCCTCCGCCAGCGCGGTCCGGTCCGGAGCCGAGAGGCCGTCGTGGCCGTGATCTGTGCGAGGGCCATGGAGACCGCCGTCGTACGAACCCTCCGGGCCACCCGCGCGCAACTCGTGCGAGTCCCTACCGTCCGATCCCCCGAGTCCCCCGTCATGCGACCCGTCGGAGTGGACCAACAACGCCCCGCCGAGCAGCTCGGCCGGGCCGCGGACCACCCGGGCCACGGCGACCGCCTCCCGGCGGGCGGCGGCCGACAGGGCCGCCGCGATCACCTTTCCGACGGGCGCGTCCGCTCGTACCGGCGTGACCAGGACATCGATGACCCCGCCGCAGGTGAGGCCCACCGCAAAGGCGTCCTCGTCGCTGTAGCCGAACCGTTCGAGCACCGGGTGGCCGTCCTGGAGGGCCTGGACGCACAGCTCGTACACCGCCCCTTCGACGCAGCCGCCGGAGACCGAGCCGATGACCGTGCCGTGGCCGTCGACGGCGAGAGCGGCGCCGGGACCGCGTGGCGCGCTGCCGCCGACCGACACCACGGTGGCGACGGCGAAGTCCCGGCCCTCCTCGGTCCACCGGTTCAACTCGTCGGCGAGGTCAAGCATGTCCGCCCGCAGTCGCCATCAGCACGCGGTCGGGCCGGATCGGCAGATTGCGGTGGCGTACGCCGGTCGCGTGCCAGACCGCGTTGGCGATCGCCGCGGCGCCGCCCACCACCCCGATCTCGCCGATGCCCTTGATTCCGACGGGGTCGTCGGGGTCCGGGTCGTCCACCCAGTCCGCCTCGATGGGCGGAATGTCGGCGTGTGCGGCGAAGTGGTAGCCCGCGAGGTCGGCGCCGACATGGCCGCCGGATGCCTGGTCCCTGACCGCCTCCTCGTGCAGCGCCATGGACAGTCCCCAGACCATCCCGCCGATGAACTGGCCGCGTGCGGTCAGCGGGTTGACGATCCGGCCCGCGGCGAAGATGCCGAGCATCCGGCGTACGCGTACTTCACCGCTGGTGACATCCACCGCGACCTCGGCGAACTGCGCACCGAACGCGTTCCGTTCCTTCTTGGACAGTGCGCGGACGGCTTCGGAGGTGTTGGAGCGTGCGGTGATCCCCTGGGGTGGAATGCCGCCGCCCAGGGCCAGTTGCTCACGCAGCTCGCCCGCGGCGGCGTTGATCGCCCAGGCCCAGGAGCGGGTGCCCATCGAGCCGCCGGCGATCATCGCCTGACCGAAATCACTGTCGGCGATGCGTACCCGCACCCGCCCCGGTTCCACCTCCAGCGCGTCCGCGGCGATCTGCGTCAGCGCGGTGCGCGCCCCCGTCCCGATGTCCGCCGCGGTGATCCTGACGGTGAAGGTACCGTCCGCCTCCGCCGTCACGGCCGCCGTCGACGGTGCGGAGAGCGTCGGGAACGCGGACGCCGCCATACCGGTACCGAGCAGCCAGCGCCCTTCACGACGGATGCCGGGGCGCGGGTCGCGGTCCGCCCAGCCGAACCTGCGGGCGCCCTCCTGGTAGCAGGCGAGGACGTTCCGGCTGGCGAACGGCAGCCCGGAGACGGGCCCGACGTCGGGCTCGTTGCGTACGCGCAGTGCGATCGGGTCGATGCCGCACTTCTCGGCGAGTTCGTCGAGCGCGGACTCCACCGCGAACGAGCCCGGTGCCTCGCCCGGCGCGCGCATCCAGCTCGGAGTCGGCACATCGAGCCGTACGACACGGTTCACGGTGTGATGCGCGTCGGCGTCGTACATCGCATGCCCGAAGTTGGCGCTGCTCTCGACGAATTCATGGACGGTCGAGGTCAGGCTGTGCGCCTGGTGGTCGAACGCGCGCAGTCGCCCGTCGGCGTCGGCGCCGAGCCTGACGCGCTGCGCGGTGGGGCTGCGATAGCCGACCAGCGAGAACATCTGACGACGGGTCAGTACGACTCTGACCGGGCGGTGCAGGACGGTCGCCGCCATCACGGCGAGGATCGAGTGCGGACGGGTCGCCTTGGCTCCGAAGCCGCCGCCCACGTGTTCGGACCGCACCCGCACCGAGTCGCGGTCGAGCGAGAACAGCTTCGCGAGCTCGTCCGCCACGAACGCGCTGCCCTGGTTGGAGTCGACGACTTCGAGCCGGCCGTTGTCCCAGCGCGCCATCGCCGCGTGCGGCTCCAAGGGGCTGTGGTGCTCCTCCGGCGTGGTGTACTCCGCGTCCACGACGACTTCGGACGCGGCGAGTTCGGACTCCAGGTCCCCTTTCGCCGTCTCCGAGTCCTCCGGCGTGTATGTCCCCGGTCGCCCGGCGGAGAACGCGACGTCGTGCGGCTCCTCGTCGTACCGGACCAGCAGCGCCTCGGCGGCCTCCCTCGCCTGCTCGGAGGTTTCGGCGACGACCAGAGCCACCGGCCAGCCGACGAAGGGGACCCGGTCGTGCTGGAAGAGCTGCAGCACGGGGTCGGGCCGCCCGAACCCGTTCGTGTAGTTCGCGTCGAGGCGCGGGGCGTTCCTGTGGTGCAGGACGGCGAGGACTCCGGGCATCCCGAGGACGGGCGCGTCCTCCACCGAACGGATACGGCCGCGGGCCACGGTGGACAACACCAGCCAGCCGTGGGCGAGTTCGGCGTAGGGGATCTCTCCGGCGTAGCGGGCCGCTCCGGTGACCTTGGCCGTGCCCTCCACACGCGTGCGGGCGGTACCGACGGCCCGGGTCGCGGCGGCGGTTCCGGTCGTCGTGGTCGGCGTCGGCGTCGTCATCGGGAAGCCTCCTCGGCGAGTTCGGTCAGCACGGCCACGACGAGGTTGCGGATCAGCGTCACCTTGTATCCGTTGTGGGGCAGCGCTTCGGCGGCCGCCAGTTCGGCGTCGGCCGCGGCGGCGAACGCCTCGGCGCTCACTGGTCCCCCGGTCAGCACCCGTTCGGCCTCCGAGGCCCGCCACGGCCTGGACGCCACCGCTCCGAAGGCCAGCCGCACTTCACGTACGACATCGCCCTGAACGTCGAGGGCGGCGGCGACCGAGCCGACGGCGAAGGCGTACGAGGCGCGCTCGCGCACCTTGCGGTAGCGGGAGTTGGCGGCGACCCGCGCCGGCGGCAGGGTGACGCCGGTGATCAGTGCGCCGGGCGGCAGCGCCGTCTCCAGATGGGGGGTGTCACCCACCGGGAGGTAGAGCTCCGCGAGCGGCAACTCGCCCGGCCCGTCGGCCGTTTCGTACGACACGACGGCGTCGAAGGCAGCGAGTGCGACCGCCATGTCCGAGGGGTGGGTGGCCACGCAGTGTTCGGAGGCGCCGAGGATGGCGTGGTTGTGGTGCTCGCCCTCGACGGCGGGGCAACCGCTGCCGGGAGCACGCCTGTTGCACGGTTTCGCCAGGTCGGTGAAGTAGCCGCAGCGGGTGCGCTGGAGCAGGTTCCCGCCGACCGTGGCCATGTTGCGCAGCTGACCGGAGGCGCCGGCCAGGACGGCCTGCGTCAACGCCGGGTAGTGGCGGCGCACTTCGGGGTGGGCGGCAAGGTCGCTGTTGGTGACCGTCGCGCCGATGCGCAGTCCGTCGTCCGGTGTGAACTCGATCCGGTCGAGGGGCAGTTCGCGTACGTCGACGAGCCGGGCGGGCCTTTCCACACCGGCCTTCATCAGGTCGACGAGGTTGGTGCCGCCGCCGAGGAAGCGCGCCTCTGGGTCGGCGTCGAGCAGGGCGACCGCGCCGGGGACGTCGAACGCACGCTGGTACTCGAACTCCCTCATACCGCCGCTCCTTCGGTCCGGTTCTCGATCTCGGCCGCCTGGGCCCGCTCGACCGCCCGCACGATCGACACATACGCGCCGCAGCGGCACAGGTTTCCGCTCATCCGCTCGCGTATCTCCTCGTCGGTGAGCGGCGGGACCCCCGCTTCGGGCCGGACGTCGGCGGTGACGGCGCTCGGCCAGCCCGCCGCGTGCTCCTCGATCACCGCGATGGCGGAACAGATCTGCCCCGGTGTGCAGTACCCGCACTGGTAGCCGTCGAGGTCGAGGAAGGCCTGCTGGACGGGGTGCAGCCGGTCACCGTCCGCCACACCTTCGATGGTGGTGATCGCCCGCCCCTCGGCGGCGACCGCGAGCTGGAGGCAGGAGAGGGCCCGGCGCCCGTCGAGCAGCACCGTGCAGGCGCCGCACTGGCCCTGATCGCAGCCCTTCTTGGTGCCGGTCAGATCCAGGCGCTCGCGCAGCGCGTCGAGCAGGGTGGTGCGGTGGTCGACGGGCAGCGTGTGTTTCTCCCCGTTGATGTTCAGGGTGATGGCGCTCGACGTCGAGGGGGCCATGATCGGCCTTCTTTCGCATAGCACTACAGGTGAAGGAGTCGGTGGCGATGGACATCAGTCGGCCGCACTGGCCTGATCTGCCGCTACAGTGGGCTCTAAGCGGACAACTGTCCGGTAGCCCCGAACCTAACGGACAGTTGTCCGCTTAGCAAGACCCGGCCGAGGGGAGGACGCGTGCGACCCGACGAGGACACGAGCGACATGGGCGCTCCCCTGCGCTCGGACGCGCAACGCAATCGCGAGCGCATCCTCGCGGTGGCGCTCACGGAGCTGACGTGCTCGGCCGACGCCCCGCTGAGCGTGATCGCGAAGAAGGCCGGCGTGGGACAGGGGACGTTCTACCGGAACTTCCCGAACCGCGAGGCACTCGTCCTTGAGGTGTACCGCTACGAGGTGCAGCAGGTCGCCGACACCGCGGCCCAGCTGCTGGAGACCCGAGCTCCCGACCAGGCCCTGCGGGAGTGGATGGACCGCCTCGCCCAGTACGCCATGGCCAAGGCCGGCCTGGCCGACGCGCTGCGCAAGACCGCAGGACCGCCGCACGGCACCCTGGCCAAGGTGGGATACGGCCCGGTGACCTCGGCCATCACCCTGTTGCTGAAGGCGAACGAGGAGGCGGGCACCACCCGTCCGGGAGTGACCCCCGACGACTTCATGCTCGCCATCGCCGGACTCTGGCAGATCGACCCGCACGGGGAGTGGCAGCCGCGCGCCCGACGGCTGCTGGACCTGGTCATGGACGGCTTGCGCGCGGGTGCACCCGGGTCTCGCCACGGCGGCGCGTGAGCCTCGTCCATCGGGCGGGCCGGCCGGCCGAACATGGATGGATGGACGGCCGGCTGAATGTCTGGCTGGCTGGCTGGCTGGTCAGCGACGGACCAGCCTGGCGTGCGTGACGGCCGCCGAGCTGACCAGTTCCGCGACCCGGTAGCCGTCGACTCCGTCCCCCAGGTTGTCGAACAGACGCTCGCCCCTCCCGAGGAGAGTCGGGAAGATGGCCAGGTGCAGCTCGTCGATCAGACCGGCGCGCAGATACTGCTGAACGGTGGCCGCCCCTCCGCCGATCCGCACGTCCTGGCCCGCCGCCGCCTCGAACGCCCGCTCCGCCACCTTCTCGACGGGCTCGTCGGTGAAGTGGAACGTGGTCCCGCCCTCCATCACCAGCGCGGGCCGAAGGTGATGCGTGTGCACGAACACGTCGTTGTGGTAAGGCGGGTTGTCGCCCCACCAGCCGCGCCAGGTCTCGTCCGGCCACGGTCCTCGCTGGGGCCCGAACATGTTGCGCCCCATGATGGTGGCCCCGATGTTCTCCTCACTGCGGGCGACGTGGTCGACGTCGATCCCCGTCCTGCCCTCGGCCCGGTCACGCAACGCGGCGAACATCCATGCGTGCATGTCCTCCCCGAAGCCCTCACCGAGCGGATACTCCAGTCGCTGGTTGGTGCCTGCGGCAAAGCCGTCCAGCGAGATCGTGATGTTGTGTACGCGCAGCTTCGGCATCGTCGTACTCCTCGGTTCGCCGTTTCCGTCTCTCACCCCTACGTCGAACAAGAGACACCCGGATCGACGGTCCTCGACGACGACTTGCGGATCAGGAGCAGAAGTTGCGCCGATACGGCCGGGGGGTCACACGCCGCGCTCCGAGGTCCTACGCGCCGCTCGCGTCCAGCATCTCCTCGCGTTCGACGAGCTTCACGCGCTCGCGGCCCTGCGGTTCGCCGAGTGCCTTCTCCGCGGCGTCGAGGCGGTACCAGCCCTCCCAGGTGGTGTAGCGGACGTTCCGCTCGGCCAGGAACGCGTCCACGGCCTCCGGGGCGGGTGCGGTGGGGGTGTGCAGGCGGCCGTTGCCGTGGTCGTCGAGCAGGCTGGCCACCGTCTCGTTGGCGTCGCCCTTGGTGTGGCCGATCAGACCGACGGGGCCGCGCCGGATCCAGCCGGTGACGTACGTCGACTGGAGGTGCTCGCCGGTCTCCTCGATGACCCGGCCGCCCTGGTCGGGAACCGTGCCGGAGTCGACGTCCCAGGGCAGCTTGGGCAGCTTGTCGGAGAGGTAGCCGACGGCACGGTAGACGGCACCGAGGTCCCAGTCCTTGAACTCGCCGGTGCCCTTGACGTTGCCGGTGCCGTCCAGCACGGTGCGCTCGGTGCGCAGGCCGACGACCCTGCCGTCCTCGCCGAGGATCTCGGTGGGCGACTCGAAGAAGTGCAGGAAGAGCTTGTGCTGCCGGTCGCCGACGTCGCGGATGGCCCAGTTCTCCAGGGTCTTGGCGACCATGTCGGTCTGCTTCTCGCCGCGCCGGGCCGCGATCGAGCCCTCGTCGTAGTCGATGTCCTCGGGGTCGACGATGACCTCGATGTTCGGGGAGTGGTCCAGCTCCCGCAGCTCCATCGGGCTGAACTTCGCCTGCGCCGGGCCGCGACGGCCGAAGACGTGGACCTCCAGCGCCCTGTTGGCCTTGAGGCCGTCGTGGACGTTGGGCGGAATCTCGGTCGGCAGCAGCTCGTCCGCCGTCTTGGCCAGGATGCGCGCCACGTCGAGGGCGACGTTGCCGACACCGAGGACGGCGACCTTCTCGGCGTCGAGCGGCCAGGTCCGCGGCACGTCCGGGTGTCCGTCGTACCAGGAGACGAAGTCCGCCGCACCGTACGAGCCGTCGAGATCGATGCCGGGTATGGCGAGCGCCCGGTCGGCCGTCGCGCCCGTGGAGAAGATCACCGCGTCGTAGAAGGCGCGCAGGTCGTCGAGGTTGATGTCGCCCGGGTAGTCGACGTTGCCGAAGAGACGGACCTGGGGCTTGTCGAGCACCTGGTTCAGGGCCTTGACGATGCCCTTGATCCGGGGGTGGTCGGGGGCGACGCCGTAGCGGATCAGTCCGAACGGAGCCGGCATCCGCTCGAAGAGGTCGATGGAGACACCGGGCTCGGTCGCCGCCACTGCGGATTTCAGCAGCGCGTCGGCAGCGTAGATCCCGGCCGGGCCGGCTCCGACAATGGCTACCCGCAGAGGGCGAGGCATGTTCAGGTTCCCTTCGAGCGACAACAGGTGTACTCCTCGGGAAGCCTAAACTAAGGCTAGCCTAAGTCAGTAGTCGGGTTCGATCTATGACCTCATAAGTCCGGCTTATGAGTCGACGGGCCCTGAAAATCGCCCGGCCGACCCCTCAGAACCCGGGTGACCTGGCCGCCGCCGACGTGGTCGGGGCGATCGCGGCCCGATCTCTCCGGCAATCCGGAATGACCTACGGGGCCGCGGCAGTTGCACTCAACAGACGAGTGCGGCGGACGGGCGGTGCGCCTGTCCGCCTCGGGTGCCATACGAGGGAGCGGGCATGACAGTCCAAGAGGTCGACCTGGGCAGCTTCGTACAGGAGTGGGAGCAGTGGCACAGCGCGAAGGAGGGGGTGCTCGCCGGTCCGCACGGGTTCCTGGCGATCACGAGCCTGCGCTGGCTGAGCGCGGAGCCGACTCGGTTCGAGGACGCCCCGGGAGCCTGGTCGAGCACCGCCGACGGGGTGGTGGTCGAGCTGGACGAGGGTGAGGAACTGACCGTCGACGGCACGGCGGTGCACGGCCGGTACGACTTCGGGGTCATCGCCGAACGGGCCAGTGTCCAGGCCGGGTGGGGTGACGCGGTGATCGAGGTCGCCAAGCGCGGAGGCCACGACATCGTGCGGCCCCGCCACCCCGACAGCGTGCTGCGCACCGCCTTCACCCAAACCCCGGCCTACGCCCCCGACCCTCGCTGGGTCCGCACCGGGCGGTTCCTGCCCTTCGCCGAACCGCGCCCGGTGACCGTCGGCGCCGCCGTCGAGGGCCTGGAACACGTCTACGACTCCCCCGGCCAGGTCGAGTTCGACCTGGACGGCATGCCGCACCGGCTCACCGCCTTCAACGGCAAGGCCCCGGGCAGCCTGATGGTGCTGTTCACGGACAAGACCTCCGGCGTGACCACGTACGCCGCGAACCGCTCCCTCCAGGTAGGTCCCCCGGACGGCGAGGGCAGGGTGACCGTCGACTTCAACCGCGCCGGCAACCTCCCCTGCGCCTACACCGACCTGGCGACCTGCCCGCTCCCGCCGACGGAGAACCGGCTGCCGGTCGCCGTCGAAGCGGGCGAGAAGATCCCGCTGGAGCGCGGCGGACAGCTCTGACCCTGCTTCAGGCC